>CAVFPQ010000041.1:0-17321 GCA_963624415.1 Acutalibacteraceae bacterium | reverse complement strand
TATCGGAGCCGACTTTTGCTCTCAATTCGAATATTCCGTCAACAAGATGTTCGGAATACGGCATTCTCAAGGTTGTTCCGTTTTTCGCAAGCAATTCAATCGTTCTCATCATTCTTGCCCTCATTTTATCGTCAACGGACAAAAGAAATTCCTTCACCGGCTCACTGCCGTCGGGTTTGTCATAAAAAACAATTTCAAATTCCCGCATATATTATCTCCCTTAATATGGGATTTATCCCTTATTTATATAATATAGGATAAATCCCATTTTGTCAACGGTTTTTTATTTAACGCAGTACGGGCATCGGCAATTTTTCGCGGAATAAAAACCAATCGTGGTGCTTTTCGATTTCTTTAATTATCCTGATTTTCATCTTTACAATTATCTTCGAGATTTAATTCCTCTATAACTTCTTTAATGCTGCTGTATGTTTTGTACCGTTCTGGGTGTTTCATCATCTCTTCACATTCCTTTATCGCCGCAATTGTTGTCTCATTCGGCACTTCATATTCAAAGGAAATACCATTCTCCATAACTGAATGATGCAGAAAAATATTGACGGCAGTTGACAGATCTAATCCCAAATTATCAAAAATCTGCTGTGCTTTTTTTAAGTCATCCGTATCAACATTGATTTCAACAGTTGTTTTTTTATATCGGCTACATCCCAAAAATGTGTGTCATGTGCGGTATTCACACTATAAGCATCGCATCACCGAAGGAGAAAAAGCGGTACTTCCGTTCAACCGCGATTTTGTAGGCGTTGAGTGTGTTCTCGCGTCCGCAAAATGCCGACACAAGCATAATAAGCGTGCTCTCGGGCAGATGGAAGTTTGTTATAAGAGCGTCAATGCACTTGAATTTATAGCCGGGATATATAAATATGTTCGTTTCGTTCTTGCACGCCGGAACAAATCCGTTTTCGTCACAGGCGGATTCAAGTGTTCTGCAGCAGGTGGTGCCGTTGCATATAATTCTGCCGCCGTTTTTCTTGGTCTCGTTTATGATATTTGCCGTTTCGGGCGAGATAGAATAGCTCTCGTAATGCATATTATGGTCTTCGATATTCTCGGTTTTAACGGGACGGAATGTGCCTATTCCGACATGAAGAGTAATATATACGACATTAACGCCCATTGCCCTGATTTTTTCGAGCAGCTCGGGGGTATAGTGAAGTCCGGCTGTCGGTGCGGCGGCTGAACCGTTTATCTTGGAATAGACGGTCTGATAGCGTTCGCTGTCCTGAAGCTTATGCGTTATATAGTGCGGCAGGGGCATTTCTCCTATTTCTTCGAGGCGTTCAAGGAAAATGCCGTCGTATGTGAATTTGACAAGGCGGTCGCCGTTATCGAGAACCTTCTGCACTTCACCCTTTATTTTTCCGTCACCGAAAGAAAATGAAGTTCCCTCTTTTGCACGCTTGCCGGGGCCGGCAATGCACTCCCATACATCGTTGCCCTTATTGTTAAGAAGCAGAAATTCTACATTTGCGCCGGTGTCTTCTTTTACGCCGTAAAGTCGGCACGGCAGAACTCTTGAATTGTTGAGAACAAGGCAGTCACCGGGCTTAAAATATTCGAGAATGTCATAAAAATGGCGGTGCTCGATTTCGCCGGACTGTCTGCCCATGACAAGCAGGCGTGAATGGTCTCTTTTTTCCGCGGGTTCCTGTGCGATAAGTTCCTCGGGCAGGTCATAATAAAAATCACTTTTTTTCATAGTTTGCTCCGGATTTATTTTTATAATTTCATTTTATGTTTGACTTGAAGTCAAATAAATGATAGAATGTAATATATTTTATCACAGTCAGCTTGCAGGTGCAACATATTTATCCTGTTTTCGGCAAAGTGATAAGGAGGTTATATAATGGACAAGCATTACAAAGTAGGTATAATCGGCGCTACCGGTATGGTCGGTCAGCGTTTTGTCACGCTTCTTGCGGATCATCCGTGGTTTGAAATTACCGCACTTGCCGCAAGCCCCCGTTCTGCCGGCAAGACATATGAAGAGGCCCTCGGCGGCAGATGGGTTATGAAGACCGCTCTGCCCGAAAACGTCAAAAAGATGACGGTTTACGATGCCACTGCCGATATAGAAAAAATCGCTTCAATGGTTGACTTCGTTTTCTGTGCAGTTGATATGTCAAAGGATGAGATAAGAGCACTTGAGACCGCTTACGCAAAAGCGGAATGCCCCGTTGTGTCAAACAACAGCGCACACAGATTTACTCCCGATGTTCCCATGATTATTCCCGAGATAAACGACGCCCATTTTGCAGTTATTGAGCATCAGAAAAAGCGTCTCGGCACAAAGAGAGGCTTTGTAGCCGTAAAGTCAAACTGCTCCCTTCAGAGCTATGTTCCGGCACTTTATCCGCTTGATGAAAAGTTCGGCGTAAAAGATGTTCTTGTATGCACATATCAGGCGATTTCGGGTGCGGGCAAAACATTTGAAAGATGGCCCGAGATTGTGGATAACGTTATCCCCTACATAGGCGGCGAGGAAGAAAAGAGCGAAAAAGAGCCGCTTAAAATCTGGGGCAAGGTTGTTGACGGCGAGATAGTCCCCGCCACAGAGCCTCATTTTACGGCGCAGTGCCTCAGAGTTCCCGTGTCCGACGGTCATATGGCGGCGGTGTTTGTACGCTTTAAGAACAAGCCCACAAAAGAGCAGATTCTTGAAGCATGGAAAAACTTCTCCGGCAAGCCGCAGGAATTAAATCTCCCCCATGCACCCAAGCAGTTCCTCAATTATTTTACGGAGGACAATATGCCGCAGACAAAGCTTCAGCGTGAGCTTGAGGGCGGCATGGCCGTTTCAATCGGCAGACTCAGAGAAGACACGCAGTATGACTACAAGTTCGTCTGCCTGTCACACAACACATTAAGAGGTGCCGCCGGCGGTGCCGTTCTCGCCGCAGAGCTTCTGTGTGCGGAAGGCTATATTGAACCGAAGGAATAATCGGCTCTAAATAAAAAAAACAAAGCTCATATACATGACAGCGACAGACTGCCGGTATATGAGCTTTTCTTATTTAATCAAAAGAGAAAAAAGATTTTATTCTTCCGCTGTCGGTTCGGGCTTAATGGTTTTTAATGCTCTTCTGCCGAGCCACACTATCATGCGTGCGTATTCCGGCAGGTCAGAATAATCATTGCCCTCAAATTTAAGTGTCTGTTCTTTCGGTGTCGGTCTTGTAAATTCGGGGTCATATGTGTGTCTGAAATACTCGCACCAATCATATTTTCCCTGACTTAAAAACGGCTTTTCACCGGGGCGTGTAATCATATTTTTCTGATATGCAAATAAGTCCTCCGCTTCGGCATCGCCGGCTTCAAAATAGCCGAAGAAATATTTGCCTATTTCACTGTAAAATTCATCAAAATTCTTTACACAATACAGGAAAAGACCTTCGCAGAATGGAAATACAATATTTCCGAAATCACTGTTAACATACGCCAAATCGGCTTTTCCCTTAATAAACAGGTCGACACAGCCGAACACATTATCAATGGCTTTTTTCAGAAAACTGCCGTCATTATTTTCGATATAATCATAAAGACCGAGATAAAAATTCTTGTATGAAACATTCTTCGCTTTTCTGAGATATACGGCAAGAAATTTTATAAGCCCCAGACAATGGAATGCGTGCACCGTTTCGGATATTTTATAAGCCTTTGCCCATTCGTCACTGCTTAATGTGTTTGTTGAAACAACAATCTCGGTACGGGAGCCTTGCCCGTTCACAATGCTGTGACGCTGACTCAAGTTCGCATTTAAGGTTTTTATGCCGAAACGTTCCCTCTCTTTTTTCGAATACAGTGCAGTATTCGGCAAAATTTCACACGGATATACATTTACGGAGGTATGCTGCCCCGCCTCTATTACATTAAAGTAACCGTCACAAAAGCTCTCAAAAGTTTCACCGGGGAGACCCAATATAAGGTCGGTATATGTTGTTATTGAATTTTCACGGTAGCGTTTAAGCTCGAAAGCCAGATCTACGGGCTTAATATTCTGTCTGCCGACATTTTTAAGAACCTCGGGTGACATACTCTGAACGGCAATGGACACGCCTCTGTTAAGCCCCGCTTTTTCGAGCATCAGGTTCATTTCGAAAACAAAATCGTTTTTGTTTTTTGCGGCACATGATTCCATTCTCTGCGGATAACCGTATTTTTTCTTAAGTGCAACAACATATTCGGCAATTTCCATGTCCCTTTGAAGCATACCGAAGTTTCCGTCGACGCAAAACACAAAACTGATTTTATTCTCAGCCATCCAATCCAGATCGGCTTTTACGCGTTCCATTGAAAAAGTACGAAAGCTCTTGCTCGCCCATGTGCAATATGTACATTTATACGGACAGCCCCTGTTTGTCTCAAAAAGAGCGTCAAACTGAATACCCTCATAAGCCGGATCGTTTATTATTCCGTCAAAGCAGCCCGAAGTGTACGGCGAAGGATAATCCGACAAATCGCCGCAGACAATTTTCTTTTCGGTCTCATAAGGCACTCCGTTTAATCTGTACGATATATTCGCAATATCACTTAAAAGCGAATTTTCGGAATATGCCTTAAGCAGTTCATAAACGACAGTCTCCCCTTCACCGTGGATAAGAATATCTATAAAAGAATATTGAGACAGAAGCTCTGTGTCATCGGGCACAGACGGACCGCCGAAGCATATAACACACTCGGGAAAAATTTCCTTTACCTTTTTTGCCAGTTCCAGATTATAATCAATATTCCAGACATAGTTTGAAAAGCCGATAAAGAACGGATTTTCGAATGAATTCACTGTTTTTTCGACATCGGTTTTTTCTATGACAAATCCCTTAAAACAGTAATTCTTTTTTATTTCTTCACGAGAAAAAGAATAGGCAACTATTGTTCCTGCGGCATACGGCAAATACAATGATTTTGACAAATAATTACTGACCTGCACAAAATATACATTTTTCATGCATCGCATCTCCTCACAGATTATACGTTATATGCAGAAAGATTTTTTTATACTGCTCTTGTTTCGTCTGCCGTACCAGACGATTTTTTTTGCAAATTCGGATAATTCATCGGGAACGCTTACACCCGGTGTAAATTTAACGGACACCGGCTTTTGTTCAAGCCCGGCATTTTGCCCGGCAAGAACGGCATCGAAATATGAACAGAAATCATAGTTAAAATCAACCGTCGTTTCGCTGCACTTAGGTGTAACAATCATGTTTTTCTGATATGACATCAGCTCATCGAAAAGCCCTGTGTCATCCATATATTTTTTGACAAAATCGGAGCACTCGGAATAAAACTCATCAAGTGAATAAATCCAGTCAAGAAGCATTGTTTCGTCATAAGGCCATGTTATATCACCGAACTCGGGATTTATATACGAAAAATCAACTTCTCCGCGGGAAGTGGCCTCCATGCTTTTCGCAATATTCTTTATGGTAGTACCGATAACGCCGTCGGTCTTTGAGAATGTATCGAGAAACGAACGGTAAAATTCATAATATGATACATTTCTTTCGTTATGCAGAAATATCGCAATAAACTGCAGAAGTCCGTGGCAATGAACACTTTGAATTACGGAAGAAAATATTGTGGCATATATAAGTTCATCCGCCGTCATTGTGTTTGTCTCGACTATATATTCAAGTCCGCCGGCAAACACGGCATTTGATATTTTGCAATGATTTATATTAAGCTTGTTTACCGCGGTTTTTATACCGAATTTTTTCATGTAATCGGGTTTTGCGAGGGTGGAATTCGGATACACCTCACATCTGAAAACATTTATGGAATCATGCTGACCTCGTTCGAGCAGCTCGCATATTCCCTTGGAAAAGCTTTCAAATGTCTCACCGGGCAGGCCTAAAATAAGCTCTGTATATGTCGGGATACCCGCCTTGTGATAAAGCGCCAATTGATCGGACAGATGATTTTTGTTCATGTTGCTTCGGGAAATATTTCTGAGCACTTCCTCTGACATACTCTGAAACGCCAGGGATACGCCTTTGCTCATTCCGACATCATTGAACATTTTGTTTATTCTGAAAATTCTGTCAGTTTTGTTTTTTGCGAAGCAAGCACCGAATTTTTCGGGATATCCGTTTTTCTTTTTCAGTTCGACGGCAAGTGCGGCTATTTCCTCATCTCGTTCAAAAAGTCCGAAATTTGAATCAACGCACATACAATACGCTATCTTGTGTTCGGATATCCAGATAAGGTCTTTTCTGACCTTTTCAATATCAAAAAGACGCATCGGCAGATCATAGTCACACCAGTCACAGAAAGAGCAGTGATAAGGGCAGCCTCTGTTTGTTTCAAGCTGAGCGTTAAATTCAAGTCCTTCGGGCACATTGCAGAGCTTATCGAAAATACCGGTAAGATACGGCGACGGATAAGAGTCCGCACCCTCGCATCTGTCTTCGTTTCTGAGAATATTTCCGTCTTTTCTGAATTCGATATTAGGAATATCCTCCATATTGCCCTGTCCGTTAAGACTTCTTAAAATCCGGGCAAACGGCAACTCACCTTCACCGAAAATAAGAATATCTATAAACGGATACTTCTGCAGAAAATCGCTGTCTCTTGAAATCTGATGACCGCCGAAAAGTATTGTACATTCGGGGTATTTTTCTTTTATCGCCTTTGCGACCTTGAGATTATAATTGTAATTCCAGAAATAATTCGAAAAGCCCACTATAAACGGATTTTCAACCGCCGAAAAAACATCTTCAATCGGGTCTTCCTTAAAAATTATACCCTTAAGCTCATATGCGCTGTTTATGTCGTCAAACTGAAGCGCATAAGATGCCAGCACACCCACGGCATACGGATAATAAATCGAGTTGCCGAGCAAAGTATTCGGCTGAACAAAATAGATATTCTTTTTCATTGTTCTTCGCACTCCTTACTCTTTACAGCTGCAATATTTTTTCCGCCCTTTCTGCCGAACCATACAATGTCACGGGCATAATCGGGCTTGTTTTTCGGAACATCGCTCTTGTCTATTGTGTAAATCATTCTGCGTGATGCCAAAGCGGAATAATCATTGTTGTAAATATTTTTGAAATATCCGCAGAAATCATAGTGAACATAAAGTACGGTTTTTGCGTAATACGGATTTTTGACAATAGCCTTCTGATAATCATAAAGCTCATCAAAAAGTGTGCAGTCATCAAAATAAGGCTTTATCACATCCCGCATTTCGGTGTAAAATCTGTCGTAATCATTTACGGCGAGCAAAAACGCCGCTTCATCCACCGGCCACGTCAGTTCACCGAAGCCTTCAACCGTGCCTGTCAGCGTACCGCCGCCCGAAAGTACTTTGTTATAGACTTCAAGAAGCCATGTATAAATTCCGCCGCAGACAGTGTCGGGGTTATTGCGGGAATATTCGATAATCCGTTCGTAAAAATCCGTATAATTTATATGCTTTTCATAATAAAGATAAATCGCGACACATTGCAAAAGCCCCAGATTATGCAGAAATCTGACATATACAGACAGGATATTGCTTTTTATCCACATTTCTTCGGGCATTGTATCGGTGGATACCACTATATTCGAGTATTCTCTTATACCGTCATTGTTTTCTATTACATGATATTGGTGCTGTCTTATTCTGCGGGATTTTATATTGTACTTCTTTATGTATCCGGCATCATTCATTATGGAATTTGTCAGCAGCTCACAGTTAAAGAAGTTTATTGACATATGCTGACCGGACTGCAGCAGCTGTTCTATGCCGTCCTTAAAGCTCTCATATGACTCACCGGGGAGCCCCAGAATAAGCTCCGAATATGTAGATATGCCGTTTGTGTTATACATTGTCATAAGCCTTTTGAAGTTTGACAGCGGCATATTTTTACGGTAGATATTATCAAGCACATTTCGGCTCATCGACTGAAAAGACAGTGTCGCGCCCTTGCTCATCCCCGCCGTGTTCAGCTTACTGTTTATTTCAAATACGACATCTGAATTGATTTTCGAATATGTCGCCTGAAATTTTTGCGGGAATCCCGTTTTATTGTGAACATCGATAAGATAATCGACAATCTGAATATCCCTCGGAAAAAGACCGAAATTTGCATCGGCACAGTAGCAGTATTCAATTCTGTTTTCGGCGAACCATAAAATCTCTTCTTTTACGGTTTTCATATCATAAAGCCGAACTCTTGATTTTATATTGCCCCAGTCACAGAACGCGCACTTGTTGGGGCAGCCTCTGTTTGTTTCGAAAACAGCGGAAAAAGCGTATCTTGTGTCTTTAAGAATATCATCAAAATACCCTTCGGTATAGGGTGAAACACGCTCCGGAATCTGCACTTCGACTTCGGGCGTAAACTGCGGCAAATCATTTATCTTATAACAAATATTCGGAATATCATCAACGGTGCACTTATTTGCGATTGCGAGCAGAAGCCGTCTGAAAATTTCCTCGCCCTCTCCGAAAATGATATAATCACACCAAAAAGCATTGACAATATCACTGTTTCTGTTTATCTGATGACCGCCGAAAATGATAACACAATCGGGATATTTCTCTTTTATCGCCTTTGCCAGAGCACAGTTATATTCATAATTCCAGACATAGCACGAGAAACCGACAACAGACGGCTCGTCAAAAAACTCAATCGCCTTATCAATATCGGGCTTATCATATATAAATCCGGCAAATGTATATTCTTTTTTTATGTCTTCATCCTTGAAAGCATATGCCGCAAGCGTGCCTGCCGCATAAGGAAAATAAATTGAGTTGCCGTACTGTGAATTCGGCTGAACCATATATAATTTTTTCATCAAGACACGCCCCCTTCTTAATAAGCTTCTGTAAATTATTTATTTTCGGTGATTTCGCGAATTGTATTCGGTGCGGATGAAAACATCATTCTGTTATTGCGTCTGCCATACCAGATTATCTCTTTGGCGTACTCAATCCAGCCGTCGGTCTTAAACGGAGTAAAAAATTCATATTCAACACGGCGTTTTTCAAGAGGAATATAGGAGTTTCTTAAAACTGCGTTATAGTACGGTGCAAAATCATACTCAAACGACTGCGTGAATTTTTCTTTATCAGGATTAAGCACCACCGCACGCTGATACAGAATAATCTGATTCAGGATATTTTCGTCAGAAATATAACGTGCAAGAAATTCATTTACTTCATTATAAAACACATCGGCATCATGCAGACAGAGAAGAAAAACGGCTTCTTCAAGCGGATATGTTATCTTTCCGAAAATATCATTCTGATATGTAAGTCCGCCCTTTCCCTGCGTAAACCTTGTCAGAATTTCAGACACTTCGACAAAGATATTTTTAAGATATACACTTTCGTTTACGATAAACGAATAGAGCGCACTGTAAAAATCATAGTATGAAACATTAAGCTCCTTGCGGATATACATCGCCGCGCATTGCAGAATACCGAAATGATGAAAGCTCTGAACACACGTTGAAAACTCATTTACTTTGATCCAGTCGTCTACACTCATTGTATCCGTACCGACAATAATA
The DNA here is from genome assembly GCA_963624415.1 of Acutalibacteraceae bacterium. GTDB lineage: Bacteria > Bacillota > Clostridia > Oscillospirales > Acutalibacteraceae > RUG806. Next base: position 7,799 of record CAVFPQ010000041.1, on the reverse strand, counting down.
TTCGAATGCCCCGACAGAACATCGTCCATGCTTTCACAATGATATTGATTAAGTGCGGTGGAAACCGTTTTTATTTTGTATTTATCAAGATAATTTTTTTCACTCAGGCGTGAATTCGGAAGAAGCTCACAGTAATATGCACTGACAGAGCTGTGCTGACCGAGCTCCAGCACCTCGCACAGACCTCTGCAGAAGGTCTCTTTTGTTTCTCCGGGGAGACCGATAATAAGCTCGGTATAGGTTGAAATGCCGGCATCACGATAGCGTTCGATCTGTTTTGCGTACTGAGCCTTTGATATATTCGACCTGCCTATATTTTTCAGGACATCTTCGGAGAGGCTCTGAAGGGCAAGCGTTGCCCCCTTGCCTATTCCGTGGTCCGCCAGAAGCTTGTTTATTCTGAAAACTCTGTCCGGTTCATTTTTGGCGTATGACACCTGAAGTCTGTTCGGATAACCGTAAGTTTCTTTTAAATCAACAAGCTTCTGCGCGATAATTTCATCACGCTCAAACATACCGAAATTGGCATCCACACAATAAACGAACTCCATTTTGTTTGCCGCCATCCAGTCAAGCTCATCAAGCACCTTTTTAAGCGGAAACAGGCGAACCTTTGAATTAAGCTCGCCCCAATCGCAATAGCTGCAGTTAAACGGACAGCCTCTGTTTGTTTCGAGCACGCATGAGAACGGATATTTTCCGTTTGCTATAATCTCATCAAATACACCGGTAAGATACGGCGACGGATAATCGCATATACCGATTGCGGCGTACGGAGTCTGCACCGGCACACCGTTTTCTCTGAATGAGATATTGGGAATAGACGACAGGCTATCCCCCTGTGCCAGAGCGACAAGAACATCACGGAAAGCTTCCTCGCCCTTTCGGTGAATAAGAATATCAATAAAGGGATATTTGCTCAGAAATTCCGTATCAGGCGGAACGTGATGACCGCCGAATTCTATTACGCAGTCGGGATACGCTTTTTTTAGCTTTTCGGCATACACAAGATTATAGCTGTAATTCCAGATTGAATTTGAAAAGCCGACAAAAGCGGGATTTTCGAGGCTCGCTATGCTTTCGTCAACATCCTCAAGACTGTATATAATTCTTTTAAAATCATAATTTGCTTCTATTCGTTTATCCGCCTTCGCAAAAGCGATAAGCATTCCGACAGCATAAGGGAGATAATACGTATTGCCGTACAGACAGCCTGCCTGTACAAGATAAACATTCTTTTTCATATCCCGGTTCTCCTCTCATTGTCTGTATTTTCACAAATGTCAATTTGTTTGATTTGCGCCGTAATTGACGGGAATTTATCTTTAATAAAGTCACACATAATATCTTTTGTTATTCCGCTTTTGGCAACTGCAAGAAGATACCCGCCGCCGCCCGCACCCAGCACGGACACGCCGTCACATATATCAAGCAGTCGACTGCGCATATTGTCAATATCAATATCGGACGAGAGCGGTGTAATAAGCCTGAGCAGTTCATGATGGCGGTTTATACATTGCGCAAAAGACAGAAAATCATCATTTTCTATTGCTTTTGTTAATCGGTCATTAAGAATGTACATTTCACGATAAGCCGACATTGCCTCATTATTTTTTTCAAGATATCTGTTTGCCGCATTTGTTACTATAAATCTGCCGTAGTGTCTTTTGCCTGTGGGGACAAGGAACAACCTGTCTTTGAAAAATGCGCGAAAGCCGTCACTTAAAACAATCCGCTTTATAACGGGACGCTGAACAATTCCGGGACAGGATGAAACAATTTTAATTCCGGGAATAAAGCCGCCTGCCTGGTCCTGCCAGCCGCCGCCCGTTCCCATAATCTGTTCGGCAACAAACACGGCATTTATTATTTTATCGGTATCAAATTTGACACCGAGCATAGTACACAGTGCTTTTATACACCCCGACAGCAGAATACTGCTGACACCGAGTCCCGAACCCTTCTGTATGTTTTTTACACTCGCAGACAGTGTAAAGCCGTCTTTGATTACGGTTTTTGAAGATATGCCGAGTATTTTAAGCACGGCTCTGTGAAGCGAGAAATCCGAAAAATCATCAAAACCGTCATCCGAAAAATCATAAAATGTAAAAATGTCATCACTTCCGAACATGATTCTGCCGTCTGTTCTTTTTTCGACAACAACATTTACAGGCAATTCACCGTCTGCTGTTACGGCGGCATTTATCACACATCCGCCGTTTTCTGTACAATACGGCATGGCATCCGTCCATGTTCCGGACAGATTAATTCTTACGGGGAGTGATATTTCAATCTTATTATATAAGCAACTAACTTCCGTAATTTCATTAAACAGTTCTGCCGAGATGTCGATGATTTTCCGTCTTAAGCTCAGATACACATCATCGGCACCACAAAGGGACATTTCGGAAATATATTTTCTTAAGTTGTAAAAGCTGTCATAATCGGCATCGTTTACGGCTTGCGACATGCTGACCGCAGCGGACTTTTTCTGAGAATAAAAATCATTAAACGACTGAGTAAAAGTATCGGAAGCGTAAAATCGGGGCGTGTCCCAAAGCTGTATTCCGTTAATTTCAGTCTTGGGATTTTCTTCAATCGATACACATATTGCTACGCTTTTTCCGTTTTTAAGCCTGATTCCGCACACGCAGGTGTTATCTGGAATTTTTACATCCGACAGAATAATATCGGACACAAAACAGTTTTTGCCGACGACACAGTTTTTAAGGTAAGCATTATTAAGAACGGTATTTTGTCCCGAAAATACACATCCGTCCGTTTTCGCATTCAATGAAACGATATTCGCGCTACTGTTCAGGGCAACTATATTTTCGAGTGATTCTTTTATCGTACCGAAATGGAGAAATCCGCCGCCGTCAACAACAATCGGATACATCTTTATTCCGCCCATATCTTTTGCGATAAGTTCACCCGTAGCGGAGCCGGTTGAAGCATTGCCGAACACAAACGGAAGAATATCGTTATACAGGTTTATTTCTTCATTCTTTTCAAAATAGCCGGTATTTTCGGCTGCGGACAACAATTCAGCCGCCGTTTTTTCGCAAAGAAATATTGTCCCGGTGTCGGTTATGACTCCGTTTTTATCGCAGTCGGGGTCAAAGTTTAAAAGCTCTTCTTTGCTTTTTTTATGCAGAAAAGCACTTACAAGTCCGTCCCGACAGAAATACACACCGTGATTCTGAGCAATATCCATATTCGTTTTTATTCCGAAGGCATAATTTTTGCCGTTTTCGAGAACCGTATTTTTTATGTCAAAAAGTATATCGGAACAGTATATAAGAACTCCCGATGTTACATTTTCGAGAAGTCTGCCGACATTTTCCGTAATTTTATCAAGCAAGCTTGTTATATGCTCACCGCAAACGATATCGGCAAAAGCCTTTCCCCGGATGCTGTAATTTATCGAGCGTCTGCACTCACCACCGGAATTTATGATAACAAGCTTTTTTCCGGGCGACCAAAATTTTCTGAGAATATGCAAAACAGCTCCGCCCGAGCCTAAATGTTTGCCCGCAAACATAAAATCGGTAACACAGACAATACCGTACCTTGCGGTACAGTCGGATGTCGATATCAGTTTTTCGGCAAGAGCCCTTTGCGCTTCTGTGCCGGCGGTCAGTATAATCATTTCTTTTTGCATTTTTTTACGGATAACCTGAGGCGAATTGCTGTCTGCAGAAAAATAATTGCAGCATAAATAAGCACAGACAAATTGAAGTTGGACTTTCCTTCGCTTCGTTTATTGTATTCGGTCGGTATTTCAATATAGTCAATACCGTATAAAATCGGTTTTGCGGAGTATTCAAAAATAAATGTATCCGCATCGGAAAACTGCATTTCATCAAAAACGCTTTTCGGATAAATCTGATACATGGTAAGTATATCCTTCGCTTTTGAGCCGACAATCAACGCCTCAACAGTATTAAGCAATCGGCTTGCCATTTTGTGAAGAAAGCCGTATCCGCTTGTTTTTGAGTCTTTATGCCATTTTGACGCGCAAATAATGCTTTGCGGATTTTTTTTCGCCAGAGATATAAACTCCGAAATAGCGTTCGGATCCATTTCCATATCCGCACTTATAAAGACAAAATGTGTTGCTTCGGCTTTTAATGCGGCTTCATAAACCGTTCTCTGCAAATTGCGTTCTTTTTGAATGTAGACCTCCAGCTTCGGGTAATGTCCGCTTTCAATCATTTTTTTTGTGACAAAATATGACGGACAATCATCTGATTTTGCCACAACCGTTATTTTCGAGATATCCTCGGGACAGTTGTTTTCCGTAATTATCGAAACAACACGTTCAAGGGAAGAAGTTTCCTTGCTCGCAAATACAAAAACATCAAGAGAGTGAAATTCGGGCATTATTGCATCTCCGAAAAAAAATCATATTATTGTTTTTACCATTTCAAGTATTCTGTTGCAGATATAGTAACGATACGTCAGAATATAACATGGAATTTCAATCAGAAACATACCGCATAAGCACAGAGCATAATATTTTTTTACAAATTGCGCTATTTGCATAAGAGAGGCTGTTACAGATGGTTTCTTAGTCAGACACACTGTCAGCACGGCGACCGGGGTCACTATACCGATAAGACAGCCTGCGTCCTCCGAAAGGAAAAGAGTACCTGCCACACTTATCAGTATACACAACAAAACCATAATATGCATACCATAGAGATTGTCTTTTTCGTTTTTGCTGTTTTTTATTTTTCTGCCGCATTTACGGGCAAACATAAGAACGGCAATCGAAAAGGCAATTCCCGGAATAATACTCGCCAAAACATATACAATGGTTTTTGAAATATTATCTACTCCCTCATACAGTTCATGATTTTCCTTCACAAGTGCAGTTGTATACGGTATGACATCTGAAATTGCCTTTGTTAATCCGCTGTTTATCAGAATCGTATTGACAATGACACCGACAATCAATGCGGCAATAGCAGCCGAGACGGAAATAACAATTTTTTTTCTTAGAGTATCATTTTCGAAGGCGAGCAAAATTCCGACCATAATAAGAACCAACACAAAGCTCAATGCATATTCACGAGAGAGAACCGTACAGATCAGAGAAAAAATCGGCAATGCAATCAATCCTGCCGAAATATAATGCTCATTTGTAAGCATAAGAAAGATGATTATACTTACCGCGGATAAAATATATATCGCAAAGGAATATGTCGTAAACAAAAAAACGGGATCGGCGATAATAAAGAAAAGCGGCAGCTCCGCAAGTGAATTTTTCTTTGAAACAACAATAACGGCAAATGCGGCAACAATCGAAAAAATAACAATAGAAATAAGAAATACAATCGAATCCGCTGCGGGAGGTGTCTTAAAAAAGTCCCAGTCTATGTCAAACAGAATATTTTCGGGGGCAACAATAATACCTCTGAGACATACAAAAGCGAACAATAAAAGAAATTTCTTCACAGTATGTTTATCTTTGATTTTTGACATTATGTTCAGTCTCCGTTTCATATAAAGAGCATGGCAAAATATGCGACTATTGACGCCGACAAAATAAAATGCCTTCTGAGATAATCGTAAAATTCCTTCAATGTGTCGGTCACACACAAATCGTTTTCCGAAATAAAGTACGCAATCAAAAACATCTGAACAACCGCATTGCACGTAAAATATTTGGAGGCTTCCCACGATATCAGAACAGCGGGAAAAGTGGCTAAAGGTGATATCGCGCACAGAAAATATACGAATTTCTGTATTTTGTTGTCTGTTTTGAATGAGACCTTTTTCCAGAAAAGCGCTAACGCCGAAAAGACAGGCAATGCAAAAAACACAAAATTAAAAAAGCACTTGAAAGCGTTGCCCCAGCCGACAAAATATATCTGAAATGCTTTTTTCGTAGCCTCCGTGAAAGTTGAGAAATAATCGAACAACCACTCTGTTTCATATGAGTCATAGTCGATCATATCAACACTGCCGGTATAACGGGAAAAATAATAGTCTACCATTTCTCTCGGAGTTTCAAATCCCACGAATTTTTCGGAAATTACCGCGTACAGTCCTGCGGCAATCATAAGAGTATATGAGACCGCACAGATTATTCCGTACTTTTTCGAATAGCCCGAGACAACAAATTCCCTGAGCATGGCAATCGAAATAAGAAACATGCTCATAAAGAGAAAAACGGGATTAACCACTGTCGCGATAACGCAAAAAACAGGTGCGAGCCAGAACAGATATTTTTTATCAAAAACAAGCATCGCAAGGAAAGTAAACACCCACAAAAGCTTATCGAGCTTTATATCCCCCATGTACATTCTGAACGTTGCGGGAGATGCATAAAGTATGGCAATTATTAAAACAGCAAAAGTCATACGATCTGTATCACCGAGGCATTTTCGCAGAATACTCCCCGAAAACAAAGCGAATGTCAGAGCATAAAGAACAGAGAAAACAAACACGGTCCACGACATAATATTGTCGGAAACGGTGTCAAACAGAAGACTTAATACTTCACCGACAAGTCCTCTCGAAATATAGCCGTGGTTATATGTGTAAAGGTAGTGAATCATATAATACCCACCTACACTCGGCAAACCGTTCGTAAGGGAATACCACGCGAGCGCAATGCCGGACAGAATAAGCGGAATAACATAACACAGAACCTTATATTTTGTCTCGATTTCTGTCGTGTGCGGAATTACGTTTTTTGTTTTTGAACTCATATATCTGTCTCACTTCAAAAAAAATAGTATGCTGCATAATGCAAAAAACCAAGGTCTTACGGCATGGTAAAACCTCGGAATTTCAGTCAATAAGAATATTCGGATACGACAAACAAAAGGCACGGTCTATGTGTCTGTCTGAGATTGTCGCAGATTTCATTTTATATGTCAACCCTTTCACAAACATTCTCGGTATTATTACAACAAAATAAAAATATTCCGTCAAGATGATGTTACACCGGATTTTATTTTAATCTTTTGTGTTTTAATCGGCAAAACAGCGCAAAAATAATTGACACATATTCAAAAGTTTGCTAAAATAAATCTCAGTTTTATTTTGGAGGCAAATAAAGATGGAAGTAAGAATATTTGATACTCCCGAGGAAATCGCGGCGGCGTGTGCGGATGAATTTGAGGCTCTGCTTACAAAAAAGCCCGACTGTGTTCTGGGGCTTGCCACGGGTGCGTCTCCCGTGCCGACATACAAAGAGCTTATCAGAAGATACAATGACGGCAGAATCTCTTTTAAAAATGTAACGACATTCAATCTTGACGAATATGTTGCTCTGCCCAAAGCCGACAAAAACAGCTATTATACATTTATGCATGACAATCTTTTCAATTCAGTTGACATAAAAGAAGAGAATGTTCATTTTCTTGACGGCAATGCGACAGACACCGAGACGGAATGCAGAAATTATGACACAATGATAGATAATGCCGGCGGAATTGACATTCAGCTTCTCGGCATAGGCACAAACGGTCATATAGGCTTCAACGAGCCGAGCGACGCTTTTACGGACGGTGCTTTCAAAGTAAAGCTTACCGACAGCACCATAAAGTCAAACAGCATTTATTTTACGGAAAATGCAATGCCGCGTTACGCTCTGACAATGGGTGTAAACTCAATTATGAAAGCCAAAAAGACCGTTCTTATCGCAACAGGCAAGAGCAAAGCAGACGCGATCAAAAAGACAATTCAGGGCGAAGTAACTCCCCTTGTTCCGGCGTCAATTCTTCAGACACACCCGGACTGCATACTGCTTATAGATAAAGCCGCGGCAGAATTGCTGTAAA
>CAVFPQ010000040.1:0-17377 GCA_963624415.1 Acutalibacteraceae bacterium | reverse complement strand
AACCTATGCTGTACCGCAATGTTTTTTTTATTTGATTTATTCGTACTTTGAGAGGAAATCGTCAACGAATTTGAGTTCCGCTTTTACCGCACTCTCGCCTGTGCCGCCGGCGGAAATACGCTTTTCGACACAGTTTTTAATGTCGATTGCGTCATATAAGTCAGCATCAAATTCAGGGGCGAAATTATGATACTCGTCAAGCGTCATCTGCTCAAGAGTTTTATTATTCTGCACACAGTAGCCGACCGACTGCCCTACGATTTTATAAGCGGTACGGAACGGCAAGCCCTTGCCTACCAGATAATCCGCAAGATCGGTGGCGTTTATAAAGCCCTTTTTGGCGGCGTTCATCATATTTTCGGGTATTGCCTTCATGGTTTCTATCATCGGTGCAAAAACTTTAAGACAATGTTTTACGGTGTCAACTGCATCAAATACGGACTCTTTATCTTCCTGCATATCCTTGTTGTACGCAAGCGGAATGCCTTTAAGCACGGTCAGAATTGCCATAAGATCGCCGTAAACTCTGCCGGTTTTGCCTCTGACAAGCTCTGCCATATCGGGGTTTTTCTTTTGCGGCATAATGCTTGAACCGGTTGTGAAGCTGTCATCAAGCTCGATAAACTTAAATTCCCAGCTCTGCCAGAGTATAATTTCTTCCGAAAAACGCGAAAGATGCATCATAACAGTCGAAAAGCACGAGAGAAGCTCTATGCAGTAATCCCTGTCGGACACACCGTCAAGGGAGTTCATGGAAAAACCGTCAAACTCGAGCATTCCCGCTGTCACGGATCTGTCTATGGGGTATGTTGTGCCGGCGAGTGCCGCAGAGCCCAAGGGGCAAACGTTCATACGCTTTACGGCATCCTCAAGACGGGTAACATCACGCATAAGCATCATTGAATACGCACTGAGATAATGACCGAATGTAACGGGCTGAGCACGCTGAAGATGTGTATATCCCGGCATTACGGTATCATAATATTCTTTTGCCTTATCGTTGACCGCCTTTATAAGATTAAGAATAAGCTTTTTTATTTCGGCCGTTTCATCACGAAGCCACAGACGAAGGTCAACAGCGACCTGATCGTTTCTGCTTCTGCCTGTGTGAAGCTTTTTGCCGACATCCCCGAGACGCTTTGTAAGCTCCGCTTCAATAAACATATGGATATCCTCGGCATTCATGTCTATCGGCAATTTTCCGCTTTCTATATCATCGGAAATGGACCTGAGTCCGTCTAAAAGCTGCTGCCCCTCATCGGTTGTTATGATACCGCATATACCGAGCATTGCGGCGTGAGCCGAAGAACCGAAAATATCCTGTTTATACATACGGCAGTCAAAGCTTATGGAAGAATTAAAATCGTCCGCCTCTTCGTTCAGAGCCTTCTGAAATCTGCCTGCCCACATTTTATCCATAAAACAAAAACTCCTTTTTATCATCAAAACGGCTGCCGCATCGCACAAAACAGGTAATGCAACAGCCGTCTGATTTGCAAAATTTAATTAGTCAAGACCCGATTTTTTCTTCATCTTAGCATAAACCTTGGTGGGAAGACCAAAGAGGTTGATGAAGCCTGTGGCGTCTGCCTGGTTGTAAACCTCGTCCTCGTCGAAGGTTGCTATTTCGGGATCATAGAGTGAATAGGGGGATGTGACACCTGCGTTAATCATGTTGCCCTTGTAGAGCTTAAGTGTAACATCACCTGTAACAGTCTCCTGAGTTGACTTTACAAAAGCGAGTATAGCCTTTGTAAGGGGTGAGAACCACTGACCGTTGTATACAAGCTCGGCAAGCTTCTGAGCAACAAGAGCCTTGTAGTGTGCGGTCTCTTTGTCAAGTGTAAGTGTCTCAAGAACTTCGTGTGCCTTATAGAGGATTGTTCCGCCGGGAGTCTCATATACGCCGCGGCACTTCATGCCGACAAGACGATTTTCAACGATGTCAAGAAGACCTATGCCGTTCTCGCCGCCGAGTTTATTAAGAGCGGTTACAAGCTCAACGGAGTCCATAGCTTTGCCGTCAAGAGAAACGGGAACACCCTTTTCGTAATGGAGAGTTATATAAGTGGGCTTGTCGGGAGCCATTTCGGGAGAAACGCCCATCTCAAGGAAGCCGGGTTCATTGTATTTGGGCTCGTTTGCGGGATCTTCAAGATCGAGGCCTTCATGTGAAAGGTGCCAGATGTTTTTGTCCTTGGAATAGTTTGTTTCACGGCTGATTTTAAGAGGAATGTTGTGAGCCTCGGCATAGTCGATTTCTTCGTGACGGCTTCTGATGCTCCACTCACGCCAGGGAGCGATGATGGGCATATCGGGAAGAAGAGCCTTTACGGCGAGTTCAAAACGAACCTGGTCGTTGCCCTTGCCTGTGCAGCCGTGGCAGATAGCGTCCGCGCCTTCTTTAACGGCGATTTCGCAGACACGCTTGGCAATGGGAGGACGTGCAAAAGAAGTGCCGAGAAGATAATCTTCATATTTTGCGCCTGCCATAACACAGGGGAAAACATAGTTGTCAAGGAAATCCTTTTCGATATTCTCAACATAAAGCTTGGAAGCGCCGGTCTTGAGTGCCTTCTCTTCGAGGCCTTCGAGTTCGTCAGCCTGACCGACATTGCCGGATACGGCGATAACTTCGCAGTTATTATAATTTTCTTTGAGCCAGGGGATGATGATTGATGTATCAAGACCTCCGGAGTAAGCAAGAACAACCTTTTTGATTTTTGACTTATCCATTGTAAGTTCCTCCGTAAAATAAATTTTTGTGCGATTTGTTTTTGAATGTTTATGCATTCGATGTGCATAATGATACAGTATAATATTCCAAAAGTCAAGCATATATTTGATTTTTTTCAACATTCGTATCTTTTGACTCATTAGCACAAATGTATGTTGCTGTTTTTGTATATTATGCCATAATATTCAGACTTAAACACAAGTTTGTAACAAGATTTTATCCGTCTGAATACGGCAAATAACATTCACGAAACATTTGCATACAATGTTTTCAAAATGCATAAAACAAATTTATATGCAAAAATATGCCGCCCCGAATGAATATAATTCAGACAAGACGGCAAAATATAAACCGTGAAACCTAAAAGCATCGGTGAACATGAAACCACTGTTTTCACAACAAATGTGAAGTGTATTTAATTGCCGATTACCGTCATTGCTCCCGGTTCACTTCATTCTGTTATTCAACATTGATTTTCAAAGACGATGCCGAAACTTTATTCTTAATTGACTTAACGTTGTTGCCGTTGCTGTCGAGTGCCTGTTCCATTTCGTTTACACGGGGTGTAAGTTCAATAACGGAGCCGGACTTTGCATCCTCGGGGATGTTAAACACAACATCGCACAGCTCGTTATTATTAAGATCTATGCAGGTTGACACAATACCCATAAGACGGAAGGTTGTATTATCATTTGAAGAAATCATCTGCATATCGCCGACAGTCGCAGTTGATGCGCTCTTGTATGTAAGAGCACCGTCTTCCCATGTAAGATACAAATCGAAGTCCGCAGTCATGGGCGCATTGGCAACTGAAATCGTAACCGTAACATTTTCACCGGGTTTGTACTTTGTTTTTGTTGTCGACAGTATAAAGCAAGTACCTGAAGAAATATCGGACGATACATTTGCCTTGTTTTCGGTTTTTGCGGATGTTGCCGAAGTCGAATTGTCGCCGGAATTTGTGTCTTTTTTGCCCGATGAGGACGAAGCGGCGTTTTTATCTGATTTTACGGTGACAACCTGTGTTGCGGGTTCACCGTTTTCTTCGGTTACATTTTCGCCGTTTTCATCGGTTACCGCAACAATTTCGGTTTCGGTTTCTTCTTCCGTGTTTTCATCGGCTGCTGTTTCGGCGGATGTTGTCGGTGCGGCATTGTCGGTAGTGTCCTCATTTTTTGAGGAGCAAGCCGAGAGCCCCGCGGCAAAAGCGAGCATAAATACAGACATTATAAGGCACAGTGCCTGTCTTGATTTTTTCATATAAATATCCTCCGTTTTTATCAGACAAAATCTCTGAGGCGTTTGCTTCTGTTGGGGTGACGAAGCTTGCGAAGAGCCTTTGCTTCAATCTGACGGATACGCTCACGAGTTACGTTAAATTCCTGACCGACTTCTTCAAGTGTGCGGGGATGTCCGTCCTCAAGACCGAAGCGGAGTGTAAGAACCTTTGCCTCTCTCGGTGTCAGCGTTTCAAGAGCTTTTTTTATTTCCTCTTTAAGAAGTGTCTGTGTTGCGGCATCAGAGGGTGCCATTGCGTCTTCATCGGGAATAAAATCGCCGAGGTGGCTGTCTTCCTCTTCGCCTATGGGTGTTTCAAGTGATACGGGCTCCTGTGAAACACGAAGAATTTCACGAACCTTTTCGGGTGTCATATCGACAAGCTCGGCAATTTCTTCCGCTGTCGGCTCTTTGCCGTTCTGATGAAGAAGCTGAGAATTTGCCTTTTTGACCTTGTTAATCGTTTCGCCCATATGAACGGGCAGACGGATTGTGCGAGCCTGGTCGGCTATTGCACGAGTAATAGCCTGTCTTATCCACCATGTGGCATAGGTCGAGAACTTGAAGCCCTTGTTATAGTCAAATTTTTCGACTGCCTTAATAAGGCCAAGATTACCTTCCTGAATAAGATCGAGGAACTGCATGCCCCTGCCTGAGTATTTTTTCGCGATGCTGACAACAAGACGAAGGTTTGCTTCCTCAAGGCGGTGCTTTGCCTTTTCGTCATTCTGCGAGATTTTGATGGCAAGCTCAATTTCTTCTTCGGGTGTAAGAAGCGGAATTTTGCCTATTTCTTTAAGATAGACCTTTACAGGATCGTCAATTGCGAGATTTTTGTTATCTTCGCCTGAGTCGTATGCCTTTGCGACATCGGAATCAAATCCGAGTGCATCAATGGCGCTTTCGGACTGCTCGTCGGAATACTCAATGCCGTTCTGCGCGAGACGCTCATAGAGATTTTCAAGCTCATCCATATTAAAATCATACTCGATAACAAGATTGTCTATTTCCTGCATCGAGACCTTGCCAGCTGCCTTACCTTTTTCGATAAGATGATCAATTGCGGTTTTCTTGTCCATCTGTTCCATAAAATTTCCTCCGTTTTTATTGATGCTTCTTTTTCTGTTTGTCCTGCATTGCCCTGACCCATTCATCGTCTGACATTCCACGGACGGTCTGCGGTGCCGAAAGTCTCTCTTTTTCCGCCAACAGCGTCTGTATGCACTGCTCTACGCCCTTCGGATTTTGGTCGACAAAATGGCCCATTGATGCAAGATATGCCATATACGAAATTTCTTCGTTTTCATTATCATTCTCACCGTCAAACGAACTTATATCAATACTGCGCCCGGAGGCAATACGGGATGATAATATGTTGAAGAAATTACGGTTATACTGTGTAATAAATAAACCCTCTTTAAGCTCGGATGTCTTTTTTGTGACAAGATCCGGACTTTTGAGAATTGCCGCAAGAATAAATTCCTCTGCGTTTGCGGCCTTCGGATATTTTTTCTTTTCGGGATTCGGCACTTTGCTGTCAGCGCCCCTCATGTGCGCAAGTGCTTCCTCAAATTTGAGAATTTCCGCTCGTTTTTCTTCTCGCCTTATTGCTTTTTTCATCTGAGCCTTCAGCGCATCGGGTGAGACGGAAACTTCATCGGCTATTTTTGATGTATATATATCACGCTCAACGGCGTTCGGGATTTTCGCCAGAATGTCAACGGCTTCGTTTATATAGCCGAGTCTGCCGTCATCGGTGTTTATGTCATATTTGTTTTTTGCTCTTTTTATTGCAAATTCGGTATCGTTTACAGCGGCGCTTATAACCTTTTTCATTCGGTCGCTGCCCTGTGTTTTTATTACTTCGTCGGGGTCTTTTCCGGAACCCGAATAATCGAGAACCTTAATTTTCAGAGTGGATTTCTGAAGCATTGAAAGTGCTCTTTCGGTCGCCTTTCTGCCGGCTTCGTCCGAGTCAAACGAGAGATAAAGCTCATCGCAGTATCTGCCGAGAAGTGACACCTGTTCCGGTGTAAAAGCCGTGCCGAGCCCTGCAACCGCGTTTGTAAATCCCGCCTGATGCATGGCTATGACATCCATATATCCTTCGCACAGAATAAGCTTGCGATCGTTGTTGTTCTTGGCAAAATTAAGAGCATATATACCGTTGCCTTTTTTGTATACGGGTGTGTCGGAAGTGTTTATGTATTTCGGCTTTGAATCGTCAAGCACACGGCCGCCGAATGCTATGACATTCCCTCTTAAATCCATAATCGGAAACATAAGCCGATTGCGAAAAGCATCAATCGTGCCGCCGTTCTTTGTCTTGCGCGCAAGATAGAAAACGACAAGTTCATCCTCTTTGAAGCCCTTGTTTTTCAGATGCGTTACAAGCGAGTCCCACCTGTCGGGGGCGTAGCCGAGTCCGAAATGCGTTACCGTTTCTTTTGTCAGCTGACGCTTTTTTATGTAATCAACGGCGGGTTTTGCTTCGGGGAGAAGCAGACAACGGTGGAAAAATCTTGCCGCTTCACGGTTTGCTTCATAACAGCGGCGTCTTAAAATCAGGCGTGCTTCGTCCTGTTTGTTGTCTTCGGGCATTGTCATACCCGTTTTTTCACACAGAAGCTTTACGGCTTCGGTCGTGTCGAGATGCTCGATATTCTTTATGAATGTGAGTGCGTTTCCGCCTATTCCGCAGCCGAAGCAATAAAACGAATTGGTTTCACGGTATATATAAAAGCTCGGCGTTTTTTCGGAGTGAAACGGACACAACGCAACAGGTGTACGTGAGCCCGCATTTTTTATGTCGGTATATTTTGATATGATTTCTTCAATATCAACACGTGACAACAGTTCGGTCATAAAATCTTCACTGAATCTCACCTTTACCGACACCTCCTAAAAAAACGTCCTCATAGTATATATACGAAACAAATTTTGTATTTACTCTTTTTTTCTGTAATTATTTGCAGATATCAAATTTTTCTCCGATTTTTTCGGCTTTGATCTCGCCGAAAGTAAGCTCGGTCAGCTTTTTGTTAAATTCCTCTGACAGATTTTGCTTTAATCTGAAAGTTATTTTTACTTTATCGGTAAACTCGGTATTTTCGGTAATTGCGAGGCAGTCCGACAAAAGCGTAACAAGACGGTCATACCATTTGTAGTCTCCCGAGAGTTCAAAGACATCGCAAAGTCCCATTTTTACAATACCGGATTCATCCAATGCAAGCTTCGCCGTGTGAGAATATGCCCTTACAAGACCGCCCGCACCGAGAAGAATGCCGCCGAAATATCTTGTAACAACAATGCAGGCATCCGTAACACCGTTTTTCTTTATTACATCCAAAGTTGGCATACCGGCAGTCCCCTGCGGCTCGCCGTCATCGGAATATCTTGAATATTCGGGTGTGCGTATCGAATATGCATACACATTGTGTGTGGCATCACGGTGCATTGCTCTTATTTTTTCAATAAAAGCAACGGCATCATCCGCATTCTGCACAGGCGTACAGTAGCCGATAAAACGGGATTTATTGATTATATATTCTGTTTTTGCGAATTTTTCGACGGTCAGATATTCCATATGTTACCCTTGAATGATTTATTCGGTAAAAAGAGCCGGGGATAGCAACGGTAATTTTATCGTTTGCACAACCGACCCTGTATTTGTTGACTGCTGACTGAAAAAAATAGGGCGGCAAAAGATCATGTCCTTGCCGCCTTGCTTTGTCTTTTCTTCGCGTTATTAAAGCGAATTTCCCGTTGTCAGACTCAGTTGTTACCCATATTATAACGCTTCTTGAATCTGTCAACACGACCGCCTGTATCAACAAGCTTCTGCTTGCCGGTGAAGAAAGGATGGCACTTTGAGCAGATATCAACCTTGAGGTTTTCGCTTGTTGAGCAAGTCTCAAATGTTGCACCGCATGCACACTTTACAACGACGGGCTTATAGTTGGGATGGATTCCCTGCTTCATAATATTTTTTCACCTCTTTCGGCATGAGGTCAAGTGACCCCTAAGTACAACATAAGAAAACAGTCAGGATATCGCCTGCCACGGGAAGGCATACGTATCCCCGCTTAAATAGTGAATAAATTTTATCACAGGGTTCGGCAAAAATCAAGCATTATTTTTTAAATATAAAATTTCGGTCGATTACAACGCAATTCGTACGGTTTTTCGTCCTTTGAGCGAATACAGCACACAGTCTTTGACTTTATAGTGCAGTGTTTTTTCAACGGCTTTAATATATACAATCATCTGTTCCCGGTAACGAGCGGCAAGAATGTTATCATCTGTCACGGCATCCGTCTTATAGTCAACTATCACCGCTTCGCCGTTTTTAACGTAGCACAGGTCAATTTTGCCTATGATAACGGTTTTTTCATCGGCAAATTCTTCCGGGATATTATCGTCAAAGTCACGAATGCTCTCGGCTATTGTAAAGCGTTTTTCTCTGAAAACCTTGTCGGCAGTCATTATGCTGTTATATAGATCGGAATCAAGAAACGCATTAACGGCGCTGTTATCAATCATCTGTGCCTGCTCGGGTGTAAGACGAGCGGTATTTACAAGCCTGTTTTTTTCAGCCTCCAAGTTCCGTTTGGCGTTTGCAAAATCGCAGTATTGCATAAACAGATGTGTAGCCGTGCCTTTTTCCGCCGCCGAAACTCCGCCGGAAATAAACTCCGGGACCGATTCACCGAAATATTCCGGAGAAAACCGCTCGGCATGCAGTGTGCTTGCGGTATGCTTTGCGAGAGAATTTGAAATCGGCAGATATTTATAGCTGAGTGCAATTTTATTAACAAGTCGTTCAACTGTCTCGGGATTTGCCTCTGCCTCCTCAGCGACTTCATCATCAACGCATTCCGACAAAACGGGTTTGTCAATTTTGAATACGGCAGGAAATGTATCGGGGGCGTATTCGGTGCCTTCGGTTCTTATTGAGTATGCATCGTGATGATGAATAAACGAATACATAAACCACTCATACGAAGAGCTTGCATTATAAACAAAATACGGATTTACGGCACTGTTTTCGGGACACCTGGCATTGTATTCCTTAATGCTGCTGCCTTTAGCTGACGGAGCGGCGGAAATCATATAAAGCTTCTGCTTAGCCCGTGTCATTGCGACATACAGAACACGAAGCTCCTCACTTCTCTGCGAACGTTTTTTATAGAGCGACACCGCAACGCTTGAAAGAGTCTTGTATGATTTAATCTGTTCGGGCTCTCTTACTTTTATGCCGAGCCCTAAATTCTGATCGGTCACAAGAATATCCCTTGTATCGGTATCATTGAATCTCTTGGTGGTTCTCGCAAGTATGACAAACGGAAATTCAAGACCTTTGGAGCCGTGCATGGTCATTATTTTTACGCTGTCTGTCTCCCCTTTTCCGGTAACCTTTACAGATGCGCCGCTTTTTCTGAGTTCATCGAGATAGCGAACAAATCCGCCGAGAGTTTTTGTGGAGTCGTCACTGTATTTATCTGCCATGTCCAGAAGTGATTCTATGGCGTTTCGTCTTAATTCGCCGTCAGACAGAGCCTTAACGGATGTTTTAAGCCCCACGGTATCAAAAATAAAGCGAACAGCCTCCCCTGCCGACATTAGCGAAGAGGCACGGCGAAGGGATGAAAACAGGCTTTTTATTACAAGACACTGTTCGTCACCGTTTTCGGCAAGATACCTTACACGCGCCCACAGTCTTGCGTCATCGGGCAGAATGTCTTTTGTCTCTGTTCTTATTCTTGCACCGTCCTCCGGGGTCATACCGAACACGGGAGAGAGCATGACAGCCAGAAGATACACGTCATCTGTCGGATTGTTTACGGCGTGCAGAAGACTTACGGCAAGGCGAACCTCGGCGGACTCGAAAAATCCCGTTTTTGAGTCTATGCCGACAGGTATGCCGCTGTCACGCAGAATTTTAGAGAACGTCACACTGTCGGTTTTTGCCGAACGCATGAGTATGCAGAAATCCCCCCATCGTGCGGGGCGCACAGTGTCGCCGTCGGGGACGAAAAGCTCTTCTTTTTTCTCTTTGATAAACGATGCGATATATTCCGCTTCCGCTTCGACGGTATTGTTTTCGATTATGTGCATTTCAAAGTCCGCAGTGCTCGGTTCGGTTTCTTTGCCGGGTGCGGGGCAAAGGCGTTCATCTTCGTTGTAATCTATTTCGCCGCACTTTTTTGACATAAGGCGATCAAACATAAAGTTTACGGCATCAAGCACACCGTTTGACGAACGGAAATTGTTTTTGAGGAAAATTTTTGATTTTTTCTCGATTCCGTCATAATACGGATAATTTTCGCTCTTTTCTATAAACAGCTCGGGACTTGCCATTCTGAAACGATATATGCTCTGCTTTACATCGCCGACAAGAAACATATTTTCGCCGTTTTGCGACAGACAATAAAACAGTGTGTCCTGTGCCTTGTTTGTGTCCTGATATTCATCTATCAGAATTTCTTTGAAGCCTTTTGACAGCTCACGTGCCGCCTCTGTCTTTTTGTCGGGAGATGACGGGTCATACAACAATTTCAAGGCAAAATGAAGTATATCCGTAAAATCAAATGTGTTTATCTGCTTTTTCTCCTGAAGCAGTGTATCATTATATTTTTTTACGGTTTCTATAAGCAGCTCGGCATCCGGGCGAAGGCGTTTAATGTCGTCAATATGCTCACTCTCGGAACAGCACATAAGCTCGTCGACCTTATTGACGAAAAAATCCTTTATATAATCGCGTCTGTCGGCTGCGGCTAACTTAACGGGAGCATATGTATACGCTTTCGAAGTCTGAAATCTCGGAAGATGCAATATTTCATCTCTGCACTCGGCGATAAGATTTTTTTTGTCATCCCATGAAAGCGAATTGAACTTCTCGCATGCTTTTTTGGTGATTGCATGCATATTCATACAGCACTCATACGCCGTTTTGTCAATCTCCTCGTGTTCTGTTGCCGCCTTTTTATTAAGCTCCGCAAGCTCATTTACAAGAGTAAGCCCCTCGTATACTTCTTCGCAGATAATCTTGCCCCATATGCTGTCATTCGGTGACTGCTCGGTAAAATGCTTCAGAACACCATCTATCCAGTCATTCGGAACAGGTGCGGAGGACGCAAATCTTGACAGATCCATAATGACGCTTATAAGCTTGTCATCCGTTCTGCCGTACTGAAAAAGCTTTGAAAGAGATTTCGCCTTTTCGGGATTTTCGTCAAACATTCTGTCAACCGCTTCTGCGGCGATTTTTCTTTTTAGTACGGCGCTTTCGCTCTCGTCGAAAATCTTAAAATCGGGCATTATTCCGCACTCGTTAAAGCGTTCCTTTACAAGCTTAATGCAGAATGAATCCATTGTGCAGACATTCATTTCATCGAGCCTTGAAAGAATACCGGCGAACATTTTTCTGTCGGCACCCGGTTGTTTCATCTTTTTGAATATTTTGGACGAGATACGGGATCGCATTTCAGCCGCCGCCGCATTTGTGAATGTAACAACAAGCAGCTCAGACGGGCGAACGGGATTGTCTTCCCTTGTTAAAAGACGAACTATTCTTTCGGTCAGCACGGCGGTTTTGCCCGATCCTGCCGCCGCGGAAACAAGTATTGTGCCGCTGTCGGCATCTATTGCGTTTTGCTGTTCGGGTGTCCATTTTACATCAGCCATTTTTGCCGCCCTCGCTTTCTTCGTCTTCTTCAAGCTCTTTTATGACATCGTCAAAACTCATATTAAGCGGACTTCTGCATTTTCCGTCAGATTCACGCCTGCACACATCCGCAAATGAACAGTAGTCGCATGTGGCTGCATAATTCCCGGAATTTACCGGATTTACGGGAATTATACCTTCCGAAATATTTTTCGCTTCGTGTATTATGACCTTTTCGAGCTTTTTCTTTATTCGCTCCATGTCATCCATTGTATACATTTCGCCTTTTAGACCTTTATCTCCAATCTTTTGCGGAATGAATAAACCTTTGCCGTTTCGCTCCATGCCTCTTAAGACCGATTCATTTTTGAGTATAATACCGCTCATTGTGCCGTTTTTAAGCTTTTGATCTTTTATTTCTTCGGCAGTAGCGTTACGATCGACATTGACGCCGCCTGTGCGTGCCGGCACATATAAAAGTCCCGCGGGAAGAAAGCCCGAGTATTTTCCTTTTTTGCCTGCCCATATCGCAACAAGATAAACAAGCATCTGCATGTTAAGTCCGTCAAAAACATCGCTGAGATTAAACTTTTTAAGCCCTGTTTTATAGTCGATAACTCTGAAATAGCATATATCGCCGTCTTTGAATACATCCACACGGTCAACCGTGCCGTGAAGTGTGACAGCAACATCACCGTCTGATACGGAATACGGTTCAACCTCGCCGTTATATTTTATTTCAAGCTCAACATCGGATACTTCAAATGATGAATTTGTAAATTCTTCGATAAGCCTGTTGAAAATATCAAGCAGAACACGTTTTTGCCTTTCAAGCTGACGCAGAAGCTCCGCAGACAAATCGCCCCGCATATTCTCTTTTATGTATTCGTCTGCGGCTTCGTCTATCTTCTGTTTTCTTTCTTCGTAAGTAAGAGAAGTAAGCTCATCCTTTGTATATGTTCCGAGAAGCTCTTCAAAGACCTTGTGAACAAGCAGACCGTTTATTCTCGCATCAAAGGAAGCCGGTTCGGTGTTCTGCGCCTTCATGCCGTAGCGGCAATAGTACATAAACGGACATTTTGAATATGTTTCGAGTCTTGACGGAGATATATACAGCTTTTCGCCGAACAGCTTTTTTGCTATATCTTTATTTTCAAATTCATCCGGCAGACCTCTGTGCAGATATTTTACGGCTTCGGTTCTGCCGGCGAAATTCGGAAACCGGGTAAGCGCTTCGTATACGGAAGATGTAAATTCGCTGTTTTCATCAATATTAAGCGCATAAGCATCAAGCCCAGAGGAGGGGCTGTAAATTCTGTCTTCTCTGTTTATCTCGCTAAACTCAATCTGTTTTGCTTTGGGAATACGCCTCAGCACTTCGTTTATTATCTCGGACTTTTCTTTCTTTTCGCCCGCAGCAGATACAAGCGGCGCCGTAAGATACACTTTATCTTTTGCGCACACAACGGCATTATACGCAATAAGCCTCTCTTCAAAATATATGTTTTCGGGAATGCTCTCAAGCGGTATTCCGGCGGCTATCAGCTCACGCTTTTCTTTTGCCGTAAAAAGCGACTGTCTGTCGGTGCTCATCGGAAAATCACCCTGAGTAAGCCCCATTACAAATATTACTTTAGGTGACAGAAAACGTGTTCTGTCCGCTGTGCCGATAATAATTCGATCAAGCCCCGAGGGAATATCCCCCAAAGAATCCTCACTTAAAATAAGTGAAAGCATTTCATAAAATCTTGTCTTTGTAACAGTATTCTCGCCGATTGCCTTATAAAGAACATCGAGTGCGTTTATTACTTCATCCCACACTCTTATACAGCACAGTGCTTCTTTTTCGGCGCCGTTTTCGTTTAAGGCAACAGCGAGCTTGAGATACTCACCCTTTGCGCCGGTGGAAGTAATAAGAGAATATACTGCCGTACAGCAGCTCCTCGCGTCTCCGGCGGCAAGAGAATTTCTCATTGCGGACAGCGGTTCAACAGCACGTTTTCTTATGGCGTTTATTGTGTTCAGCTTTTCTGTCTGTTCATCGTCAAACGATACGCCGTAGCCGTCGGGATTTGCGGTAAAATCACTCTCCCACGCTTTGCCGTCAATGCTCCACATGGTGACGTAATTTTCGAGTATATCGCACTCGTCGTCATCTATGCCCGTAATGCCGGTTTTTATGTATGACAGAACTCTCTGTGTGTTAAAGCCGTATGCCGCAATTTCACAGGCAAACAGAATCATTCTTACAAGCGGATATTCCGACAGCGGCCGTCTCTCGTCCTCAAACACAGGTATGCCGCAGTTTTTAAGCTCGACTGTAAGCTTTTTTGTATAATTTCCGCTTCTTTCATAGACACCTATGTCACGACAACGATATTTGCCGCTCTCAATAAGCTTTTTTATATTGGCGGCAACAAATGCGCATTCATCATAGACATCCGAAGCGTTATATACGGTTATATCGTCACTTTCTTCATCAAATGATATATCCTCCTGCGAAAACATGGTATCACGCAGAAAAGAAATTGCCGTTTCGTCAGAATTATCCGAAGAAATCCTCTCTTCAAAAACACGCACACCGTCCGCCGCCGCACACCTTCTTACAGTCTCGGCATTGCGTCTTGAATGAACAAAAGCTTCATTTCCGTCATCGGTCAGACTGCCGGCATAAACCGAAAAATATACGTCATCAGCGTACTTTGCGATTGCCGAAACAAGCTTTGTCTGCTCGTGTGTAAGGCCTCTGAAATCATCAAAAAAGAAAACACAGTCTTCAAAGCATCGGTTTGTTTTAAGAAAATCGAGAAGCTTTTTTATATTGTCGGAGGAATCACTGAAGCGTTCGTTTACAAGTGCTTCAAATGCCGAAAAAATAAGCGACAGCTCTTTGGCTTTTCGTCCGGTGCTTCCCGTGCCGGTGGTTCTGAGCATTTCGGGCGTTGCCCCTGCCTGTTTTAATTCGTCATACGCAGACAGCAGAATATCGATATTATTCTTTCTTGATGCATGGCGTTTATAGATATCGATAGACTCCGACAGACTTTCAACCGCAAGGCTCATAAGGACATTGCGTGCCGCCTTTTCAACATACGGCTTTGTTGACAGTCCGTTGTCTTCAAGCATCTGCGCCACAAAGCGTTCAAGCCCCTCTATTGTCAGAATATCCGAATCTTTCTCGCCGTATTTAAGCAGAAAATCCCTGTCACGGTCAAAAGCCGATTGCTGGGGGACAATAAGAAAAGCATGCTTGCCGCTGTCGATAAGCGATAAAATGCGTTTCTCAATTTCTTCTCTTTTTTTGTAAATATCGGTTCCCGTTAAAAATGTAAGCATAAATTTTTCTCCGTTTGCTTTTATGATTGCATTTTAACATAAACCATGCGACATTTAAAGTACAATATTTTCAATAAATCGAATACTGTCGTCAAAATTTTATGAAAAATTATCAAAATCTCTATTGAAATAAGATTTTTTTTGTTGTAATATATCACCGCAAATTAAAAATCAGAGGTGATTTTATGGATAAAATAAGAACAGTTGTTGTCGGTTACGGCGGCATGGGCGGCTATCACGCCGACAGACTGCGTGAAATGGACAAGTTTGAACTTCTCGGTATCTATGACATAAAAGAATCAAGACGCACAAGAGCCGAGGAAAAAGGCATTCATGCATATCCCACTTTTGAGGACGTGCTTGCGGATGACAGAGTTGAGCTTATCACCTGCGCCGCATACAACGACTGCCACAAAGAAATTGTAATAAAAGCACTTGAAGCCGGCAAAAACATTATATCGGAAAAGCCCGTCACACTCTGCTCTGCGGATCTTGAAGATATGATTGCGGCGGCAAACAAATCCGGCAAGCTGTTTACCGTTCATCAGAACAGACGCTGGGATAATGACTTCGCCACGGCAAAGAATGTCTATGACAAGAATATGCTCGGCAAAATTCATCAGATAGATTCAAGAGTTTACGGTTCAAGAGGCATTCCCGGTGACTGGAGAAGCGCAAAAGAGCACGGCGGCGGCATGGTTCTTGACTGGGGCGTACATCTTCTCGATCAGATTCTGTATATGTTCCCCGATAAACGCCTTGTTTCCGTTTATGCCACTCTTACACATGTTACAAATGTTGAGGTTGACGACGGCTTCAGAGCTGTTCTTAAATTTGAGGACGGCCCCGAGTGCCTTGTTGAGGTATTCACAAACGACTTCATCGAGCCGCCCCGCTGGTATCTCTCCGGCGAAAACGGCACAGCTCTTATAAAGAACTGGGATCTTGAGGGCAAAATGGTCAAAATCAAAGACTGGGAGAAAATTGACGCAGTTCCCATTCAGGCAGGTGCCGGCATCACAAAGACAATGGCTCCCCGCACGAATGAGACAATCAAGGAATTCCCGCTCGAAGAAATCCGCGTAAAGTGGACAGACTATTACGAGAACATTTATGATGTAATCAGAAACGGCGCAAAGCCGCTCATCACTCACGATCAGCAGCGCAGGCTTATGAAGCTTATGGAAGCCGTATTTGAGTCCGCCGAGAAAAATCAGGTCATTATGTTCGAATAAAATTCACTCTAAAAAACCGCAACCGCAGTGCCGGCACACGTCGACATTGCGGTTTTTATAAAGAGTTTAACTTTTCGTTGACAATCGCCGAGTTTTTTGGTAAAATCTTTTTCGCTTGAAAAAAGTCTCCGTAGCTCAGCAGGATAGAGCGTTCGCCTCCTAAGCGAAAGGCCGGCGGTTCGAATCCGCCCGGGGACGCCAAAAAAGGTCTGTTGCCATAATAACGGCGGCAGGCTTTTTTTAATGTGAAATCAGCAAATCGGCAATGGGAGTATAAAAGGTCAGTTTAATGTACATTAATATGGACTTTAGTGTGCCGACTTGCGAATTAAGGCGGAATGTTGCTTGAAATGAGTGTGGGGATATGTTATATTAATATCAGTTTAATTAGTTTCGGAGGAGCAATGGAAAAACAGGTTAAATCAAAACAGCGTGTGGCGGATCACGGCGAGGTATTTACCGCCGAGCGTGAAGTTAAAGCTATGTGCGACCTTGTGGCGGCACAGTGTGACAATGTTGATGCGACTTTTCTTGAGCCGGCGTGCGGAAACGGAAATTTCCTGAGTGAAATTCTGTCACGAAAATTAAACAGGGTAAAAAAAGACGCCAAAAGCGACCATATTATGTGGGAGTGGCTCTCCGTTCGTGCCATTGCGTCACTGTATGGTGTTGATATTCTTATTGACAACGTCGAAGAATGCAGAAACCGTCTTTTTAATCAGTGGAACAGGGCATACAAATCCGCATGCTCAAAAGACTGCAATGATGATACACGAATGTCGATAAAATACATTTTAGATAAAAACATTGTCTGCGGAAATGCTCTTACAATGATGTGCGTTGACGAAAACGGACAGGACACAGACAGGTTTATAACATTTGCGGAGTTCAAGACCTGCGGCAAGCAATATATGCTAAAACGCCGTGATTATCGCCTTGATGTTCTGCTTAAAGAAAACCCCGACGAAAACAACTACGACCAATACAGTATGTTCGGCAATGATTCAATGGGCTTTGAAAACTGGATGACCGACCCCGTAACAAATGAGATTATCCCCAAACCATTAAAAGAATATCCGCCGCTTCATTACAGGAGGTTAAACGAAAATGGCTGAACAGTCTTTC
>CAVFPQ010000039.1:0-17427 GCA_963624415.1 Acutalibacteraceae bacterium | reverse complement strand
CCCTACCCTTGCCGACTTTTTTTGCCTCCTGCGAAGCTATATAAACCAAGACACGAAGTGTGTTCCGACATTGTTAATTGTTATTTATTAATTAAAAAAGCAGGTCCACGCCATCCTCCGACATAAACCCGCATTACTTCTTTTTTAACTATTCTTCAATGTCCATATCCTGTGCCAGCTGCGTCATAAAGGATATAGCCTTAAGTCCCTTATATTCCGTATAACCCGACGGGATACCGCTTTTATCGGACGGCACTGTAGCGTAAAGCGCATCGAAAATCATTGCCGATTCAACCTTACCCGTGCCTGAATTCAGCGTCTGCATTCCGAGAAGTGTTGCACCGGACATATAAATTTCGGTTGTTGAACCGCTGCCGCCGAAAACATAGGCTGTACAGCTTTTGCCGTTGAATGTAGTCTGCTTTGTGCTGTCTGCATCCGACAGATCACCGAGATCGCTGAAATCTGCCGCCGAGCGATCCAGGAAATCATCGCTGTCAAGTCCGAGTCCGGGGATTGATGAAAGCGTGCTCATATTCATATAACCCTTGATTTTGGGATATATGATATATGTATCACTGCCCTTCATAAGAAGCCCTATCTGCGCACCGCTCATGGATGTGGAAATATACAGCGAGTCGCTTGTTGCCGCCATTTCGGTGGGTGTTGAAGTGCCGTCTGAGTCAACCATTGAACCCTTCCAATAGAAAGTGCCGCTCTTTAATACATCAAGTCCGGTTTTCTGACTTTTGGTCGTCGTACTGCCGCCGCTGTTTGTGTTCGTATTAGTATTTGCATTTGTGTTTGTATTTCCGCCTGTCGATGACTGCGGTGTCGTAACCGTATCGTTTGATACCTGTGATGAATCGGTCGCGTCATTCGATATTACGGGTGCCGCCGTCTGAGCTTCGGTCTGACCGACAGACACAATCGAGGTTTCCTCAATAAGAACAAACACAGAACCGTTTTCATCGGTTACGGTTTCAATATCATTAGAATTACCGTATTCGCCGCCGTTGTCGGAATTTTCTTCGGTCGTGGTTTCCGATTCATTTTTATAGTCAAGACAAGAGCTGAGCGACAGCACTAAGGCCGCCGCCGAAATAACAGCCGCAATCTGTCGAATTTTCATATAGAGAAGCTGCCCCTTTCAAGTTGCAAGAAAAATTATACTGTTTATATGACCGAGCCGCCGTTTACGCCGATAATCTGCCCCGTTATATATGAGCTGTTATCGGAAGAAAGAAAGACAACCGCATTGGCGACTTCCTCCGGTGTGCCGAATCTGCCGACCGGAATATCCTCTGCGATAAGGCTTCTGTCTTCATCCGAAAAGCCCGACATCATCGGTGTATCGATAACACCCGGGCATATACAGTTTACGGTTATGCCGCTCGGTGCAAGCTCTTTTGCCAGAGCCTTTGTAAGCCCTATTACACCCGCTTTTGATGCCGAGTACGCAACCTCGCACGCACCGCCCGTCTGTCCCCACATTGAAGAAATATTTATTATTCTTCCGTTTTTTGCCGAGAGCATATGTTTTACAGCCGCACGGGAACAGTTAAATACTCCCGTGAGATTTATATCCGTGATACGCCGCCACTGTTCGTCCGTTGTCATATCAAAAAGAGTACGCAGAGATACACCCGCATTATTTACAAGCAAATCGAGCCGACCGCCGTATGAAAAAGCGAAATCTATAAGTGCATCCGCTTCATCCGAACATGACACATCCGCACCGAACACAACGGCGTTATACCCTTCGGCGCAAAGCCGTGACGCAAGTTTTTCGGCGTTTTCTTTCGAGTGACAAAAGTTGATTATGACGGAATAGCCCTCTCTGCACAGTGCTTCGCATATTGCCGCACCTATGCCGCCGGCTCCGCCCGTAACAACAGCCGTTTTCATTATTCTTCGCTTATACCGACTGCCGCCGCAAATCTCGCCGCACCGACAATGCCCTTATATGCCTTATAGTCGGATGACGGTGCCTGCTTTTCGGAAGCGACCGTGGAAGAAATTGATGCAACGGTAACTGTAGCCGGAGAACTGCCGTCGGAATTTGCGGAAGTAAAGCCCAGAAGCTTTGTACCGTTCATATAGAAAGTGATTATACTCGTGTCGGACTTATTGAATTTGTACGCCGTGCAGGATGTGCCGTTAAAGTTTTCGGTTGTTGTGGAAACTGCATCCGAAAGCTTGCCGAGGTCACTGAAGGAATACTGCGAAGCGTCAACAAGCTCATCCATGTCCATATCCATAAGCTTTAACATAGAGCTTGTAATTTCAAGATAGCACTTCTTTGAAGGGCAAATCATATACGTCTTTTCGTTCGCTATAAGCGCGCCCATGCTTACACCGTCAACACTTGAAAGCATATAGACAGAGGAGGGTGTGCGTGCTATTTCAAGCGGAGTAACACTGCCGTCGGTGTCTTTTACACTTCCCGACAGGTCAAATGTGCCGCTTGTGATAATGTCAAAATCGGTTTTGCCCGTGTTTGTGTTTTTGTTCGTATTCGTATTGGTGTTGGTGTTGGTATTTGTATTTGTATTTGTATTTGTCTTGCCCGAATTATCGGTGTTTGCCTTTGTGGCGGTGTTTGTGTTCGGATTATTGTTTGTATTGTCTGAAGCCGAAGAGGCGTTTTCGGGTGCCGAAGTGGCGTTTTCGGTGTCTGTATTCTGTGCCGTTGTAACTTCTTTTACCACTGTGACTGCCTCGCCGCTTTCGTTTGTTACCGCTTCGCCGTTTGCGTCGGTTTCGGTTTCGATGACGGTTTCGTATTCGGATGACGAACTTTCCGCTGCCTCGATTGTGCTCTCTATTTCTTCGAGGGTTGTGTCATCCTTGTCGCCGCTGAATGCCTTGCATCCCGCAAATACGAGCAGTGAAAGAACAACGATAAACAAAAGTGTGATTATGATGGGGTGGGACATTTTCTTCATTTCGAACTCCTTCTTCTCTTAAAAAGTAAAAAATATCATACAATATTTTAGCGGGTAAATCAATAGAAAATTTCTTTTCGGACTTAACCCTCGCCTTTAATTTTATTTATTCAACTTAAAAGCCGCTTAAAACTTACATAATTTTGAACAAATTGCCCTGTGAAAGAACTATTACATATTATTCACAAAAATCGATTGAAAAAACCGTTTTTGTTTGATATAATCACTTGTGAAAAAATTAACTATTAAAAGAAGGACCGAAATGGAGCATAAGCCTAAAATAATAGCAGTGTCCGGCAAAGGCGGCGTCGGAAAAACGTCAATATCGGCAGTAATCGTAAAACTGCTGACACAGAAATTCCCGGACAAAAAAATACTTGCTATTGACGCAGACCCCGCAGTCGGGCTGTCAACCGCACTTAACATTGACGTAAAATACACAATCGACGACATAAGAAAAGAAGTCACCAAAGCACTTGATGACGGCGAGACAAAAACCGCAGTGGAGCTTCTGGGTGACGCAAGATACAAAATCTATGACGCCGTAACAGAAACAGACGGTTTCGCTTTTATCGCAATCGGCAGACCCGAGAGCGCCGGGTGTTATTGCAAGATAAATTCTTATCTTAAAGCGGTAATCAGTCTTATCTCGCAGGATTTTGACTTTGTCGTAATTGACGGTGAAGCGGGTATCGAACAGATAAACCGCCGTGTAATGGAGAAGGTGACACACCTTCTTTTAATCAGCGATTCAAGCAAAAAGGGCATTCAGGTTATAAACACCATAAAAGGTGTCGCCGATGAGCTTGTAATGTACGAAAAGCTCGGAGCGATAATAAACAGAATACCCGATGAAAGCGTCATATCAAAAATAGATACAAACGGCATTCCCGTTTTATCGTATATAATGTCCGATTCGTCTCTCGCGATTTTTGACATTGAGGGCAAAAACATATTCAACCTGCCAAACGACTGCAACATAGTCAGAGGCACAGATGAAGCACTTGAGAAAATCGGCATATACAGTGAGGAAAATGTATGAAAGACTTAAAGCATCTAATCTATTTCGAAAACCTGCTGCAGGAAGCAAATAACGAGCTTGTTCAGCAGGCAAAGCAGGACGGCAAGCTGTGTCTCGGCTACACCTGCTATCACATTCCCGAAGTGCTTCTTAACCTTCCGGGATGCTTCAGCACAAGACTCAGAGCCCCCAGAACAGGTTCACTTGACATTGCGACCTACTATATGAGCTCATATCTGTGCGGATTCAGCAAGGCGCTTGTCGAAAGAGGAATTGAGGGCGGCTACAATCACCTTGACGCACTCATAGGCTCCGAGACCTGCTCCGAGATGAACAGAGCGTATGAGCATTTTGAGCTTCTCAAGCTTGTTCCGAATGACAAATTCTTTGTTGCGATTCCCGATGTTCCGCTTAAAATAGCTCCGCACACCGTAAAGCACTATAAAACGCAGCTTCAGGTCAAAGTGCTTGACAAACTGCACGATGTTTACGGCGTTGATATAAGCGAAGACGCCATGAGACAGGCAGTCAAAGAACACAACGAGGTCTGCCGCATTCTCACCGAAATCGGCGAATACCGCAAAGAGGAAAATCCGCGTATAACGGGATATGAATATCATGTTCTGTGCCTTGTGTCGTATGTCTGCCCCAAATATCTTATAGTTGACAAATTAAGAGAAACCGCCGAGGAGCTTAAAACAAGACAGCCCGATGCCAAGAAAAATTTCAGAGCGAAAATCGTTGTTGTCGGCTCGGAGCTTGACGATCCCGACTTTACAAAACTGTTTGAGGAAGCGGGCGCTCTTGTTGTTGCCGACCGTTTCTGCTTCGGTTCTCTTCCGGGCAGAGAAGAAATCAGACTTACCGATGACGGCGATGTATTGGAGCAGATTCTGCTTCATTACATGCATACAAGCCAATGTCCGAGATATATGAGCCAAGACAAGGTCAACGGCAGAAAAGAGTATGTCAGACAGTTAGTCGAGGAATACCATGCCGACGGCGTTGTTTATGAGCAGCTCAAGTTCTGCGAATACTGGGGCTATGAGAGAGCTTTGGCTTCTCACATTATAACAAACGATTTCGGCATTCCGTCCGTCTCCGTTGACAGACAGTACACGGCAAACGCCTCGGGACAGCTGAGAACCCGTATTCAGGCATTTGTCGAAAGCCTCGAAATTAAAAAAATACAAAAGGCCAAAGGGGAGGCAAAATAATGTCAAAGCTTAAAAATCTTTGGAGAAACGAGCCGCATGATTTAGGCAAGCTTCATCAGGACAAAACCGGTCTGTTAAAACACAGAGAATGGCGTGGTGTTGCCGACACGGCATATGACTATTATCGCTGGCTTATCACATGGAAAGATATAATAAAAATGACGGCAAAAGCCCCCGTTTCAACCGTAAGAGGCATCTGGGACTACCGCTGGATGGCAAGCTATCTTTCAGCACCCGCATGGGTTGACCGTCTGACAGAGGGCATGAGAGGACCGCAGCTCAGAATTACTCATCTGCACATGAACGGACTTGTAAAACCCACAACGGACATGATTCACTATCTGCTCGCAAACGACAGACACTATCATCCCAATTCAAAACAGGCAGACAAAACCGTAAACGTTGATGAAATTTTTTCATCAGAAATCATGGCGGGCTTCCCCGATCTTAAAGACAATCATGTTACAACAATTCCGATTTTCTTAACAAGCATGGTTGACCAGAACATAACACCGCCCTATCTTGACATAACAGAGAGCTACGGTGTTCCGGCGGACGTCTGCCCGCTGCCGAGTGCCGAAGCCGGTGTCGCAATTAACGACGACTACCCTCTTGTCGGCAAATGCTCCGTAACTTGCAACATGCCCTGCGACGGCTCTATTATGAACTCCGCGTATATCGACAGACGATTTAATCTGCCGACATATGTTATAAACGTTCCCCTTCGCTACAACGAAGAGCTTTCACAGGAATATGCCGTTCAGGAAGTAAAAGAGTGCATTAAGTTCATCGAGAAAGAGATGCACACCAAGTTTAACTGGGATGCGTTCTTCTCCGCAATGAAAGAATATAACAAACAGCTTGATTACGAAGTGCAGAAATGGGAGATAAACAAGACGGATTATCCGCAGATGACAGGCGCAACATTCTGGCTTTACAGACTGTTCTATTTCCACATTTCGGGCGGCATGGATCCGAGATTCCTCAAGATTGACAAAAAGGTCAACCGTCTGATGCTGAACGCCTACGAGAAAAAGACGAAGGTATCAAAAGAAATGCGTCACAGAGCTATTGTGTGGTCCTGCCCCGCAAACTACTACACAAACTTCGCCAACTGGCTTGAAAACTGCTGGGGCATCAATGTCATAATGGATATGGAAACCATGATTTCCTATATCAGATACAGCACAACCGACAAGGAAGATGCTCTTGCAACCTTCGCAAAAACTCTTCAGCGTACAACGATGAGAAAGCACACCAAGGGCGGCTATGCCAATGTTGTCGATGAGCTCTGGAGAATAGTTGAAGAATACAATGCCGACACGGTTATAATGTATGATCAGATTTCGTGCAAGGGTATGGACGGTCTTGTGGGTATTTTCGATGACCAGGCAAGAGAGAGAAATATAAATTTCATATGGGTTCCGCAGGATCTTATGGACCCCAGAACGATTTCAAGACGCGATATGCGTGACCACGTAAACAAGTATATGCAGACGGTTCTTCAGGAAGAGCCTGTTGACCCCACGCTTGTTGACTTTGACGATTCATTATCTTGGTAAAAGGAGTAATATAAAATGAAATATTTCGGCGGATGCGATGTAGGCTCCACCTACACAAAATGCGTAATTCTCGATGAAAACGGCAAAATGGTTGCCGATGTAACAAACCGCAGCAAAATAAACCCCGTTCAGTCGGCGGAGATTGCTCTTAATGATGCCGTAAGTCAGGTTAAGGACTTAAACTCCCCTGCCGATCTGTCTTATCTTATCGGTACGGGCTACGGCAGAAACAAGGTGCCTCAGGCAGATGAAAACATAAGCGAGATAAGCTGTCACGCAATGGGTGTTCATGTAACCAATCCCTCTGTTAAAGCTATTATAGATATAGGCGGACAGGACGTTAAGGGTATAGCGATAGACACCGACGGCACAGTTAAGAACTTCGCCATGAACGACAAGTGCGCCGCAGGTACGGGCAGATTTTTCGAGGCTATGGCAAACGCTTTCGAGATGAGCCTTCCCGAATTTTCAAAGCTCAGCCTTACGGCAAAAAATACAATACCCATCACGGCACAGTGCACGGTTTTTGCCGAGAGTGAGGTTATATCTCTTGTCGGTGAAGGCAAGCCCATGGATGAAATTGCGGCGGGCATTGAGCTTGCGGTCGCAAAAAGATGCTTTGTTATGGCAAAAAAAGCCGGTGCGACAACAAGCATTACACTTACGGGCGGATGCGCAAAGAATGACGGTCTTAAGCAGGCAATAGAAAAGGTTCTCAAAATCAAGGTTGTCGATCTTGACATTGACCCGCAGCTTATGGGTGCTTTGGGTGCAGCCGAATACGCAAGACAGAAGGGGCTGGCACGATGAAAAAAGCTTGTATTTTAACAGCCGTAATTTCAATTCTTCTTTTCGCTGTAACATTTACGGTATATTTTCTCAATCTTGACATGAAGCTTGTCTATAAAGTTTACAACGCCCTCGGTGTTCACTACGACAAGCAAGAAAAGGACAGAAGGCTTTAATGAACTTTTTTGATTCCGTTCTCGATGAATTTACGGAACTGACACACGGCTTTGCGACAACCGAATTTTTGCCCGACAAACCTTGGACGGATGCCGGCAGAAACGAATTTATCATGCAGAGAGACTGCGCGTTTGAGCTTTTCGGCACGGGCTTTAACATAGTCACCTCAAAAGACATAGGGCAAGACAGAATTTGCGTCATAGGTGAAAATCTCGATAAGCTTCATGTCAACACCCCGTTTATAAGAGTTTCCGTCATCGGAATTGAAGACATAATCGACGAGCAGAAAGCATACGACACAGTCAAAAAGATTGAGTTCGCGAAATATCACTTCTTCCCCGCAGGCTTTATGACACGCTTTGAAGCGGACACATTCCGGGAGCGTGTGCGAGTGTCAAAAAAGAGTATAAAAAACGGAATGCGTTTTGAAAACACCGGCGCACTTCTCATAAAGAAATACAAAGAGAACCCCGCCGTTAAAAATGTATGCGTATACTATATTACGGCTCCGAATTTTGACGGCAGTGCCGCCGAACGCCTCGCAAAAAAGTCAAAAAGCATTCTCGATGCGTTAAATCACATTATGAAGGATGTATCTCTCGACTGCTCCGCGTGCGCGTTAAAGCCTGTCTGCGACGAGGTTGACGGACTGAGGGAACTGCACTTCGGCAAAAAGTAAAAATTCGATTATTCAAAACGGTAAAAATAAACCGACACCCATGCCTGAAATCAACATGGATGTCGGTTTAATTTTTTATCTGAAGGAATGAGAAATCAATTTCTTGAAAATTTGTCTTCGTGATTTCCGACACAGGCGCAGATAATCTTGATTATATGTTCATAAGAATCTTTGCAGTCATTTTTTATCCATGTCATAATAATCGCGGTAAGACCGTTTACATAATATGCTATCATGTAATTCATATTTTCACGCGGAACCTTAAAACGTTCAAGAACAGGGACCAATATTCTGTCGCAGAAATAATGAAATACATTTTCCATTTGCAATGTTGACGCCTGCTCCATGGAAAGACGAAAAAGCTTTTTATGTTCTTTTATGTACGTAAGATACGGTGTCAGATATTCGGGCGTTACTAAGAACAGCTCTTTAAGCGTACAATTTTTGATTTTATCCGGGAAATTATTCATGTAGTCGGGCATACTCTCAAAAAAATCATCCATAATATACCTTGTACACTCATTAACAAGATCGGCAACAGTAGAATAATGCAAATAAAAAGTTGAACGGTGAACGCCGGCTTTCCTGCATATTTCGGTAACGGAAATATACTCAAATTCCTTCTTTTCAAGAAGTTCCAACAACGCTCTGTCTATTTTTTTAGCCGTTGAAAAATATTTGCTGTCGCCTGCGCTCATTCGCTTTTCATCCCTTTGTCATATTTTTTTCAATACAGATAATCGGCGTTTTATTCATCCGTAATCTGTTTTGCGAGTTTTATGATATCAGAAGCATATTTTCTTTTTCCGAACAGAAAAATACGCTGATAAATCGTATAATTTACTCCCATAAAAAGAAGTCCGAGAAGTCCGAACAGAATTCCCGATACAAACTCGGGTGTTGTGCCGGAACCGATCTTTCCCATTACAAGACACAACCCCGTACCGAAAACAAGAGCGCCGAAAATACCGAAAGTAAAAGCAAAAATATTTGCGGGTCTTTTGGCTTTTGCGTCAAGCTTACGCAGTGCGACAACTTTTGATGTGCGTTTGACCGAATATTCATTTGCGATATGTTCGGCATAGATTTTATCTGTGTTCATCATGACAACCTCCGTTTAGTTGTTGTCTTGATTATACAACAGAAAAAAGAAAAACCGAACTACACAAAATCAAAAAGTGTTGAGTTGAGAAAAAATGAGGCGCGAGCGAAGCGAGCGCCGAAGCCGACGAGGGACGAAGTCCCGAGGAGGCGAAGCCGCGACGAGGCGGCGAAGCCGACGAGGAGCGGCACACCGCCGAGGATAGCGAAGGCGGTGCCCCGGCCGTCAGAAGCGTAAGCGGTATGACGGCAGGCGTATGCACCGACGGCTGTGAAGGCGTAGCCCGGCCGGTCGGAATGCGACTTCCGGAGTTTTCAAATCAGAAAAATTTTATATTTACCTAAAAGGAATGTCGATTCCGAGCGGCCGATATTTCCGCCGTTGAAAAAGGCCGGTTTTCGAAAATCAGTTAATCTTCTTTTATAAAGTATCCGTCCGCACCGCAGACAGTCACGGCATCTATACCGTCCGATGCAGATACTCCGCCGTCGATTATAAGATAAATTTTATCATTCGAGTCGGTATATGCGTCACGATTATTGACAGCATATTTTGTGATTTCCGAAACATACACATACGGCATTTTATCGGCACCCGTTATCTCCTTTGTGCCGACAGCTTCAACCGAAGATGCTTCCGACGAGCGTGCCGCAATACATACACCGTCTGCGGCAGTACCGAACAGACACCCGTCCGTGCCGCCCGAAGTGCTGTCACCCGATGAATTTACGGCGTTAAGGTCGCACATAACGATGACATTCGCCTCCCCTGCCGTCTCAACAGCGGAGTCAATAAACGAGCGGAGAATATCATTTCTGCTTTTGTCGGATGAATTTTCACCTTCAAAATATGCTTCCGTTTCACCCGAGTCGGTCGGAAAGCAGACATTGACGAGAATTATATCCGTAAATCCGCCATCCGATGCCGCTTTTATAATTTCGTTTATATAGTCACAGGCAGTCGACGAATACGGATTAAGCCAGCTGTTGCCGGAATTGTCAAGCCACGCACCGCCGTCCGCAGAGCCGCTTCTTACGGCGTATGTATAATCCGATGACGGCGCACAGCTGTCCTTAAAACAGCTGATATAGGCGTAAATATCATAGCCCGCTTCTTTTACGGCAAGAGCAGTATCAAATGCTGTCGCGATACGCCTGTCCGCAGACGCGCCGACAAACGAGCCGGTATTAAAAATACAATAGCCGTCATCCGTCTTGAACTCAAAAACGGCACAGTTCAGATTGTTATTTTTAAGCTTTTCGATAATTGCCGCACTGTCGTTCGATTTCAGTTCTTCATACGTGACAAACATACCTCTGACAGCCGCTTCTTCTTCATCCTCTGCATTTGCGGGAGCGGACGTATCAAGCGGAATATCCGAAATATACATTGCGGTTTTTGTGGGAATAAAACCTATTAAGAAAGCTAAAACACATCCGAGCACGGTAAATATAATCGTTCTTTTCCGTCTTTTTCTGCTGTACGGAACATTTTCTCTGAAGCCGTTTTCGTCTGTGTTTGACGGAAAATCACGCGAAAAGCGGTAATAGCCCCTTGTTCGTGATGTAACAGGAGCTTTTTTTGAGGAAGCTTTTTCGAGCTTTTTTTCAAAAACTTCACGAGACTCTTTTTCTTTTGCGTTCTCGGCTTTTTTTATCGCTTCCTTGCGTTTAGTTAAGACAAGCGAACGGCGGCTGTCATCCGACACCTGTGCGGAATTTGTATTCTCCGTCTGTTTTTTTTCGGATTTTCGCTTTTGACGGCGTTTTTTTGCCTGTATTAACAGACTCTTTTTTTGGCGTTTCCGCTTTTTCTTTTCGTCTTTTTTCTTTTCGGGTTTTACAGACTTCATAATGTGTCCTTAGTTTTTTTGTAAAATTATCAGGGCTTTATTCGACTGATCGTCTCATTGCGTCAACAGCAGCTTTTTTGTCGGATGCACCGAAGAAATAGCTTCCCGCAACAAATACATTAGCACCGGCTTCAAACGCCACGGGCAATGTCTTGTCGGTAATTCCGCCGTCAACCTCTATATCGAGATTAAGCCCTCTTTTTTCGGCTTCGGCTCTTATTTCACGGATTTTGGGCATCATATCAGTCATAAAGCTCTGCCCTCCGAAACCGGGTTCAACCGTCATGACAAGCACCATTGACAGCTTATCAAGATACGGAAAAACCTCGCTTGCCGGTGTTTTCGGCTTTATCGATACACCGGCTTTTATTCCGGCGGCATTTATCATATCAACCGCTTCTTCGGTGCTGCCGTCGGACTCCGCGTGAACGGTGATTATATCCGAACCCGCTTTTATAAAATCGGGGATATATTTTATAGGGTCGCTTATCATAAGATGCACATCAAAAATCAGATCGGAGCATTTGCGAAGCGATTTTACAATCGGTGCGCCGAGTGTGATATTCGGGACAAAATGACCGTCCATAACATCTATATGTATCATATCCGCACCGGCGTTTTTGCACACTGCGGCTTCTTCTCCCAGACGGGAAAAATCACTTGAAAGCAAAGAAGGAGAAACAAAAATCATACTGACTACCTCTATCTCAGTTTAAATACAGCTGCAAAACGATTTTACAGCAAAAATATTTTCGAAAGTTTGCAAAGCTTAAAAATCCAAGGCACACAGTGCCTTCCGACATTATGCATTATGCATTATGCATTCTGCATTGAATAAAGCCCCGTAGTATCTTCATCGACCGCCGGATACCGTCCACGGCACCTTGTCACTGTCTGTGCTGATTTTAGCACAATTTTTTCAGTTTGTAAAGTATAAGCGGTTGACTAAAAAATCAATATATGGTATTATTGTTTATATTTTAGGTACAGGAGGTGCATGTATGGATTTTAAAGAAAGTCCGTTCATGTATGCAATGGCGGCGTTCATAATTCTGTTCGTTGTCGTTGAATCTGTCTTTTTCATGATAAAAGCCTCAAAGCGTGCAAAAGAGCTCGGCATATCAAAAGAGACAATTAAGGACACAATTATCAGCGCGGCTCTTTTTACGATAGCACCCGCCATTTCGATTCTGGCGACCGTTTTGGTGCTTGCATCCGCTCTCGGCATAGTTCTGCCGTGGATAAGACTTAGCGTCATAGGAAACCTGGCATATGAAACCGTTGCGGCAAGCACAATGCTCGAGCAGTTCGGCTCAAATATCAATATTGAGGTTACCGACCCCACACAGTTTGCGGCTGTAATGTGGGTTATGACCGTCGGCACAAGCTTCGCTCTTGTTCTTGTCCCCATTTTCTGCAAGCTTATTCAGAAAAAAATCGGCGGACTTGTAGCAAAAAGCGAGAAAAACTCAAAGCTTGCCGACAATGTTTCCGCCGCCGCGTTTATCGGAATTATCGCGGCTTTTATAGCGGTGTCAATCAACGGCAAATCCTCCGACGGCAATTCCGATGCGGGCTTTATGTCAATAGCCACTCTTGTGTCGGCAATGGTGATAATGATTGCACTTGAAGCCGTATGTCACAAATTCAATCTCAAAAAGCTTGAGATGTTCGCTCTGCCCATAAGCATTTTTGCGGCAATGGGCGTATGCATTCTGCTGACTGTGGCACTGCCCGAAAGCGTAACATCCTTTACATGGTGGGGAGGTGTATCCGCATGAGCAAAAAAGAAAGACCGTATCTTGACAAAGTCCATACATGGGGACGCATCTGGAGCATCGGCGCACTGCTTGTGCTGCTGTCACTGCCCTTCGGCTTCTGCGTTTTTTATGACGTATGGCCCGAAGCAAAGGTTGTTTTCAGCGCACTTACAAAGGTTATACTGATTTACTGGACAACGGCAATCATAGAAGTTATCACCTACACCCCCATGCTCGGTGCGGGCGGAACATACTTAAGCTTTGTAACAGGCAACATTACAAACCTCAAGCTCCCCTGCGGACTCAACGCCATGGAAAAAGCCGGTGTAAAGGCAAACAGCGAAGAGGGCGAAGTAATTTCAACCATCGCAATAGGCGCATCGGCAATAACGACAACAATCATAATCGCAGTCGGAGTTCTTGTTTTCAGCCCCGTTCTGCCGGTTCTCAAAGAGAGTGATACACTGCGTCCGGCATTCTCATATGTCACAAGCGCACTGTTCGGAGCTTTGGGTGCCAGTTATTTCAGAAAGCACTGGAAGATTTCGATATTCCCCATTGTTGTGGGTGTTGTTGTTCTTCTTTTTGCACCGACCCTCGGTGTCGGCACACTTATGTTCGTTACGATTGTCGCCGCAATTGTCGGTGCTCTCGTTATGATAAAGCTTAACCTCGTTAAGTAATTCGGGAAGTGAACGTATATGTCAACAAAAACAGTCAAACGCTTTATATCCCTGCTTCTGGCGGCAGTGCTTACAATAGGCCTTGCCTGCCCTGCCCTTGCCGCAATGTCTACACTTGACACCGACAGTGTGAAAATTGTAGACCCGCAGACGGACCCCGAGGAGTATGTCCGTCTTGTCAACAGATTTACGGACTCCGCAAACACACTCAAAACAAAAAGACCGGCACTGACCATTACAGATGCGTCGGGACTTGAGGAAGACGGTCTTACGGTTACCAAAAACGGCGTTGACAGCACCGTAAGCGAGGAAGCGGAAAAATATCTTATTCCTCTGTTTAACTCCATTTTCAAGAACAAATCCTCAATTTCAAAGGTTCTGCTTCAGACACTTTTAGGTGAGGATACCGTAAACTTCGACACCGTGACACTCAAAAACGGCGAGAGCAGAAAATATTATATTCCGCTCTACGGCAAAAACACCGTTTCGGAATTAACCCCCGAAGACACCGATTTTACGCTTCACGCCTACACAAAGAGCGGTTCGAGTGAACCCTATCGCCTTACGGTGCTTTATAACCAGCCCGTAACACCCGACACTTCGGATGCGACAACATCCCGTTCAAAGGTGTTCTCACTCTCCGACGGCAAAATCGATCCCGTTCTTATAAGCGGCGACGTATCAGGTGACAGCGTACTCGAAAATGTCAAATTCGACGATTTCAAATACGGCAAGAGCCTTGTAAACCTGTATTTCAACGACGACGGAACACTGTCAAAATACGAGTCTGCAACTCAGTATCAGTTCAGTGCGTCAATGTATGACCTGCTCGCCGTTATCGATGCGATTTACAAAGGACAGGGCTTTACATTCAGTTTTCTTAAAACCGGCATAGCCCTTGCGAATGCCATTCTGTCGGGACTTGACAAAGACACGTCCGCCGAGGATGTTCTTAAACAGTTCAAGCTCAACGTAAAATACAGAATAGAAATACACATTGAAAACATAGATTACACCGCCCGTCCGTTCGGCGATGTTGACAATAACCTTAAGGTTACCGTTGCCGACGCACGTTCTGCTCTTCGCCACGCAATCGGACTTGAGACAATAAAGAACTCAAACGATCTCATCTATACCGATGTCGATTTCAACGGCAAAATAGACGTCAAGGATGCCCGCCTCATTCTTCGTATGGCTGTGCATCTTGATGAGCCGTTCACCGAAATTCCCGAAGGTGAAGAAATCAAAATCGTGGTTGAAACTCCCCCCGATGACACCGAGCCCGACACCGAGGACACCGAGGACAAGAGTGACACTGACGACACCCCGACAGACCTCGAAAAGCTCCCTGCGGATGTTGCCTCGGCAATATTCGATATAATTGAGCTGGTCGGCGGAGATACTGACAGTTTCGTGTCATGTATAAAGCAAATTGTCGATGCCGCAAAAAAGCAGTCTTGACAAAAAGCGAGAAAAAAAATAAAATACAGTTTTGTAATGAAATTTGAAAGGATCTGACAAACATGGCAGACGAATACGTATTACCTTTAAAAGTTATAGAAAAGTACAAAGCAGAGCTTAAGGATCTGCGTTCGAACGGCAGAAACGACATTGCCGAAAAAATCAAGGAAGCAAAGTCCTTCGGCGACCTGTCCGAAAACGCCGAGTATGACGAAGCAAAATCCGATCAGGCAAAGCTTGAAGCACGCATTGCCGAGCTTGAGTATATGCTCGCGCACGCAACCGTTCTTGATGAAAGCTCCCTTACAACCGACAAGGTTGAAACCGGACTTTTCGTAAAGGTCGAGGACAAGACATATAATGAGGTTGATATTTATCAGATAGTCGGCTCACCTCAGGCTAATCCCATCGAAAACAAGATTTCCGACGAATCCCCCATCGGCAGAGCGCTTTTGGGTCACAAGGTCGGCGAGGATGTTATCGTTGAAGCCCCCACGGGCAACCTTGACCTTAAAATTCTTGAAATTTCAAAGGAAAGCATCGAATAACGAAAGGATTTCGCTTTTTTGGCGAACGGTAGATAAAAATGGCAGAAGAAAACAACGCACCCCGTCAGTCCGAAAACGAGCTTCGCAAGGTTCGTCTTGACAAGCTTGACGCATTCAAGGCCGCAGGCAGAGATCCGTTTCAGGTGACAACTGCCG
This sequence comes from Acutalibacteraceae bacterium, assembly GCA_963624415.1. Taxonomy (GTDB): domain Bacteria; phylum Bacillota; class Clostridia; order Oscillospirales; family Acutalibacteraceae; genus RUG806. The sequence continues at coordinate 1,472 of CAVFPQ010000039.1, read as the reverse complement.
AACAGGAGCTTCACACGGCTGACATTTCAAATAATTTTGACGAATACGAAGGCAAGGATGTAAGCCTGTGCGGTCGTATTATGTCAAAGCGTCCCATGGGCAAGGCATCATTTATGAACATTGCCGATCGTGACGGCAGAATGCAGGTTTACGTTCGCCGTGACGACATAGGTGACGAGGAGTATGCGTATTTCAAAAAGTACGACATCGGCGACATAGTAGAAGTAAAGGGATTTGTATTCAAGACACAGACAGGTGAAATTTCCGTTCACGCAAAGTCTGTTCGTCTTCTTACAAAGTCACTTCTCCCCCTCCCCGAAAAATATCACGGTCTTACGAACGTTGATATGCGTTACCGTCAGAGATATGTTGACCTTATAATGAATCCCGATGTCAAGGACACATTTATAAAGCGTTCCAAAATAATCAGCGCAATAAGAAAATATCTCGCAACACAGGACTTCATCGAGGTTGAAACACCCATGCTTGTTTCAAACGCCGGCGGTGCTTCGGCTCGTCCCTTTGAAACACATTTCAACGCCCTCAACGAGGATCTGCGTCTGAGAATTTCGCTTGAACTCTATCTTAAGCGTCTTATAGTCGGCGGCATGGAGAGAGTTTTTGAAATAGGCAGAGTTTTCAGAAACGAGGGTGTCGACACTCGCCACAACCCCGAATTTACTCTTATGGAGCTGTATCAGGCTTACACCGACTATCACGGCATGATGGACCTTACCGAAAACCTCTATCGCTATGTCGCGCAGGAAGTTCTCGGCACAACAAAAATCGTATTTAACGGCATCGAAATGGATTTGGGCAAGCCGTTTGAAAGAATTACAATGCTTGACGCCGTCAAAAAATATGCCGGTGTTGACTTTAACGAGATAAAGACAGACGAAGAAGCAAAGGCTCTTGCAAAAGAAAAGGGCATCGAATACGAAGAACGCCACAAAAAGGGCGATATTCTCAATCTGTTCTTTGAAGAATATGTCGAGGAGCATCTTATTCAGCCGACATTCCTTATGGATCACCCGGTTGAGATTTCTCCCCTTACAAAGAGAAAGCCCGAAAATCCCGATTATGTTGAGCGTTTCGAGTTCTTCATGAACGGCTGGGAGCTTGCGAATGCTTACTCCGAGCTTAACGATCCCATCGATCAGCGTGAACGTTTCAAAGCGCAGGACGCACTTTCCGCGGCAGGTGACGAAGAAGCGAACCACACCGACGAAGACTTCCTTACCGCTCTCGAGTACGGCATGGCACCCACAGGCGGCATCGGCTTCGGCATTGACCGTATGGTAATGCTCCTCACCGATTCACAGGCAATAAGAGATGTTCTGCTGTTCCCGACGATGAAGACATTAGAGAAATAAAACACTCAGAAACCCAGTGTTTTAGCGGTTTTTGGGGCATGAAACAACAGAAAAACCTACACCAATACACCAATTTTACACCAATTGATGTAGGAAATC
>CAVFPQ010000038.1:0-17654 GCA_963624415.1 Acutalibacteraceae bacterium | reverse complement strand
ACAATCATAAGTCCTTTTTGTCAATAAACCTGATTGGTAGGTTGATGAAATAATACAAAATACCTGTCGGCTTAAAGACTGAATATGAACATTAAACAAAATAATTTCTTTAATTGATATTGCTAAAAAACTGTTTTTGAAAATATTTTGTCTGAGCTCAAATGCCAAAATAATAAAAATAGTTCTTGAAAAACATTGACAAAGTTTTCATTATCTGCTACGATTTTTTTCGGATAGTTTATAAAAAAGGGTTGACAAACAAAATGTTCTCTGCGAAAGTCTCCGACAGGCAGACAGAATAATTTTACCATTTTCAATAGACTTATTTTAATATCGTAAGTTAACCATTATCGGCTTATTTTATCGGGCCTTTAGCAGTTTTTTTGTATTTTCACAAAGAAGGTTTTACACAATGAAAAATGTATTCAGACGCACGCTTGTCTTGCTGTTGGCTCTTGCCATGCTGCTTACAAGCCTTCCCATCATTGCTCTTGCCGCAGGTAAAGGCACGACATTTAATTACAGCCAAGGTGATATCATCGGTCTCGGCTCATATCCTCAGACGGAAGTAACCGACAAGACATTAAAATCAAGCCTCACAAAAAAAGCCGGCTCAACCGATACATGGACAAGCTATAACTATTATATAAACAGCACAAAAAGCGACTTTATGAAATATAAAGACATAGAGCTTGACGGCGAAAAATACCGCGGTGTATACTTCACATCATACCGTCCGTGTTACACATTCGGTAACGGTGAAGACAATTATCAGAAAGATAACGGCTACAACATCTCAACAATTTATTGGTTCAAATACGAGCCTATTCTCTGGCAGATACTCTCATATGATGCCGCAACCGACACGGCAGTTGTGTTGAGCAAATCTACAATAGACTCGCAGGAGTATTATGACAATAAAGATAGTCGCACAATAAACGGCAAAACAGTCTATGCCAACAACTATGAACATTCAAATATCCGTACATGGCTTAATAACTCATTTTATAACACCGCATTCACGAGCATGGAGAAGAAGGCAATTGTCGCAACAACGCTTGACAATTCTGCGTACAGCATAAATTGTTCGGCATTCGACAGCAATTCAACAACCGACAAAGTATGGCTGTTAAGCTATGACGAAGCGATGAAGGCTGAATACGGCTTCACAGCGGATAATAATGACTACATCGGCAACAGAATCTCACAGGCTACAGACTATGCGAAATCACAGGGTATATACATGGACGATTCTAACAGATGTATTTCCTGGCGTCTTCGCTCGGCGGGTTACTCCTATTGTCGTGATTGCTATGTCGGCAGCAGCGGATATGTCTACAACTTCGTTGACATCTATTACACCGACTATGGTGTTCGCCCTGCTTTAACTGTCCATCTGAAATCTGAAAACGCTCCATCCTGCGTCCATGCATTTACCTGTAAGACAGTCTCGCCTACATGTGAAGAGCCCGGATATATTCTTTACACATGCACCAAATGCAAAGAGACGGCAAAAGATGAATATACTTTAGCAGTGGGGCATTATTTCACGGGGGATACCCATGTCGATTCAAACGGCAAATATTCTCTTTATTGCACTGTTTGTGACAAATATCTGACTCCGAAAACAGGTGACAATTATAAGGCGTTCGGCACATACCCTCAGACTGAAGTAACCGACACGACATTAAAATCAAATCTCACCAAAAAAGCCGGTTCAACCGACACATGGACAAGCTATAACTACTACATAAACGGCAAACAAAGCGACTTTATGAAGTACAAAGACATAGAGCTTGACGGCGAAAAATACCGAGGTGTATATTTTACATCATACCGCCCTCATTACACATCCGATGACGGTAAACACAATCATCAGAAAGATAACGGTTACAATACATCAACGATATATTGGTTCAGATATGAGCCTATTTTATGGCAGATACTCTCATATGACGAAACGACAGATACGGCCGTTGTATTAAGCAAATTCTCAATAGACTCTCAGGAGTATTATGACAATAAAGATAGTCGCACAATAAACGGCAAAACAGTCTATGCAAACAACTATGAGTATTCAAATATCCGTGCATGGCTTAATAAATCATTCTATAACACCGCATTTACGAGCAGCGAAAAATCCGCAATAGTCGCAACCGTACTTGACAACTCCGCATACAGTACAGAATATTCTATGTATGACAGCAATTCAACAACCGATAACGTATGGCTTTTAAGCTACGCCGAAGCGATGAAAGCTGAATACGGTTTCGCGGCGAATAATGTTGACAATATCGGCAACAGAACCGTACAGACCACAGACTATGCAAAATCACAGGGTATAAATGTGAAGAATGCGAACAAATCGACCAGCTGGCATCTTCGCTCGGCAGATGAAAGTGAAGACAATGCGTGCAGTGTAGGCAGTGACGGGTTTGTCTACCGCTACAGCGACCACATCTACGGTACCGGTTATGGTGTTCGCCCGGCTTTAACCATTCATCTGAAATCTGAAATTGTTCAATCTTGTGCCCACACATTCACCGATACCGTGACACCCGCAATGTGCGAAAAAGGCGGCTATACAACACATAAATGTACAAAATGCGATGAAACTACCGTTGAAATGAAAACCTTGCCGCTCGGACATAATTTCGCCGGTGAAGTCCGCACTTCTTCCGACGGCACTGTGACACGCAAGTGCACACGCTGTGATAAATACGGCACACCCGCCGCAAATGTAACGGTTGAAGATATTGTCGCAAAAGTTGAAAACGCAAAAAAATCTTCCGACACAGCCGGCAAAAAAATTGTTGTTTGCGCCGTGTTCGTTTCGGCTTCGAATGTGTATTCTTCCGCAAGCGGTGTGTCGATTATTGATAAAGACGGCAATTCAGTAGATTCAACCAAGTTTCTCGCCACGGGCATGAAAATAAATCTTCCGTCCGGTGAATCGGTTGAAATCGCAGTTTTAGGCGATATTGACGGCACAGGTGATGTTAATGTATCCGACGCTCGCCTTGCCCTTCGTGCCGCTGTTAAGCTTGACACACTCTCGGGCGTTTACGAAATCGCCGCAAAGGTCGGCAATGACCAAATCAGTGTCACCGAAGCACGACTTATTCTCCGTGCCGCAGTAAAACTCGATGACCCCAAAGACTGGCTTAAATAATCCCATATAACACAAACAGGAGGCTGCCCACACGGACAGCCTCCGAATTTTCATCTGAAATTTATTCTATATAGTTTCTTTTATTGTCATCCTCAATTGCCTGTTTTTGCAAAGCTATCTGTTCCTTCCCGATTTTCTCACTTCTCACATTTTCTCTCTTTACTTTTCCGCTTTATTGTGCTAAAATACTGACGAATTATATTTGAAAGGGTCTTATTTTTGGAAAACAAAATCAGGGATAAAAATACCGAATTTCTTATAGACTGCCTTATGGCAATCGACAATCGTGAGGACTGCTACGCTTTTATTGAGGATTTATGCACAATCCCCGAAATCAAGGCGATGAGTCAGCGTGTAGAAGTCGCCAAAATGTTGTCCGACAAAAAGGTTTACAGCGAAATAGTCGAGGCTACCGGTGCTTCCACCGCAACAATCAGCCGTGTTAACCGTTCACTTGCATACGGTGCGGACGGCTATGCGCATGTTTTCGCAAAGCTTAAAAAATAATGGCGTATTCGGTCGGTTTTTCGTCGGTCTATGACGAATTTACATTAAATGTCGATTATTCCGCCGAGGCGGATTATATCATAAATATCCTCGAAAAAGCGGGAGTCAAGGGGCGTTGTATTCTCGATGCCGCGTGCGGTACGGGTTCGCTTTCGGTTGAACTGCTTAAACGGGGATGTGAAGTTATCGGTGTTGATATCTCAGAAGAAATGCTTAATATCGCCCGTGAAAAAACATCGCAGTTCGGGAATAAATCTCTGCTTCTGTGTCAGGATTTATGCGAGCTTGACCTGTTCGGCACTATCGACTGTGCCGTATGTATGCTCGATTCGTTAAATCATCTTGACGGGCTTGCCGGTGTCAGAAAAGCGATAGAAAGAATGTTTCTGTTTCTTGAACCGGGTGGCGTTGTTATATTCGATATGAACACTCCGTTTAAGCATCAAAAAATTCTTGCCGATAACGCTTTTGTTTACGAAAACGAAAATTCGTTCCTTGTGTGGCAGAATGAGCTTTGCGAGGACAATATGACGGTTAATATCTATCTCGACATTTTTGTTGAGGATAGCAATGGCAGATATAATCGCTATTCGGAGGACTTTTCCGAAACATCATACAGTGCCGATACAATTTTAAATCTTTTACAAGAGACGGGATTTGAAAAAATCGGACTTTTTGGCGAGGACGGCACGCCGGATATTAAAGAAGATGAACAGCGTTACCGTTTTGTTGCCGTCAAACCCGAATTTTACAGAGAGAAGATGCAGTACAATGGGTAAAACCGTAAGATACATTTCAACGGACGGCAGTGTTGTTGTTGCCGCTTCCGATACGACCGATATTTGCGAGACGGCTCGTATATATCAGAATTCCTCCAAGGTCTGCACTGCGGCATTGGGACGTACGCTTACCGCGGCGGGACTTATGGGTATAACGCTTAAGGATGACGACAATTCCGTTACCGTCAGAATTAACGGCGGAGGCCCCGCAGGCTCCGTTATAGCCGTGTCGGACGCTAAAGGCAATGTTCGGGGTTATATTATGGATCCGCATATTGAGCTGCCACTGAACGCAAAAGGCAAGCTTGATGTCGGCGGTGCTGTCGGCAAGGACGGCTTTGTTACCGTTATAAAAGATGTTGGACTTGAAGAGCCCTCCGTCGGGCAGTCGCCGCTGGTCTCTGGTGAAATAGCCGAGGATATCACGTCATATTACGCCGTCAGCGAACAGGTGCCGTCTGTGTGTGCGTTGGGCGTGCTTGTAAATCCCGATTTGTCTGTTGCCGTTGCGGGCGGATTTCTTATTCAGCTGCTCCCGACTGCGGATGACGAGATTATAACAAAAGTCGAAAAGGGACTTGAAGGCATAAAGTCCGTTACTTCAATGCTTGCAAAGGGCATGACGGTTGATGATATCTGTCGTGCCGTGCTGCCTGAATTCAGTCTTGATAAGCTTGATGAATATAATACATCATATAAGTGCAACTGTTCGCAGGAGAGGGTAGAACGTGCCCTTATAAGCACCGGCAAGGAAGCTCTCAAAGAAATGATGCAGGACGAAGTGACCGAGGTTAATTGCCATTTTTGCCCCAAGGTCTATAAGTTTTCATCTGAAGATATAGGCAGGCTTCTTAACTACGCAACAAAGTGATTTTTGCCCTAAAATTTGCCGCCGAAAAAAAATTCAAAAAAAATAAAAAAAAGTGTTGACAAACCACTTCGATTGTAGTATCATAAACAAGCCGCAAGGGACAAGGGGTCTTGCAAAAGCAAAGAAACCCCGGAATGTGGGAGTATAGCTCAGCTGGGAGAGCACCTGCCTTACAAGCAGGGGGTCACAGGTTCGAGCCCTGTTGTTCCCACCACATGGCCCGGTAGTTCAGTTGGTTAGAACGCTAGCCTGTCACGCTAGAGGTCGACGGTTCGAGCCCGTTCCGGGTCGCCATTGCGGTTTGCCTTTGTAGCTCAGTTGGTAGAGCAGAGGACTGAAAATCCTCGTGTCGTTGGTTCGATTCCGACCGAAGGCACCAAAGAGAGGTAAGGTTTTGCCTCTCGATTTGCGGATGTAGCTCATCTGGTAGAGCGCCACCTTGCCAAGGTGGAGGTAGCGAGTTCGAGCCTCGTCATCCGCTCCATTTTTTATATAATGCTTCGTTACATCCTTTTTAGTAGATTGTTTTAGCCGGGATGTTCCGAGTGCTTATGTAAAGAATGTGAGCTTTTTCTTTATTTCAATTGAATGGTATGGCGTCATAGCCAAGTGGTAAGGCATGGGTCTGCAAAACCCTGATCCCCAGTTCAAGTCTGGGTGACGCCTCCAAACGAAACACTCGGAATTTCCGGGTGTTTTTTTGTGTGCAATAGATTATATTTTGTGCCGCACAGTCATTAATTACTGTGAGAATATTTTTATGTTTTTGTCAGATAGGCATACGCTGTAATAGCTTTGCCCGATTGCTTAATAACTTGCGAAGCTTTTGCAATCCAAGTCCGCAGAACTTCTTTGCTTTGGTTTGACGGACCGCTGCCGCCGATCCTCATTAGTCGCTACGTCAAAAAAATCATTTATCGGATGATTTTTGTCTGCGACATTATGCATTATGCATTATGCATTCTGCATTATGAATTAAAATTACAATCCGGGTTCCCGGGACTTACTGAATCGCCGATTGTCCTTTACTGTTTTTTTGCCGGCTTTTATTACAAAAAAAGCTTTAAAATCGAGTATAAAAAAGAATATTTTCTGTTGACAAACTGCGAATCTGCTTGTATAATAATTGTTGCGTTTTGTGTGTTGAAGTATATTTTCATAGCGGAGGCAGTCGTGATTATCGAGCTTGAAAGCATTTTTGCCCGTGAAGGCGAAAAAAAAGAAATAAATTACGAGTTCTCAATTGACGATGAAAATATAACAACACCCGTTAAGGTTGTCGGTTCCGTTTTTAACAGAACAGGCATTGTCTATCTTGAAGCACACGCGGGATTTGACTATTCCACTTCCTGCGCCCGTTGTTCTCGGCCTTTGCTGCGCCACGCACGTGTCCCGGTAAATCACATTCTCGTCTCCCACTTAGACGATGAGGATGCTGATGAAATGTATATTATTGTGGATAATATGCACTTCAACCCCGACGAGGTCGTACAGGAAGACATTTATCTTGCAATTCCCACACGCTTTCTGTGTAAAGAAGATTGCAAGGGCCTTTGTCCTTTATGCGGAAAAGACTTGAATGACGGTCCGTGTGACTGTCAAAAGCCTACCGACCCACGCTGGGACGCATTAAAAGATTTATTAAACTGAGAATTACTCATTAGGAGGATAAATAAAATGGCAGTACCTGCAAGAAGAGTTTCCAAGGCAAGAAGAGATAAAAGACGTCAGAATGAATCAAAGGTTGCCATGCCTGCGATCGTAAAGTGCTCAAACTGCGGCGAGTTCAAGAGAGCTCACAGAGTTTGCCCCGTCTGCGGCTATTACAACGGCCGTCAGGTTGTAGTTGTAGAGGACTGATTTAATCGGTCTGTTTCTCAATTGACTTTATCGGCTCAGTAGGTGGAGAAGAAAATGCTTCCCCGCCTTTTTGCTGTTGATTGTATATCTTTTAACAAATGTCAGTAAAAATTTTTAAGGTTGATCCCGGCTCACCCTGTGACAAAAAAGGGTTAAGCGCGGGGGATACCCTTGTATCTGTCAACGGAAATGAAATAAACGATGTCCTCGACTACCGTTTTTACACCGAGGGCAAAAAAATCAAGCTGTGTTATGTAAACTCTGCCGGAAAAGACAAGCACTGTACATTGCACGGCGTGGAGTCATGTGATGACATAGGACTTGAGTTTGAGACATATCTTATGGACAGTCACCATTCCTGCAAAAATAAGTGCATTTTCTGCTTTATAGACCAGCTCCCCAAGGGGCTTCGAAAATCGCTTTATTTTAAGGATGACGACTCACGTCTGTCGTTTCTGTTCGGCAATTACATAACGCTTACAAATCTGTCGGAGCATGACATTGAGCGTATCATAAAAATGCACATTAGCCCCATTAACGCTTCCGTTCACACCATGAACCCGGAGCTTCGTGTGAAAATGATGAAAAATCCGCACGCGGGGGAGTGCCTCGGTGTACTGAAACGTTTTTCGGATGCCGGAATTACAATTAACGCTCAGCTTGTTCTGTGTCCCGGGATAAATGACGGTGAGGAACTCAGATATTCTCTTAACGAACTCAAAAAGCTCGGCAGTGTCGGCAGTATAGCCGCCGTGCCTGTCGGACTTACAAAATTCCGTGAGGGGCTTTTTCCGCTTCGTAAATATACACCTGAGGAAGCCAAAAACGTTATTGATATTTTTGATGAGTTCGGCGAGGAGTGCATAAAAGAAGGGCTTGAAAGATTTGCTTTTCCGTCCGATGAATTTTTTCAGCTTGCCAACCTCCCCGTGCCCGACTATGATTATTACGGCGATTTTCCGCAGCTTGAAAACGGCGTCGGTATGATTGCTTCTACCCGTCATGATTTTTATGACGCGCTCGAAAACGAGCCGAGTGACGGCAGAAAACGCACATTTGCCATTGCCACGGGCTTTGCGGCTTACAGCCTTATAAAAGAGCTGACGGACGCTTTCTGTGCAAAATTTACGGATACAGATGCTTCTGTTTACCGTGTTGAAAATACGTTTTTCGGTTCGGATGTGACTGTTGCCGGGCTTCTGACAGGTCGGGTGCTTTCGCAGGAGCTTAAAAAAGTCGGATTTAACTGCGATACGCTTTTGCTCCCGTCTGTTATGTTCAAAAGCCGTGACGAACAGATTTTTCTTGATGATATTACAAAAGAACAGCTTGAAAACGAGCTTAATACACATATCGTAATCTGCCCATGTGACGGCTATGGTATGTTTGATACTTTTATGAATTTATAAACGGAGGTGTTCTTATGGCAAAACCGATTGTTGCCATTGTCGGCAGACCCAATGTCGGAAAGTCCACGCTTTTCAACAAGCTCTGCGGCAAGCGTCTGTCAATTGTTGACGACACTCCCGGTGTTACCCGTGACCGTATTTATGCGGATTGCGAGTGGCTCGACAGACATTTTTTAATTGTTGATACGGGCGGCATTGAGCCGTATTCCGATGATATTATTCTTTCTCAGATGCGCCGTCAGGCACAGACCGCAATAGACAGTGCGGACGCTATTGTCTTTGTCTGCGACGTAAAAACCGGCATAGTCGCAACTGATGCCGAGGTTGCCGCAATGCTTATAAAAAGCGGCAAGCCGATTATTCTGTGTGTCAATAAGTGCGACTCTTTGGGTGCGCCTCCCGCGGATTTCTATGAGTTCTATAATCTCGGTCTCGGTGACCCCATTGCCGTATCATCCGTTCACGGTCACGGCACGGGCGACCTTTTAGACGAGGTTATAAAGCATCTGCCCGATGATGAACCCGAAAACGAAAATGATGATTTCGTCCGTGTTGCCGTAATAGGCAAGCCGAATGTAGGCAAATCGTCTCTTGTAAATGCCCTGTGCGGCGAGGAGCGTATGCTGGTTTCAAATATAGCCGGCACAACACGTGACGCCACCGACACGGCTGTTACAAACAGACACGGCAACTTTATGTTCATAGATACGGCAGGTCTTCGCAGAAAGTCAAAGGTTGACGATCAGATAGAGAAATACAGCGTTTTAAGGGCTGTTGCCGCCGTTGAAAGAGCCACGGTGTGCGTTATCATGATTGACGCTCTTGAGGGCTTTACGGAGCAGGATTCAAAGGTTGCGGGTATTGCTCACGAAGCGGGCAAGGCTTGCATAATCGCCGTTAACAAGTGGGATGCCTACGAAAAAGACGGCAAGACAATGGACACATACCGCAAAAAGCTTATGAACGATTTTTCGTTTATGTCATATGCTCCCATTATCTTTATTTCGGCAAAAACAGGACAGCGCCTTGACAGGCTTTTTGAGCTTATAAAATTTGTTGACGATCAGAATGCCATTCGCATTCCGACAGGTCGTCTTAATTCCGTTCTTGCGGATGCCGAGGCACGTGTTCAGCCGCCGACAGACAAGGGCAAACGCCTCAAGATTTTCTATATGACACAGGCATCCACCAGACCGCCGACGTTTGTTGCGTTTGTAAATAACCGTGAACTGTTCCATTACAGCTATCAGCGTTATATAGATAACCAAATTCGTGAGGTTTTCGGACTTGAAGGCACACCGACAAGACTTATTATTCGCGAACGTGGAGAAAAGTAGAAGGCAGTCGGCAGGAAAACATTCGGCAATTAGCAGTCAGCAATCAGAAATTAGCAATGGCGTCTTCGCAGGAAATAAGATAATTAAGCCAAATTTGCACATAATAAAGCCGCAGGCTCATTTGAGGGCTTGCGGCTTTTTGTGATGTTTATGTGTATATGCTTTAATTAACGGTCTGAATCAGGCAATGAGAAGTGCAGGGAAGTTGAAATTTTAATCGCATTGAGGTTTTCTATTTCCCGACCCCTTTTGAGGGGGCTTACCGTTTTCTTTGCATTACTTGCGTTTCTTTGCCGCTTTGCGTTTTGCAAGCTCTTTTTCAAGCTCCTTCTGTTTTGCGGCGTTTTCAAGTTCCTTTGCTTTTTCGGCTTCTTCGGCTCTCAGCTTCGCTTCGTCATACTTTGCGGCTATTTCATCAAAGTGGCTGAAGTTTTCCTGCTGCTCGAGAAGTCTGCGGGAAGTGATATATGCATCCGCCGCACGGTTGAATTTGGCGTGCTTGTCCATTTCGACCTTTGAAGCTAAGCGTGCCTGTTTTCTTTCGCCGGCAACCTTTTTCATCTCGGCTTTTATCTTTGCGACTTCTTCGCCGTCCTTGGCTTTTTTGGCTTCAACAAGCTCTTTGCCGAGCTCTTCAAGTCTGTCGTCGCATTTGTCTTCTGTTGCGAAATAGCCTTCGAGAATAGCCATATCGGGCTCTTTGAACTCAACACCCTTGCCGAAATGCTTTGTATAATTTTTGTGGGAAGTCAGCTTTTTCTTTGCAAGCTCAATTTCTATCTTGCGCATTTCTTTCTGCTCTTCGGTGTCTTTAGGCAATGCCTTCGCGGCGGCAAGCTCGGCTTTTACGGCACCGATATCCATATTTACAATGCCGTCAAGTCCGTCATCGCAGACCTTTTTGTAAAGCTTAACCTGACGCATTACGTTGTCGGAATTGAACTTGTCAAGCTCCGCACATACAAACTTTGAAATTTCAATTTCCTCGTTAAAAGCGACAGCCTCTTTATATGCCTTTTTGGCGGCTTTTCTGTCTTTGCCCTTAAGCTTTTTATAGCTGTCTTTTGTTGCCGTTATCGGCTGTGCGGCTGCTGTTTCTCTTGCGTTGTTTACAAGATCAATCGCTTCAACAAGCTCTTTGTCGTTAAGAGCGTCATTCGCATAGTCCTCAAACAGCGCGCGGACTTTAAGAACTCTTACAACCGCCTTCTGCTTTTTCTCGGTGAAATCATAGAAGAAGAAGGGGATAACATTAAGTGTCGCACCGACTGCGGCAACGATAATAAGAACACGAAGAAGGGGAATAAGAACACCGTCAACGTCATAAAGTGCATTTGAGGCGTTATATATATCCTGACCGTTCGCCGCCTGTTCACGCAGCATTTCGCCGATTGTTTCGGTGGCACCGGGCAGAACTCTCGACATAAGGGTTGAATCGTTTACGACTCTTGTTGCGGTCTCTACGTTCATGCCGAGCTTTTCCTGCAATGTGGGGATAACGGATGATGTGATAAGCGTAATAACAGAACCTATTGTGGCAACGGCGGCAAACATACCGTCTATTCTCTCGCCGGATTTATACTGCTGATAATCACGAATATCCGCCTGAATTGAGGGGTTAAGAATATGAGCGAACGCTCCGACAATGCCGTTGCAGTACAGGCACAGAAGAACCATCCATATGGTAGCGGATGTGATTTTTCCGGTGAACAGAATCATTGCGAGAATAAAGAAAATGTTAAGCAGGTTTGTTACAATCTGAACATTTTTCTTGCCGAATCTGCGGATAAAGAACGGAGCCATAATCATGCCCCAGAGTGCGGAGTTGCCGTTTAATGTAACAATAAGGCTGTATGCGTTGCCCGAGCACGCACCGCCGTAGTTATAGAGCCACGAAAGAATATTCGAATACGCAAGCTCTAAAAAGCCTATCCATCCGGCAAGCGAGATTACCCAGAAATATTTGTTTTTGGCAACCGAACGGAACGCATCCGTAAACTTTATCTGAATAACGTGAGTTTTTGCCTGAATGATCTTTTCTCTTGTGTTTGCGTAGACGATAACAAGAAGTGCCGAGCCCAGCACGCCGAGAATCGGGAAAACAAGTCTGTAAACACGAATATCCGTCTGATTTGTATGGAATACGTTTTCTGCGATAAGGGGCATTATCAGATTGACAACTGACGGCCCTAATGAATATACAACGCTCTTGATTGACGCAACATCAGCTCTCTCCTGCGAATTGGGGGACAGAACGTGAATAAGATTTTCGTATGCGTCATAGAAGAACATGTACACAAACTGAAGTATTACGTTGAACAGCAGTAATACGGCGCATTTTGTGAGGTAGTCCGCAGTCTTTCCGGCGAACAGAATATCTGTGCCGACAACATTCGCGAGCTTGTCATACGGAAACCATACCATAGCGACAAAAAGCAGTGCCGAGGGTATGCCCATCATGAGAATGTACGGACGGTATTTGCCCGCCTTGCTTCGTGTATTGTCGACTATTGAAGCTCTGAGACCCGTAAGGGGAATGCTCGCAATAGTGGCTATAACGTACAGAATGTACATATCGGTGGGCGTTATGCCTATTGTGCCGGTGATAAAGACGTTTGTTGTGGCGAGCATGCAAATGTAGCTCATGCTGGCTATAAGATAAGCGCCTATTCCGCCGAATGCGTAAGAGCCGATTTCCTTAAAGGACATATATCTGCCCTTGGGAGGCTCCTTCCAGTAGTATTTTACGTTGTCGACAACCGCCGACACCTTTTGCTTGAGAGAAGTATTTTCTGCCATGCCAATCCTCCTTGGTTTGTTCATAAATTGTATGATAACACAAAATTTTTATAATTACAATTGCAATAAAAGAAAAAACTGTTTTAGTGCAGATGTGATGCGCAATTCACAATGCATAATGCTCAGAAAACAAATTCTTCTGTGGGAAATTTATCTTGAATTTTGCGAAGCCTATATTCAGATAATGAATTTAGTGCTTGCGATACCTTTTATTCTCAACAGTACAATCATAAATTATATATTATAATATAAATAAAAAACTTTGCAAAACGGTTGAATATATTTTCTTCTTGTGTTATACTTACTTGTATTTTGAAATAATCAGCAAAAGAGGTAAATTTTCTTATGAAAGCATTATCCGAAATGACACGTGACGAGCTTATATCATTCGGCAAAGAGGCCGAAAAGCACTATAACGAGCTTGTGTCGGAAAAAATAAACATAAACATGGCAAGGGGCAAGCCGAGTGCAAAACAGCTCGATTTGTCCGAGCCGCTTTTTAATCTCACTTCCGACGAATGCGGTTATTATTCCGAGGACGGAACAGATTGCCGCAACTACGGTGTTCTGTGCGGAATCCCCGAGTGCAGAAGACTTTTCGGCGAGCTTATGGGCATGCCCGCAGATAATATCATCGCCTGCGGCAGTTCTTCGCTCAATCTTATGTTTGACTATTTTTCACAGTGCTATTCACACGGTGTGTCGGGCGAAAAGCCGTGGAGTCAGATAAAAGACTACAAGATAATCGCCGTGGTTCCGGGTTATGACAGACATTTCGGTGTCGCTCAGTATTTCGGCGCACAGCTTGTAAATGTCAGAATGACAGCAGAGGGCCCCGATATGGACGCAGTCGAGGAGCTTGTAAAAGACCCGACAGTCAAGGGTATGTTCTGTGTTCCCAAATATTCAAATCCCGACGGCATAACATACTCGGACAAGACAGTCGAACGCCTTGCATCCATGAAGACAGCCGCAAAGGATTTCAGAATTATATGGGATGAAGCGTACATAATTCACGATCTCTATGACGAGCACGACGAGCTTGCAAACGTTTTTGAGTACGCAAAAAAATACGGCACCGAAGACAGATTTTTCGCCGTGGCATCCACTTCAAAAATCACATTCCCCGGTGCGGGTATTTCCGCAATTGCCGCAAGTGACGCAAATATCGCCGAAATAAAAAAGCGTCTTACTTCTCAGATAATCAGCTATGACAAGATAAATCAGCTTCGTCACGCTCATTTCTATAAGACGGTTGACGACCTTAAAGCGCAGATGAAGCGTCACGCCGAAATTTTAAGACCGAAATTCGCCAAAATGTGCGAGGTTCTTCATAACGAGCTCGGCGGTCTCGGCATTGCTTCATGGACCGATCCCAAGGGCGGCTATTTTATAAGCCTTAATGTTGATACGGGTTCTGCGCAGTATGTCGGCAAGCTCTGCAAGGAGTGCGGCGTAACACTTACCGGTGTCGGCGCGACATATCCCTACGGCAAAGACCCCGATGACGCAAATATAAGACTCGCTCCGTCCTGCCCCACAGTTGAGGAAATAGCAAAAGCGGGCGATGTTATCTGCACAGCCGTGAAAATGGCGGCGGTAAAAGAGCTGCTCGAAAAATAAACAAAAAAACGGGAGGTGCTTTGAATGTTTCGAATAGGTCACGGCTATGATGTCCACAGATTGGTTGACGGACGAAAGCTTATTTTAGGCGGAGTTGATATTCCTT
This sequence comes from Acutalibacteraceae bacterium, assembly GCA_963624415.1. Lineage (GTDB taxonomy): Bacteria > Bacillota > Clostridia > Oscillospirales > Acutalibacteraceae > RUG806. The sequence continues at coordinate 3,191 of CAVFPQ010000038.1, read as the reverse complement.
ACGAAAAAGGACTTCTGGGGCATTCGGATGCCGATGTTCTCACACATGCCGTGTGCGACGCGCTTTTAGGTGCTGCCGCCCTCGGAGATATAGGAAAGCATTTCCCCGATACGGACGAAAAATATAAGGGTGCCGACAGCATTCTGCTTCTCAAACACTGTGTCGGGCTTATAGGTGAAGCGGGCTATTCGGTCGGCAATATTGATGTGACACTGATAGCTCAGGCACCTAAAATTTCTCCGTACATTGAAGAAATAAGAAAGAATTTAGCCGCTGCTCTCGGCACGGAGATGTCGAATGTCAGCGTTAAGGCGACAACGGAGGAGGGGCTCGGATTTACCGGTGAAAAGCTCGGTATTTCCTGTCACTGTGTCGCACTGTTAGAAAGAATTTAATCTTGGTGGTGTAAAAAATGGTAGCCGAAACAATAAAAACGTTTTTTCTGCAGCTTAAGGATGTGTTTGTCAATTTTAATTTCTTTTCAGACACGCTTGATATCCTTGTAGTTGCGTTGATAGTCTACGCGATTATCGTGCAGATGAGAAAAACACAGGCCATACAGGTTGTAAAAGGCATTGTGTTTGTCGCTATAATCTACGGCATTGTATCCCTGCTCGGCATGAGCACAAGCACATATTTCTTCAGCAAGCTGTTTAACGATATTCTCATAATTTTTGTAATTCTTTTCAGCGGAGAAATAAGACAGGCACTTGAGCTTATCGGCAAGCGCAAAATCGGCAACAAGTTCTCGTTCTTTGAGCAGTCCGAAGAGAGCGTTGATGTCGATATGATAAACTGCGTATGCAGAGCGTGCGGCGCAATGGGCAGAAACAAGGTCGGTTCACTCATACTCATTCAGAGAGAGACATTTTTAGGCGAGTATATGAAGCAGGCAGTGCCGATTGATGCTCAGATTACATTTGAAACGCTGTGCAGTATATTCTATCCCAAAGCGCCCCTTCATGACGGTGCCGTAATTCTTAAAAACGGCAGAATTGTTGCCGCAAGATGCGTGGTGCCCCTTAAGAATGACCGTGAAATTACTGAAAATGTCGGCACTCGCCACAGAGCCGCACTTGAAGCAAGTCTCAATTCAGACTGCATCGCGGTTGTAACAAGCGAAGAGACAGGCACAATTTCAATCGCCGTTGACGGTCAGCTTTTAAGAGGCTTTACCGACAGTGAGCTTCGTGAGGAGCTCGGCAAGTATCTGCTTTCGGATAACAGCAAGAAAAAAGACAAGCAGTCCGAAAAAGAGAACAAGAAAAAAGCCAAAGAAGAAAAAAGAGCCGCCAAGAAAAACAAAAAGCAGGCAGAACAGACAGAACAGTCAGCCGAAGCCGAAGAAGTAACCGCAGACGAAAATGTCGAAGCCGCTAAGCCCGAACAGAGCGAAGCACCCGACGAGCCCAAAGAGGTCGAAGCGGATAACACGCAAACAGAAGAAAGCGATGAAGCGGAAAATACTTCCGAAGATAACGGCGACATTGAAGAAACCGTTGAAACGGACGAACAGACCGCCGACGAAAACGAAACAGAGGAGGAAGACGAAAATGACTGATGAGAAAAAATCAAGCAAAAAAAGCGAATCGTTATTCTCACACTTCCTCGAGAACAACAAAAGAGCATTTGTATTTTCGATTATAGTTGCCGTTGTCTGCTGGTGCGTAGTTTCAATGTTCCAGACGCAGGATACCGAAAAGGTGATAAAGAATGTCCGTGTTCAGCTGGCACTTGAAGGCAGTCTGCCCTATAATAACGGACTTGAGATTTTCGGCGAGCAGGATTATTTTGCGGATGTCACGGTGCGTGGCAAGAGCTATCTGCTTAACGACAGCTCCGTAGCGGATGAAGTTACCCTTTCGGCTTCTCTCTCATCCGTCAGCACTGCCGGAACATATACTCTGCCGATAACCTATTCCGTAAAAAACAATGATATAGAAATTACGAATATTTCAAAGACGAGCATAACCGTATATTTTGACGAGCCCGCAACAAAAGAATTTGACCTTGTTGAAGAAGTAAAAACAGGCGAAAATTACAAAATCGCCGAGGGCTACAAAGCGGCAGACCCGACACTCAGCGTTGACAAAATCACGCTTAAGGGTCCGGCACTTGAAATAAACAGAATTACATCCGTTAAGGCTGTTGCCACAATCGACAAGGAGCTTACCGAAAACGAAGCGTTTGAAGCGACAATTGTCCCTGTGGGTTCTGCCGAAAACACCGACTTTTCGCATGTTACAAAAGCAGACGACACAAAGGTTTATGTTAACATAAATCTCACGGCATCGGCGGATGTTACACCCATTGTTACATTTACGAACGCCCCGAAATCATACAGAGACACGCCCATTGATTATACCATTACTCCCGACTCCGTAAAAATGAGCGTAAACACCGGCGACAACAAGACAGACAACGGTCAGGTATCGGTCGGCAGCATCGATTTTAAGGATATCAACAACACAGTTAACACATTCACATTCAAGACTTCCGAGGCAAACTTAAAGTTTGAAGACAATGTCGAGGAGTTCACCGTAACAATTGACGCTTCCGAAATGGCAAAACGCTGGATGGAAGTATCCGTTGAAGCGGGCGATGTCGAGCTGCCGGAGGGTGCCGAAATTGTCACAAAGTCAATTATGTCCGTTCAGATAGTAGGGCCCGAGGCATCCGTTATGCCGATAACATCATCCGAGGCATACGCCGTGCCTAATCTTGACGGCATTGAGCTTAAAAAAGGCGAAAATACCGTTCCCGCAAAAATTGTTCTGAAGACACTTACCGACAGCTGGGTAAGAGGCGATTATACGATTGTTATAAATGTGAAATAAAGACAAAGCATTCGGCAATGAGCAATTAGCAATTAGCAATTAGCAATGAGCAGTGGCTGAATAATGCATAATGTAGAATGCATAATGCAGAATGAAGGAAAACACTGCGTGTTTTGGATTATAAAGCTGCGCAGAGAAATATTTTTGTTAAAATTTATTTTTACCTTTTGCGAAGCCATACAAATAAATGTTAAATAAAGGCAAAACAATTAGCAATGAGCAGTGGCTGAATAATGCATAATGTAGAATGCATAATGCAGGAAAACACTGCGTGTTTTGGATTATAAAGCTGCGCAGGGGAAATATTTTTGTTAAAATTTATTTTTACCTTTTGCGAAGCCATACAAATAAATG
>CAVFPQ010000037.1:0-17666 GCA_963624415.1 Acutalibacteraceae bacterium | reverse complement strand
CCGAAATTAACAAAAAATCTGCAAAATTTTTGCAAACAGATTTTGCAAAAATACTTGATTTAACAAAATGATTTTGCTAAAATCGATTTGAAGGACGGTGATTTGCTTGTTAACCGAAGAGCTTATCGAACTTATAAACAGAATTTGCAGACAGAAGGCGGAAGAACAGACCGTTGAGCTTAAAGCCGCACACACGGACTGTCCGAAAAAACTGTATGATACCCTGTCCGGCTTTTCAAATCAGGACAGCGGCGGTGTTATAATATTCGGCATTGACGAAAATGCCGGTTATGAAGTCGTGGGTGTCTATAATCCTCAGGATCTGCAAAAAAAGGTCACCGAACAGTGTCTGCAGATGGAGCCGGTTGTAAGGGCAGTATTTACTTTAGCGGACTACCACGGAAAAACAGTATGCGCCGCCGAAATTCCGGCAATTGACATTTCTGAACGTCCGTGTTATTACAGAGGCGCAGGCAGAACAAAAGGTTCATATATCAGAGTCGGTGATGCCGATCTGCCGATGACCGATTATGAGCTTTACAGTTTTGAAGCATTCAGAAAACATCTGCACGATGACGAACGCAAGGTTCAGAGGGCGGATATAGATTTTCTTGACAAAAACAAGGTTGATGCATACGCAGGCAAAATGCGTGTTGACAGACCGGGTTTTGCCGGATTGCCCGAAAAACAGGCATTTGAGCTTCTTAATATCACACGTGACGGAGTGCCTACCTTGGCGGCGGTTCTGAATTTCGGAATATATCCGCAGGGGTTTTTTCCGCAATTCTGCATTACCGCCATCGTTGTGCCCGGAAAGCAAATCGGCGACACCGATAATGACAACGCGCGCTTTTCCGACAACAGACGAATTGACGGAACAATCCCCGATATGGTTGAGGATGCGCTGAATTTCTGCCGCCGCAATATGAAAACAAGAACAATAATAAGCAAAGAAACGGCAAAAAGAACAGATATAACCGAATATCCGATAGATGCTTTAAGAGAGGCGATTTTGAACGCCGTAATGCACAGGGATTACAGCATACACACCGAAGGCACTCCCGTGCAGATTGATTTTTTCTCCGATCGTGTGGAAATACACTCTCCGGGCGGTCTTTACGGCAGAATGAGTATTGAACAGCTCGGCATTGCAAAACCCGATCTCAGAAACCCCGCACTCGCAGTAATGGCAGAGGTGCTTACATCTGCGGAACACCGATATTCCGGCATTCCCACAATGAGAAAAGCCATGAAGGAATACGGACTTCCCGAACCGGTTTTTGAAAATCGCCGCAATGAATTTGTTGTAACATTTTATAACAACAGCGAGAACAAAGATACATATAACGAAAACGGTGATGAAGTCGAAAATCTTCTTGCTTTTTGTCAGATTCCGCGTTCACGGCAGGAAATTGCGGATTTTCTCGGCGTCAGAACGACATTTTATGCCATGCAGCAATATGTACGTCCGCTTGTTCTTGACGGACGGCTTAAAATGACAATTCCCGAAAAACCGAAGAGCAAAAATCAAAGATATGTCTGCACAATCTAATCTTATTGCAAACCGCTCTTATATATGATAAAATAAACACAGCACAATTACGAAAAAACGCTTTGTATTTTGAATCAAAAGCCCCGCGGAAGATAAGTCTTTCCCCTGTAAACAATTTTTATAATCCGCAAAGCTGTAAAATCAGGTCCGCAGGACTTCCTTCCCCGGCCTCTTATTATAATCCGAATTTTTTGGCGGCACATCATGAAACTACGTATCCCCTCCCTTATAACCGCAATAATACTTATCACTCTGATTTTCGCTTCATGCGGATCGGAGTCTTCCGTTGTGCTTCGTTTTGCAGTCTCAAACAGGGCAATAACATTCGATCCGCAGATAGCGGAGTCCGGCACAGCGAAAATAATAGTCCGAAACACTTTTGAAGGGCTTATGCGTCCCGACGAAAACGGCAATATGACTCCTGCCGCCGCCGAAAACTACACTGTTTCAGCCGACGGACTTACCTATACATTTAATATCCGCAAGGGCGTAAAATGGTATATTACCGACAATGCCCGTGAGCAGCTCGAAGGCAAGCTCCCCGAGAATTTCGCACCCGAAGTCACTGCGGATGATTTTGTATTCGCTCTGCAAAGGGCGGTTGACCCCATGACAGGTGCGGCGGACAGCACGATATTAAGCTCCGTATTAAATGCCGAGGAGATAATAAACGGCGAAAAACAGCCAGAGGAGCTTGGCGTTGCGGCGCTTGACACATATACACTTGAAATAAAGCTCAAAGCGGCGGATGATAACTTTCTGTCCGTTCTTGCGGAGCCGATAACAATGCCGTGCAACCGTACGTTTTTTGAAGCGTGCGGCGGCAGATACGGACTTCTGATAGCGTATAATATGTCAAACGGCCCGTTCTATCTGTCTTATTTTGACGAAAGCACATACCGACTTCGCAAATGCTCGGGCTACACGGGTGTAAACACGGCAAAAGCGGACACACTGTGGTTCTATGTAAACACGGATGAATCGTCAATTGTCAAAAAGCTTAAAAACGAAGATTACAACGGCGCGTTTCTGTCTCAGGCATCACTTGACACTATGTCTCCCGGCAAAAACGACAGTGTGACAACCGTAAAAGACACAAACAGAGTGTTTTTTATAAATACGGCTGACGAAAATCTGTCGAATAAAAATCTGCGTCTCGCTTTTCTTTACGGTACTGATATATCGTACATATGCGATACCGCCGGAATGACAAAAGTTAATTCGGTTGTGCCGGAGTGTGTCGGCAAAACAGATATACAGAACAATTTCCATAACACCGATAATGTTCAGACCGTTCTTGACAAGGCGTTAGAGGAGCTTAAAAGCGAGGATGTCACCGTCACCGTTCTTTGCGACACATCAAACGGCGAGACTCTAAAAAAACAGCTTCAGCAGTGGCAGAAAATTTTCGGCATAAAGCTTAACATAAAGCTTGAACAGGTCGAAAAATCAGAGCTTCTGTCCCGCGTGCAGAGCGGCGATTATGAGATAGCGTTTTATCCGCTTCAGACAGACTATAATGACGGCAGAACGGTTTTTGATGATATTCTGAATATAACCGGACTTCAGAACGATTCGCTCGGCGCTGTTATATCACAGTTTAAGCAGTCGTCAGACGAAGAAAAGCCGGAGCTTATAAAACAGGCGGATGAAATTCTCATTAACGAAGCCGCCGCAATTCCCGTATGGAGTGAAGACAGCAATTTTGTGTGCATGCGAACACTCAGCGGCGTTTATGTCGGTGCGGGAAAAGACAGAATTTATTTTGAAAGAGCATACACAGAAGAATAAATCAGGAGAAAAATAAAATGGAAAAGCTTCTTACACGTTGGGGCAAGACCCTCAACACAGACTGTCCCTTAAATGATTACCCCCGTCCGCAGATGGAGAGAAATTCCTTTATCTGCCTTAACGGCAAATGGGATTACGCGATTTATCCCACAAAAGACGCGTTTACGGACTATCAGGGCGAGATTATTGTGCCGTTCAGTCCCGAAACGATTTTAAGCGGTGTCGAAAAGACAGTAACACCCGAAGATACGCTTTATTACAGAAAAAAGTTTGACTTCAAAAAGACAAATGATACTGCAATACTTCACTTCGGCGCGGTTGACTATAAGTGCGAAGTAAAATTGAACGGCTCTGTTCTCGGCACACACGAGGGCGGATATTATCCGTTTGAGTTTGATATTTCCGATATAATAAAAGACGGCGAAAATGAGCTTACTCTGTCCGTTACCGACCCTTCGGAGACAGGTTCACAGGCAAGCGGCAAGCAGACCTCAAAACGCGGCAACATATGGTACACACCGCAATCGGGCATTTGGCAGACGGTGTGGATTGAGGAAATGCCGAAAACGCATATCGCATCCGTTCGTCTTACTCCCGATATAGATACAAATGTAATAAAAGTCGAGCTTGACACCGTAGGGGACGCCGGCACGGTTACATACACCGTAAAGGACGGCGACAAAATTAAGACGGCGCTTACCATTTCGGGCAGAAGTGCCTGCATAGCGCTTAATGACTATGAGCTCTGGACACCCGAAAATCCCAAGCTTTACGATCTTTATATAAACTACGGTGACGACAGCGTAAAATGCTATTTCGGTATGCGTAAATTCTCTGTCGGCAAGGATATAAACGGCACACCCCGTCTTATGCTCAACAACGAAGCGTATTTTCAGAACGGACTTCTCGATCAGGGCTACTGGAGTGACGGTCTTTATACCGCACCCTCGGATGAAGCTATGATTTATGACATACAGACCATGAAGGATATGGGCTTTAATATGCTCAGAAAGCACATAAAAACAGAGCCCTTACGCTGGTATTATCACTGTGACCGCCTCGGAATGCTCGTATGGCAGGATATGGTAAACGGCGGCTATCCCGTAAAGCAGTCCGTTGTAGCCGTAAGCCCCGCTTTTCAGCTTGCGACCTGCTCGAAAAAAATCGGCGTGCTGTCGGACGGCGAGAAGAATTACAAGCTTTTCTCCCGTGATGACCCCAAGGGCAGAAAGGAATATTATACGGATGCCGGGCGTATGATAAACACGCTTTACAATACCGTTTCAATATGTATGTGGGTTCCGTTCAATGAAGGCTGGGGGCAGTTTGACGCAGTAAAGGCGGAGAGATTTTTCCGTGAGAATGACCCCACAAGAATAATCGACCACGCAAGCGGCTGGCACGATCAGGGTGTCGGCGACATAAACAGCTTCCATATCTATTTTACGCCGTTTGTGTTCCCGAAGCTTAACAAAGACGACAACCGTGTTATAGCTCTGACGGAGTTCGGCGGCTACTCAATGAGCCTTGACGGACACCGATTCAATACCGAAAAAACATTCGGCTACAAGATATTCAAAGACAAAGAAAAGCTCTCGGCGGCTCTTCATCATCTTTATATTGACAGACTTAAACCCCTGATTTACTCAAAGGGTCTGTCCGCTCTCGTATATACTGAAGTCAGCGACGTTGAGGACGAAACAAACGGTCTGCTGACATTTGACAGAGAAGTCGTAAAAGTAGATACGGAGTTTATGAAGAGTATAAATGAGCAGATGAAACTGTAACAAAGCGGACAGTGGCCGGTATTCAGCGGTCAGTGGACTTCGCAAAAGGCGGAGCTTATAAATCCGAGCCCGCAGGACTTCCTATTTCTCCGGCCCCTTTACTGTTCCTTTGTCACGCTTTGCTTTTCACAAAATGTATAATGTATAACATAAGTGCCCAACTGAATCATCAGCAGTCTGCCGCTGTCGAAAATATCGACGGCGCTGTTCTGCTTCTTGCAGTGCCGGGAAGCGGCAAAACAACGGTGCTTATCGCACGCCTCGCAGAGATGATAGAAAACCGTGGGATACCGTCCGATACCATACTTGTGCTTACATATACGGTTGCGGCGGCAAACGAGATGAGAAACCGCTTTCACGATATGTTTCCGGAGCTTGAACCGCCCGAATTTCGCACGATTAACGGCATAGCGCAGAAAATAATCAACGATTTTTCAAATATGACCGGTCGTATTCCGTTTGCACTTCAGACGGATGAACGCAAGACCGTTTCCGCAATCGGAGCGATTTATCTTAAGCTTAACGATGAATATCCGTCGGAAGCTACAATTTCAGAAATACGCCGCAGTATAACCTGCATAAAAAACAGCATGATGACCGATGAGGAAATCGAAAAGCTCGACTTCGGAGCAACGGCAATTTCAAAGATATACAAAGCATATGTCGCCTATATGCGTGAACAGCGTCTGATGGACTATGACGATCAGCTCGTTTACGCTCTCTCGATGCTCAAAAACTATCCGTTACTGCGAAAAAAGTATCACGACAGATTTAAGTATATTTGCGTGGATGAGGCACAGGATACGTCCAAAATTCAGCACTGCATAATAAAGCTTCTGGCAGGCAGCGGCAATATTTTCATGGTCGGGGATGAGGACCAGAGTATTTACGGCTTCAGAGGGGCATACCCCGAATTTCTGCTGACATTCAGTCAAAAATACAAAAACGCCGTCATACTCAAAAGTGAAGAAAATTTCAGAAGTGTTCCCGAAATAGTAAAAGCCGCAGACGGATTTATATCTAAGAACAGTCAGAGAATACAGAAAAATATGTTCGCTTCAAGAACCGCCCACGGGGAAGTAAAGGAAATTCCCGTTGCGACACTTGAAGATCAGTATACGGCACTGTGCGGTATTCTCAAAGATGCCGACTCCGACACTGCGGTGCTTTACAGAAATAACGAATGTGCTTTGCCGCTTATCGATATGCTCATAAAAAAAGGGATACCTTTTTCGAGCCGTGAGAACGACTGCACGTTTTTTACATCCAAAACGGTTACGGATATATGCAATATACTGAAGCTTGCGCATAACAGATATGACGGCGATGCTTTTATGATGCTGTATTATAAGCTGGGGCTTTATATTTCCAAAAATGACGCACTTGTCGCCGTGAACGAAGCAGTGAAAAAGAAAAAGAGCGTTTTTGACTGTCTCAGACGAAACCGTGTGCTGTCTCAGCCCGCACTTGAAAAATGCGGCAAAATCGAGCAGACACTTGACAGAATAAAAAAATCGAATGTTTCCACCGGTGTGTTTCTGGCGGCATTCCTCCCGGGGTATGCGGGATACACGCAGGGGACGGATATAAACAAAACGGAAATTCTGAGCATTCTCGCAAGCGATGACAAGACCGTACCGGAATTTACGGAGCATCTTAAAAATCTCAGGACTTATGTCTCGGACGGCAAAAAAGAAAACGGCCCGGTGCTGTCGACAATTCACGGCGCAAAGGGTACGGAATACGACACCGTCTATATAATAAACGCCTTTGACGGAACTCTGCCGGCGGACAACCGTGAAAATACACAGGGGGAACAGTCCGAAACGCAGGCGGAGGAGGAGCGGCGGCTTTTCTATGTCGCCATGACACGAGCGAAAAACAGTCTTAATATATTCACATATACGTCTAAAAATTACGAAACAAGCTTTTCGGATGAGGTTTTCGGAAAAACGCTTCGCCGAAAGCTTGAAAAAAGACACGGTGCCGCTCTGAATGCATCCAAAAAATACGATATTGACACACCGCTCAGGCTTGCGACATATTCCGTTCAGGATGCCGGCGGCGAGAGAGAATTTTTCTCGAATGACAGCGTAACAGTCGGCGGCAGGTTCGTACACACAAAATTCGGAAGCTTTAGTGTTACGTCACGCACAGGTGATACGATAGTCGCCGAATTTGAGGACGGAAAAACCCGAAAGCTAAGCGTGTCGCATCTTGTAAAAGCAAACCTGATTTCAGATGAATAAGTTTTAAAACAATTTGAAAACTTTCGAAAATCGTTTGAAACTTTTGAAAATTTGTTTGAAACTTTTGAAATCTCTTCGAAACTTTTGAAAATTTGTTTGAAACTTTTAAAATCTCTTCGAAACTTTTGAAAATTTGTTTGAAACTTTTAAAATCTCTTCGAAACTTTTGAAAATTTGTTTGAAACTTTTAAAATCTCTTCGAAACTTTTGAAAATTTGTTTGAAACTTTTAAAATCTCTTCGAAACTTTTGAAAATTTGTTTGAAACTTTTAAAATCTCTTCGAAACTTTAAAAAAGTGTTTGAAACTTTTAAAAACATTTTGAAACTTGTTGAATTATTTAAGAAATCGTTGTAAAATTATGGCAAGGGAGGGATATTATGCAAACGAAAGAACTTGTAAAGCTTGTAAATACAATAAAAAAATCAAAAACAGAGTCAAGAACGCTTGAAATAAAAGCCGCACAGTTTGATTGCCCGAAAAAATTATATGATACTCTTTCAAGCTTTTCAAATCAGGATGACGGCGGAATTATAGTTTTCGGCATAGATGAAAGCAATGACTTTTCGGTTGTTGGAGTTTATGACACGCAGGATTTGCAAAAGCAGATAAACAATCAGTGCAAAGAAATGGAACCCACGGTAAGACCGCTTTTAACAGTTTGTGAGACAGACGGAAAAAGCATAGTATCCGCGGAAATTCCGGGAATTGAAATTACCGCAAGACCATGCTACTACAAAGGTAAAGGCAAAATAAAAGGCTCGTATATCCGTTGCGGCGATTCCGATGAACCCATGACGGATTATGAAATTTACAGCTATGAAGCGTACAGGCAAAAGTATCAGGATGATACAAGAATAATCGACAGGGCAAGTATGTCGATGATTGACACAGACAGGCTTGAAGAATATAAACTGAAATGCAAAAAGAACAAGCCCAATTTGTCGAAGGTTGCCGATGATAATTTTAATGAGCTGATGGGCATCACAAAAGACGGAAAGCTTACGCTCGCAAGCGTGCTTCTTTTTGCGGTGTATCCGCAGGCATATTTTCCGCAGCTATCGATTATCGCAACAGCGGTATACGGCACAGATGTCGGTGAGCTCGGCGAAAACGGAGAGCGTTTTAAGGATAACAGACGCATAGAAGGCACAATCGGTGAAATGCTCGACGGGGCTTTGCAATTTGTAAAAAACAATATGCGTGTCAGCACAACAATTGACCCTCAGACAGGAAAAAGAATTGACAGATTTGAATATCCTCTTGCGGCGGTCAGAGAAGTTATTCTTAATGCCCTTGTCCACAGAGATTACAGTATTCACACAGAGGGCATGCCGATTCAGCTTGTCATGTACAGTGACCGGCTTGAAGTCAGAAATCCGGGCGGACTATACGGCAGACTGACAGTTGACAGACTCGGAAAGGTTCAGCCCGATACAAGAAATCCCGTTCTCGCAACGGCAATGGAAACCCTCGGATTTACCGAGAACAGATACTCGGGCATCCCGACGATTTATACCGAAATGAAAAACGCGGGGTTGCCTGCTCCGGTTTTTGAAGACAGCAGGGGCAGTTTTGCGGCTGTACTTTATAAAAATACCGACGGAATAAAAAGTGAGATGAGCACCTCGGAGGCACTTGTCGAGTTTTGCAGAACTCCCCGAACACGTATGGAAATAGCGGGATTTTTGGGTGTTTCAACGCCGAGCTATGCAATTTCAAAATATGTTAAGCCTCTTATAGACGAAGGAAAAATTGAAATGACAAATCCGCAGAAACCGAACAGTCCCGGGCAGAAATATTTTTCAAAGCTGTAATCGGTTTCGTTTAGTCTCTTATACTCAACCAAAGTAATACCTCGGAGGTCCTCATGGCTAAAAAATCACAATCGGTATTAAACGGCGCGCTGATTCTGTCGCTCGCAATAATTGCCGTTAAAATAATAGGCATTTTCTTTAAGGTCTATGTTACATATCAGATAGGGCTTGAGGGCAAGAGCTATTATGCCACGGCATACAATATCTATACGCCCATTTATACAATAGCGCTGGCGGGACTGCCGACTGCGGTGTCGAAAATGGTGGCATCCCGTGCGGCAGAGGGCAGATATAAGGATGTAAAAAAGCTGTTTAACGTCTCCGTTTTGCTTTTCTCGCTGTTCGGCGTTGCGGGAACGGTGCTTATAGCCGTGCTTGCCGTGCCGTTTGCGTCGTCACAGTCCGACGGTGTATTAAACGCCGTGCCTGCCATTCTGGCGATTGCTCCGTCACTGTTTTTCTGCTGTGTAATGAGCGGCTACCGAGGCTATTATCAGGGACTCGGAAATATGTCCCCTTCGGCCGTATCACAGGTATTTGAAGCCGGCGGCAAGCTGATTTTCGGCTGGCTCTTAATAAATGTTGTCGTCGGGACGGGTGCGTCATTTGCCGATAAAATACCGTATCTTAACACGATAGTCACCGAAAAGGTGCAGGCGTGGTCTGCGGCGGCGGCAATAGCAGGTGTAACAATAGGCTCTTTAATGGGGCTTTTATATCTTATACTTCGCCATAAATTCGAAAAAAATCTTATTACGGAAGATGAGCTTGTGTCTTCACCGGATGCTCTGTCTTTCGGCACTCTTTCAAAGGAGCTTATGAAAATAGCCATACCGATAGCCGTAAGCTCCCTTATATTCAACGTGACCACTCTTATCGACAACTGGGTAATACCGAACCGTCTTATGGCGGTATTAAGCGAGCATTTTGATACCGTTGCCGCAATGTATCCCGGTATTGTGTCCGCACAGGGGTACACCGCCGCCGATGCCGTTGCGTTTAAGGACTATCTTTACGGCGCGTATGATACCGTAATAGAAATCAAAAACATAGTTCCGACATTTACAATAACATTGGGACTGAGTGCAATTCCGGTTCTGTCAGCCGCATGGACAAACAGAAAGTGGAATGAGGTCAACAAGGCGGTTGATTCCGTCATACGCCTTACATTGCTTATAGCGTATCCCGCGGGGTGCGGTATGGTTGCGCTTTCCGATGATATTCTGGAGCTTATATACGGTTCAAGCAAGACTATTTCCCCTGCCATTCCGTATATTGCGCCGATATTGATGCTCTACGGCGTGTCCGTTGTCTTTCTTGCACTTGCACAGCCAATTACCAATATGCTTCAGGCGGTCAACCGTTCGGATGTTCCGATAAAGGCAATGGCAATTGGTGCCCTGGTGAAGATTGCGGCGAATTTTCTTATCGTAAGTGTTCCGTCAATCAATATTCAGGGTGCGGTTCTCGGCTCGATTCTGTGCAATATAATAATGGTTGCATACGGTCTTATTGTGCTCAAAAAAGAGACGGGAGTTAACTATAATATAAAGGGTACGTTTATAAAGCCGCTGTTCTGTGCCGTTTTGTCGGGCGTTGCCGCATGGGGCGCGGATGCCGCATACAACAGATTTTTGCCCGAAGAAGGGCTCGGCGGACTGCTCAACGCCGCCAATTTAGGTGTAATTGCAGGTGTGTTTGCCGCAGTCGTCACATATGTTCTTGCACTGCTTGCGACACATTCAATTCCGAAAGAGGATATTTTAATGCTCCCGATGGGCAGAAAAATAGCAAAAGCTCTTGCAAAATTCGGACTTATAGAGTAAAATGGTTTTTGTATCGCGTTTATGGGGAGGCAAAAGACGATGATTGATAATTTTACATTCAAAGACAGCTATAACATAAATGATCTTGTTGAGATTATCGCAATCCTTCGTGCCCCCGGCGGTTGTCCGTGGGATGCCGAACAGACGCATGAAAGCATAAAGAAGAATTTTATCGAAGAAACATACGAAGTAATTGAGGCTATAAACAAAAAAAGTCCCGAAATGCTCCGTGAAGAGCTTGGAGATATTCTTCTTCAGGTTGTTCTTCATACTCAGATGGCAACAGAAAACAAGGCGTTTACTTTTGACGATGTGTGTGACGAGATATGCAAAAAGCTTATAATCCGTCACCCGCATGTGTTCGGTGATGTTACCGTAAGCGATACGGGCGAGGTGCTTAAAAACTGGGACGCAATAAAAATGCAGACAAAGAAGCAGAAAAGCGTATCCGAAAGCATAGACTCAATTCCCCGAGAGCTGCCGGCTCTTATGCGGGCTCAGAAGGTTCAGCACAAGGCGGCGAAGGTCGGCTTTGACTGGGATGATATCAAGGGCGCACTCGATAAAGTAAATGAGGAAGCAAATGAAGTAAAAGAGGCTCTTGACGAGAACGACAAAGAGCATGTATCGGAAGAAATCGGCGATCTGCTTTTCGCGTGTGTTAATGTCTGCCGGTTTGCGGATACCGACGGAGAAGAAGCGCTGACAGCCGCAACCGACAAGTTTGCCGCACGCTTTGCGATAGTCGAACGCCTTGCGAAAGAGCGTGGCATAGATATGAAAACGGCGACGATTGAGACGCTGGATGAAATGTGGGACGAAGCGAAGAAGCAATCAGCAGTCAGAAATGAGCAATGAGCAATTATTGCTTAAATTTGCATGGCTTCGCGAGGAATAAAATCAGCTCCGCTCCTCTGCGGATGCCCGTTTAACAAATTTCAACAAAACGCCATTTGGCTTTTGAAATATACAGGAGGAAACAAAAATGAATAAGACAGAGCTTGTAGCTGCCGTTATGGAAAAATCAGGTCTCGATAAGGTGGCCGCAGACGCAGCAGTAAAGGCAACATTTGAGGCAATCACAGACGCTCTCGCAAAGGGCGACAAGGTTCAGCTTATCGGCTTCGGCACTTTTGATGTTCGTGAAAGAGCCGAAAGAGAAGCTACTAACCCTCAGACCAAAGAAAAAATGACCGTTGCGGCATGCAAGGTTCCCGGATTTAAGGCCGGCGCAGCACTTAAAAAGGCTGTAAAATAATTTAATTCGCAAGAACAATTTCGCACCCTCGACTGTAATGCCGGAGGTGCGGTTTTGTTTAGTGGTCAGTGATTGGCTTCGCAAAAGGCGGAGCTTTATAATCCAAGGCACACCGTGCCTTCCGGAATTATGCATTCTGCATTAAAAATATAATCACGAGGTATTTACAGTGTCAATAGAAAAAGTTACGGCGTATTTTCGTTCGATGAACGCCGAGGATAAAATAAAGGTATTTGATGTGTCATCCGCCACCGTCGCTCTTGCGGCAAAGGCTCTCGGCACCGAGGAAGCACGAATTGCGAAAACAATGTCGTTTATGGTTAACGGCGAGCCTGTGCTTATTGTGACGGCAGGGGACACGAAAATCGCCAATTCAAAATTCAAAGCATATTTTCATGTAAAAGCTAAAATGCTGACAGCCGAGGAATTAACGGAGTATGTCGGTCACGCCCCGGGAGGAGTCTGCCCGTTTGCGCTTAAAGACGGGTGCAGTGTCTATCTTGATGAATCTCTGAAAAGATTTGATATTGTCTATCCCGCGGCGGGAAGCGCAAATTCCGCAATCCGACTGACACCCGAGGAGCTCGAAAAATATTCAAACCCCGTCGGCTGGGTTGATGTCTGCAATATTGTCGAAAAAACTGCCGAATCGTAATCTACCGAATCATACTTGACTAAATTTGCCATTTATCGTATACTGAATATCGATAAATTTTTTAAGAGGTGGTTTTGTGTTTATAGGTCGTGAAAAAGAGCTTGATACTCTTAACAGGCTGTACAAATCCGACAGATTTGAATTTGCCGTTATATACGGTCGTCGCCGTGTCGGAAAAACTGCACTGATAAATAAGTTTCTGGACGGCAAAAAAGCCGTTTATTTTACAGGTGTGGAGAGCAACGCAAAACAAAATCTTGAAAACCTGAGCAAATGTATTGCCGAATATACAAGCGGAATTTCCGCAGATACGGTTTTTTCTTCCGTGCAGTCGGCTTTTGAATTTTTATTTGAGGCAGCCGAGGACAAACGAATTATTTTTGTAATAGATGAGTATCCGTATTTTGCACGAGCCGAAAAAAGCCTCGCTTCAACTCTGCAGATGCTGATTGACAAACATAAAGATTCATCCAAGCTTATGCTTATTCTTTGCGGTTCGTCAATGTCTTATATGGAAGATAATGTTCTTGCGTATAAGTCTCCGCTGTACGGCAGACGAACGGCACAGCTTAAAATCGAGCCTTTTGATTTTGAAAATGCCTGTCACTTTTTTGATAATTTTTCAGCAGAGGATAAAGCTCTGATTTACGGTGCGTTCGGCGGGACGCCGCAGTATCTTTCACAGATAAACGACAGATTAAGCGTTGAAGAAAACATAAAGAACACGTTTTTGAATGCATCGTCATTTCTGTATGAAGAGCCTGTCAACCTCTTAAAACAGGAGGTCAGGGAGCCGTCTCTTTACACCGCAATAATCGGTGCTGTTGCGTCCGGTGCCGTCAGAATGACGGAGATTTCCGTTAAAATAGGGGAGAACACAAGCAACAGTTCTTCATACATAAAAAATCTTATATCACTCGGAATACTTAAAAAGGAATCACCGTACAACGAAAAAGAATCAAAAAGAACAATTTACGCAATAGAAGATAATATGTTCCGCTTCTGGTACCGTTTTGTTATAAATAACAGTTCGCTTATTTCACGCGGTGCGGCAGATCTTGTATATAATCGAATAAATCCTTTTTTCCCGGACTATATGGGCAAGGTATTTGAAGATATTTGCACGCAGTATCTGTGGAAGCTTCTTCTGACCGAAAAAAGTCCGGTTCTGTTTGAATCACTCGGTCGTTGGTGGGGAAATGACCCGAAAGAGAAGTGTCAGACAGAGATTGATATTATGGGTGAGCAGGACAAAAACACAGCCCTTTTTGCGGAGTGCAAGTGGACAAACGAAAAGGTTGATGTTAAAGTTCTTGATACGCTTGTAAAACGCAGTGAGCTGTTTTCATATAAAAATACATTCCTTTTTCTGTTCGCCAAGACCGGATTTACACAGAGCTGTATTGATAAGGCGAAAGAGATGGGAAATGTAAGACTTGTGGCATATGAAGATATGTTCAATTAACGCCAAAGCTTTTAAGAATTAATATAATAAAAACTGCCGAATCGTAAACCGCCTGATTACGATTCGGCAAATTGTTTATATGACTGTTTTATGCGTCTGCGGTGTTCTGTCTGCCGTTGTCATCCGGCTTCTGAGGTCTGCCGCTCTCGTCCGTTTCGGGCTCCTGTCCGCCCTGTCCGCCGGGGTTGCCGCCCTGTCCGCCGGAGGGGATTTCGGGCTGTCCGTTCTCGTTTGTTTCGGGTTCAAAATTGCCGTCCGGTTTATTGCCGCCCTGACCGGGGTCGCCGCCCATATTGCCGCCAAAACCGCTCTCGCCGTATATAAAGCCGTTCAGAGTGAACTCCGTATCGTTCGTGCCGCAGGTCACTGTAAATGTTCCGTTTTCGGTCATACCGGCACAGCTTATGACAACACAGTCAAAATTCTTTTTCGATGTTGCCGAACCGAGTGTTTCGCCGGCATCGTTTTTAATTTCAACGGTGTCGCCCTCCTTGCCGGAAATATTGACAAGCGCCACACCCTGATTTTCGGCTGAATTGAAGTTCTCAGCCATTCCGACTGTGCCGAACGCAAATATCGTGCCGCCGGTAACCTTTGCCGTTGTGTTGCCGTCACCGTAGTCAATCGCGCCGTCACCGCCCGATACGGGGCCGTAAATCGTAAGAGTGCCGCCGCTGACATACAGGTCGCCGTTTGAGTCTATGCCGTCGCCCGATGCGTCAATGGTTACATTGCCGCCGCTTATATTTATATATGCCTCACTGTCGCCCTGACCGGGAGTGCTTCCCGTGTCGCCGCCGGCCGCGTTTATTCCGTCATCACTTGATATTATGTCTATTGTGCCGCCGGAAATGTCAACCGTGTGGCCCTCAAGCCCTTCATAAGACTGCTCTATGTTTATTGTACCTGCCGAAATTTTAAGAGAAGACGATGCGTGTATTCCGTCATCACCGGCGTTTATCGTATATGTGCCGTCCTCGATATAGACAAAGCCCAGCTCGTCATCCTCGTCATTGTCACCGTGAATACCGTCTTTGCCCGAGGTGAGATTAAACGTACCGTTCATTATGCGGACATCGTCTTTTCCGGCTAAACAGTGTTTTTCGGCATCAACGGTATATGTGCCGCCTGTAACGCACAGTGTATCCTTCGATACAATGCCGTGCCCGGTCTCACTTGATATTGTAATACTGCCCGAGCCGTTGAAGGTAAGGTCATCCTTTGAAAATACACAGGCATCGATATTATTGTCATCGATTGCGACAAAGTCACCGGTGTTAGTAAGTGTATTCTCCGTGTCGGGTGCAAGTGTTATAACAACCTTGTCGGCACTTTTGACATATACAGCCGCCGTGGTGCTTTTCGAGATGTTCACACCCGCGAAAATAATATGCACCTTGTCGGAGTTGTCCGCATCGACAACGATACTGCCGTCCGGGAGTGTGCCCTTGAATATATATGTACCCTCGTCACTTATCGTAACGGTATTGTTTTCAATTGCAACTGTGCCGTTTTTGCATTTTGTGCCGTTGTCGGCAAGTGTTATGACAGTGTCGTTATTCTCGTCATAGCCGACATTTACATCAAAGCTTGTGAACATATCGGATATTCCGGTGTTTTCATCGTATGCGGCGGTATCCGTCACAACAGCCGGGGAAGTTGTTTCGGTCGAACTGCCGACGGAGCATCCGGCAAAAGACAGAACGGAAATTACAGCCGTGATTATGCAGGCGGTTTTCTTAAAGCTCATCATTTTCACCGCTCCCTTCTATGTTATGCATGATAATTTCAAGATTGCCGTTTAAGCATCTGAGTTCGTCTATAAATGCCTTTTCCTGCGAGGCGTTTTTGAGTTTAAGACGATATGTCAGCCTGAACAGACTGCCGAGCCCCGCCGTTTTTGAGCCGAGACGAGTGCATGAGGTCGTATATTTTCCGAACACGTCATTAAAAGCAACGGTGTAGTCAACATCCTCGGGGACTGTCATTTTCATGACACGTTCAAGACTGTCGCCACGCTCGCCGAAGGGCGTGAGATTGAGTATCGCAAAGACTGCGCACACAACCGCCGTAAACAGAACCGCAAACGCAATGTAGCCCATTCCGCACAGAAGCCCCGTGCCCATTGCCATAAACAGGACGGCTATTTCTCTCGCCGTGCCGGGAGCGGAACGAAAGCGAACCAGTCCGAATGCTCCGGCGACTGCGACACCTGCGCCGACATTGCCGTTTACAGCCATAATCACAACGCACACAATCGCCGGCAAAATCGCCGCAGTTACGGTGAAGCTCTTTGATGAATATGTTTTTCTTGTGCATAAAATCGCAATTACAGTGCCGAGTACAAGTGCCGCCGCAAGTGCGATTAAAAAGCTCTGAACCGAAACCGATTCGGTTGTTGATGTGTCGAAAATTCCGTTAAATATTGATGACATTGTTAAAATCTCCTTTGTTAAGCCATGTTTTCATATACAGTGCGCCGTATTTCGAAAAGCTCGATTTGTATATTTTAAGGTCCGACAGCTTTTTCGCGATTTCAAGCGGAATAACCGTCGGCGTTTTTATTTCGAGAATAACCTTCCCGGGGCACAGCTCAATTCCGTACGGCGGTGACTCAAGCGATAAATCATAGTCTCTTCCGCGTACATTCATGTCAAAAGTAATACGGACAAGATTGTCAAGAGTTACATATGACCGTCTGTCGCACGAAATATACGCCGACGGAATAAGCGTTCCGTAGTGAATTAAAAAGCTGTCTATCTCTTTTTCAATCTGCGTATTTCTGCGTGGACTCGAGCCGTCAAGCCACTTTTCGGCTTGCTTTTCGGTCGCCGGGACACGCCGCTTGTAGACGACGGAATTGTACTTTTTCTTAAGCTCCACAAAAACAGTCGAGTTGTCATCAACCGTTTTGTACGCCCTGACACGAAGCTTTTCTTTGTATGAAGGACCTTCAAGGGAGCGTGTTATAAGCCGCCTGTCGGGAGTGTCATAATAAAGACTTCGCACCGTGCCTTCGGGAAAAAGGTCGGGCTTTATCATTTCTTTAAGGCTTGTCAGAAGCTCAAGATATTGACTTTCGGTAATGAGAAATTTTATCTCGTTTCTTTCGAACCTGTCGGTGATGTTCATTTGGTATGCACCGCTTTCTCTGTTTGACGAGATAATATAATGAGGACTTTAATCTGAATTTAAAAAAGGTTACAGGATTGTAATATTTAAGAAAAGGGGCAGGGGGTTAGCAATTAGCAATTAGCAGTTAGCAAT
>CAVFPQ010000036.1:0-17895 GCA_963624415.1 Acutalibacteraceae bacterium | reverse complement strand
GACAGTGATTTGTTCTTATGGTCGCGTCAGCTTATAAATCAAGTCCGAAGGACTTCCGAAATTATGCATTATGCATTCTACATTCTACATTGTAAAAAGAATCCCTTCAGCCTTGTTCCATAAGCAACTGTTTTACCCATTATACTTATTCATCGCTTCCGTCGTATTCCCCTGCACCATAAGTGCAACGGCTTTAACGGCACGGGTCATGGTTTCTTTCAGCGTGGCAATGTCTTCTTTTGAGAATTTGCCGAGAACATAGTCTTTAAGATCGGTATCCTTGTCTTTTCTGTCGCCGACACCTATTTTAAGGCGTGGAAATTGGTCGGAATTTAACTGCCATATAATGCTTTTAATTCCGTTATGACCGCCCGCCGAGCCTTTTGTTCTTATACGCAGAGTGCCTGTGGCAAGTGAAATATCATCGAATATTACAATAACCTTTTCGGGAGGGATTTTGTAGAAATCCGCCGCCTCTTTTATCGCTTCACCCGAATTGTTCATATATGTCTGAGGCTTCATAACAAGGCAGTTGTGCCCTTCAATCTGCACAGTGCCTATAAGAGCTTTGTATTTTAATCTGTCAACGGAAAATTTATATTCATTGCACAGCATATCAATGCACAGAAAACCTGCGTTGTGTCTTGAATATTCATAGTCTTTTCCGGGGTTTCCGAGCCCCGCAATAATAAATTCCGGCTTGCCGACCGCCATACCCGACGGCTCGGACTTTTTTCTGAAAAATGACATAAAACCTAAATTTCCTTTTTTTAGTTAACACTTAATAATTAACAATTTACAATGGTTGAAAACGCCGAAGCGTTTTGGATTATAAAGCTTCACTGACGGTAAGTTTTGCTTATATATTTGCGAAGCTGTATAAATCAAGTCCGCAGTACTTCCGACATTTCCAATTGCTAACCGGGCACCTCTGAAAACTAAGATATTTTTGTTTATAATTCTCTAATAGAATGAAAAAAGCGGTAAAAACAGCCATTTTTCGCAATTTTTCGGTGTTTTTTAAGAGACTAACGAGTTTTTAGAGATCCCCAATTGCTAATTGCTAACTGCTGATTGCTAATTTTTTTAATACTTCTTCGCCCTGTACGGCTTCTTTTTCTCCACCCAGCCGTCTTTGTTCGTCTGTCTTTCTCTTGCGATTGACAGTGCGTCCGCAGGTACATCCTGTGTAATGGTACTGCCTGCCGCAGTGAATGCCCTGTCGCCGATTTTTACCGGGGCTACAAGATTTGTGTTGCATCCTATGAATGCGTCATCGCCGATTACACAGCGGTTCTTGTCTTTTCCGTTAAAGTTAACGGTGACGCAGCCGCAGCCGAAATTTACACCGTTGCCGACATCGGAGTCGCCGACATATGTAAGATGCGACACGCTTGTATGATGACCGATAACGGAATTTTTGACTTCCGTAAAGTTGCCGCAGTGAGAGTATTCTCCGATTACGGCACCCGGACGAAGATGAACAAACGGCCCTAAATTCGCATTGTCGCAAACGGTCGCCTGTTCCGCCTGAACACTGTTAAGCGTGCAGTTGTCGCCGACTGTGGTTTCATACAGCACACTGTTCGGACCAATGACACAGTTTTTGCCTATTTTGCAGCCGTGTTTGATAATCGTGCCGGGCAGAATAACGGTATCCTCGCCTATCTCGGCATCGGTGTCTATCATAATACCGTCACGGCAGGGAACAGACACGCCCTTGTCCATGAGTGAATTTATAACCTTGGTGCGTAAAAGCTCGTTAAGCTCCCACAGCTGATATCTTGAGTTTGCACCGAGCACGGCATCCGCATTATCGGCGGTGAACGCACCGACTTTAAGCCCCTGCTTAATGGCAATGTCAACGGTATCTGTCAGATAATATTCACCCTTTGAATTGTCGTTTTTTATGAATTTGAGAAGCTTTATCAGAGTGTCGGCGTTAAACCACATCGCGCCGGAATTTATCTCTTTTATCTTCTTGGTCTTTGTATCGGCAGATGCTTCCTCGATTATCGCCGTAAAGTTTTCGTTTTTGTCACGAACAATTCTGCCGTAACCGGTGGGATTGTCAACCTTGGCGGAAATAACCGTCTGAACAAATCTGTTTTCCGTGTGGTAGTTTTCGGCATCCGTAATTGTTTTTGAGTCTATAAACGGAGCGTCACCGTTTAGTATAAGCACATTGCCGCCCGAGTGGCTTTTTATAAATTCTGTTGCCTGCATGACAGCGTGACCGGTGCCAAGACGTTCGCTCTGATGCACGGTCTGTGCCTTGTTTTTAAGGTGTTCTTCGAGTATTTCGGCTTTATAGCCGGTTACAACGCAGATGTCATCTATGCCCGCACCGACAGCGGCATCGATAACTCTGTCTATCATCGGTCGAAAAAGTATTTCGGCCATTGTTTTCGGCTTTTCGGAATGCATTCTTGTGCCGTCGCCGCCGGCGAGAATTATTGCGCAATTTTTCATATAATCATCCTAACGAACAGAAAGTATTGGGTTTTGCGGAAAAAGGTGCTTTTTTTAATGTAGAATTCACAATGCATAATGCATAATGTCGGAAGTCCTGCGGACTTGATTTATACAGCTTCGCAAACACAGAAGCAAATTTTTAACAGGTCAACTCACCATTGGCGGAGCTTTATAAACTAAAACGCCTCAGCGTTTTCCTTCATTATGCATTATGAATTATGCATTATGCATTTTTAGATGTAGTTTGCCTGATACATACTGCCGAATAACGATGTCAGCATACACCCTTTATTTTACCACTTATATTACACCAATTCAATACGCAAAATTATTTGTGAAATTGCACAAAATTTGACTGTTTCATTTTTCGCAAAAAAAATCATATTCTCTTGACACTTGCCTCAAAAAAAAGTATACTGAATGTGTATAAATAGGTTGGCCGAAAGAGCTTATTTTTGGTAAAAACAACAGTTCTTCAAACCATCGGTCACTATAAAGGAGGAATTATTGTGGGTAATAATTCGCAGATTTTTGAAAGGAAGCACAAAATAGCAAGAGTTTTTACAGCTCTTCTTGCTGTCTGCCTTATGCTGACCGCTGTGCCATTCCTCTCGTTTGACGGCACAACAGCTATTGCCGCCGAAAATACACAGATAAGAGGCACAACCGCCTCGGGTATCAACTCTTCGCTCAGCGGCCTTGCGAGCGGAACGGTTGTCGATCTTATTCTCGATGACAATATTCTCGTACCCGTACCGGATAGTATTGGTGAAGACGCCGTTTATGACGGCATTGTAATTCCGTCGGGAATTACCGTAAATCTCTATATGAACGGTAAGCGTATTTATTACGAAAAGTCCTCTGACGGTCATTGGCAGTTAAGGGGCATTCGTGCGATTGTCAATAATGGTACGCTTAATATTTACTCCGGTTCGTCGGCTGCAAGCCCCAACCGCTCATCGGCTGATGTTTCGGCTTCAAGCATTTATCTCGTAAATAACAGATTTAACATGGAGTCCGGCAAAGATAAAGAGACGGCATATTGTCGTCTTGAGGGTATTTCAAACAGCGGTACGCTTACTGTTAACAAAAATGTTTCAATTTATGTTTCTTCCGAAGAATCATATAAACAGGATAGGTCAGGTCTTACTTGTAACGACGCAACCGTTACAGTTGCCATGTCGGGCATTTACAATATTGATTCGGCGTCATCCGTTGTAAACGGTGCAAAGATTACCGCGAATGCTGTTGGCAGAGGTTTTAATGACCGTGGTGATATTTCCGAGACGCGTGCGTATGCTTACGGCATCTACGGCGGTAATGTTGAAGTTAACGGGGATGCGGCTTTTACGGTGTCAGCCGAGACCAGCTGCGGTGAATCCAGTGGCATTGCACATAAGAAAGGTGCAAAAGCTGTCTGTGTTGCCCTCGGTATATGCTCTTCCAAAAACATAATTGTAAACGGCGGTACGTTTTCGTATACTTCAAAACTTTCCGATACAAATAACGCTTTTGAAGAAGGTACAGCGTATGTTTATCAATGCGGTATTTATACTACATCCGGCAATACACCTGTAATAACCGATGCTACTATTTACTCCGCTACAGACAAGTTTACGGGTTACGACAAACTCACAACACTTGACTACAAAGAAGCATCCGTTATAGCAGGTTCGAAGCTTCCTTATTCAAGTGAGGAACTTTTCGGAAGCGGTACAGAACTTTATAAAACTACTCCCGCAGGGGCAACGTATCCCATGAACGTATTGGCAGGTACAACAATCAGCGGCGGTCAGTACAAGGATGAAGACGGCAACACCTATACATGCACACTTAGCACAGATCAGACTTCACACCCCGCATCAATCGAAAACGGCGCGGTTGAAGGTACATATCGTGTTCATATCGTTTACAGGTATTGGTCGGATCAGAATAAGACAAAGATTGATACATCTGTTGTGTCGTCCGACGGCAATGTGGGTTATTCCTATACTCCTCTTGCCGATGGCACAGATATAGTCAAAAAGGAAGTTTCGCTTTCGGGACTTGCAAACGGCAATACAAAAACAGGAACATCAGGCGTTAAATATCAGAGCGGCGGTGAAGTCTATAATGACAATTACTGGCAGCTTAAAAGCGTTGCGTATACTACAACAACCAAACGATTCTCCGAATTTGATGTAACCGGTGTAAAAGGTACTGTCATAAAGGATTTTACCGGCAGTGCCGATAATACAACTCCTTCAGATTCAACACAGCCGCTTTATATCTTTGTTGACTACGTCAGACGTGTGCCCGCGAATATCGACATAAAAGTCACAAATAACAATGCGGTCTACACCGGCAAGCCCATTCTCGCAAGTGACATAGGCTTTACGGTAACGGAAACCAGAAACAGCACAGACTGCACGGCAGACTATAACTGCAACAAAAAAGACTCAAGCAAAATCGATGTTCATTATTCATGGACAGGCACTCTTGCCGACGGAACAACGGTCTCGGGTGATGATACCACACTCCCCACAAATGTAGGTAAATACTCCGTAACCGCAACAATAGACGACAACACAATATACGGCAAAGACACGGCACTCTATAAAAACAGATATGGCAAGAGTGTCACATTTGAACTTAATATCACTCCCGCAAGCGTAACAAGAGGCACATTGGTTCAGAAGGTAAGTGCCACATACGGCGAAAAGCTTAACGAAAAGCTTCTGCTTGCAACCTTTGCGGCAGACGGCGTTAACAACGAAAAGCCCGCCGGCACATTCTCATTCAAAAATGCCGTTGACGGCTCAGGTTATAAGGACGCAGGTTCGGGCACGGTTGAAATTCTCTGGACACCCGCATCAAGCACTTATAACTATCAGCAGACTTCATTTACCGTTAATTACACGGTAGACAAAGCGCAGCTGTATCTTAAGCCTCAGACCGCAACAGTAACATACGGCGATACAGAGTTTGGCACAGCATTTTCAACGTTCTTTGACGGTCTCGTCGGCAAAGAGCTTGATAACGACACCGCAAAGGCGACATTGGCGGAAAATATTCAGTATACGCTTAGCATCGGCGGCTACTGGACACAGTACAAGGCCGGTGAAACCCTTGTCGGCAAATATGCAATAAAAGCCGATTTCAAGAATTATTCGCTTGACATTCTTAAAAACTATAATGTAAATCTTGTTCCAGGTGACACAAATAACAACCCTGTCGGTTATCTGACTGTTGAAAAGCGTGAAATAACCGTCAAGGCATCGGCAGTAAGCCGTGCTTACAATCCCGATAACTATAATGTTACCGTAAAGTTTGAAATCACAGACGGCAAATTCGGTGCGGATGACATTTCCGTAAAGAATATTGAAGGTACTCTTGCAAACAACGGCGCAGGCACAAGAGAAGTCGGCGGCATTTATGACAGTGTCGTTGCCGATAGCTTTACAGGCGGCAGAAGCTCCTGCTATTCTCTTAAGCAGATAATTTTTGACACGGGCGACAAGCTCACTGTTGAAATCACAAAGGCCACACCTGCGGTATCGACACCCACAGTTGCCGATATGTTCTATCAGAGAAACAGAACACTTGCCGATATTTCTCTTGACGCATTCAATAATGGCGGCAAATGGCAGTGGTCATCACCCTCAACCAACCCCACGGTTAACGTAAACAGCTACAAGGCTGTGTTCACACCGTCAGACTCCGCAAACTACGAGATCGTAGAGTTTGATGTTCCCGTAACAATCAAGCCCACCCCCGTTGTTATCTCTTATAAGGGCGTTGTTTCCTACGGTGACAACATTCCCAATATTACGGCTTTCACATATACTGCGGCAAACGATCCCGACTTTAATATTGACGCTGTCACAACAAGCGGTAATATTTCCGTAAGCACCGACTACAAGCAGGGCGACAAGAAGAATGATACAGGCTATGCCGTATATATCTCAGCTCCCAATCTTGTTGATGTAAACGGCAACTATACATTCACAACACAGAACGGTCTTATCACCGTTACACCCCGTGAGATAGTATTTACGGTTTCCGACTCCGTGATTTCTTATGGCGAAAACTTTGTTGCTGCGGCGGCAAGCGTTACATTTGATGAATCCCGTCTTGTCGGTGACGATACCGAAACGGCTATTACGGCAAACGGCTCCGCTCCTCAGTTTAACCTTACTACCGATTACAGTCAGGCTACAAACGGCAATGTCGGCGAATACGCAATAAGAGCTACTCAGAGCTTCACCTGTTCTGAGAACTATACCGTAAAAATCGTAAACGGTACTCTTACCGTAAAGCCCGCCGTTCTTACAATCACGGCTCAGAACTTCTCGGTAAAATATAATTCCGACAAACCCACCGAAACAGAGCTTGCAAAGCACGTCAAGCTTGTCGGCGCTAAGAACGGTCAGAATATCAATACAGTTGCCGAGGGTAAAATCAAGTTCGGCACGGACTACACAAAGGGTTCGCCCGTTAATGATGAAGGCTATCGCTTCTATATTGACATAAGCGAGGCTACATTCAAAAACTATACTGTATCCGTTGAAAACAACACAATCACAGTTATAAAGGCAGATCCGTCCATCACGGCGTATCCGTCGGCGACAATAGTTTACGGTCAGACTCTTGCGGATGCCGTATTCACAGGCGGCACGGTTGATGTCGCAGGTCATTATGAGTATGATGAGTCCGATACGGCTCCCGGCTGGAGATCGGAACCCTGGAACGATTACACGGCAACATTTATACCCGATGACACCACAAACTATAATGTTGTAAAGAACCTTACAATTTCTCTTATTGTAAACAAAAAGCCCATTGAAGGCTCTCTCGCCGTAACAGGCAACCCGATGACAGGTTCAACTCTTACGGTTGACGTATCCGGTCTTACCCCGAATGAAGTCGGTTCGTATACATTCGTTTGGAAGGATTCAAACGGTGTTCAGCTCGGCACAGGCACATCTCTTATACTTAATTCCGCTCAGGAAAATCTCACCGTTACGGTAACAGCAACGGCGACAGGCTATTATGACGGCAAAGCGAGCTACACCACAACAAAGATCGCTCCTCAGCTTACGGATGTTTCCGAAATATTCAACGCTTCCGATTTTGCCGAGTATTTCTCGATTGAAGGTATGACCTTCGGCGGCTCGAATACGGTTGTTTATGACGGCAAAACACATTCCGTTACTATTAAACAGCTTACCGGCAAAACGGCATATGCACGTGTCGGTGACATAACCGTAAAGTACAACGGCTCGACAACTATTCCCAAAGCGGCAGGCACATACACCGTAACGGTTGATATCGCAACTCCCGTTTATACAAGCATCACGACTGACGCAAACGGCAAGACAATCGAAACAGGCACAAGCACGGTTGTTTATTCCCCCGCATCAAACCTTACGGTCGGCACACTCGTTATCTCGAAGGCTCCCTATAATGTAGCGTTTACAGTTAACGACAAGACATACGACGGCTACGCAAACGCCACCGATTACACCTACACCGAGAACGGAAAGATAGGCTCGGACGATGTAAGTCTCGGCAAGGCATCATTCGTATTCGCAGACGCCAATGTCGGCACAGGCAAAACCGTAACATGCACAGAGGCTGTACTCACAGGTGCGGATGCCGATAACTACGAGATAGTAACTTCTCTCGAAAACGGCGGCAAAGCCAATATCACGGCAAGAAAGCTTCTTGCGAAGGCTGTCGCACAGTCAAGAGAATATGAAGTAAACAACTATGATGTTGACCTCTCGTTTGAGATTAACACAGCGTCCATTGCCCCCGCAGATTCATCCGCTTCGGTACGTATAGACGAAGCGAAGGCTAAGGGCAAGGTGGCAGACTATCACGCCGGACTTCAGAAGGTATCCGTATCCGATGTTCAGCTTATCGGCAACAAGAGCGCAAACTATGTTCTTGAGATAACAAACATTGACACACTCAGTGTTGAAATTCAGAAGGCAACTCCCGATTATCCCATTCCCGATGTTGGCACAGTAACTTATGACGCAGGTAAACACCTGTCCGATATAAGCCTCGGCGACTCACGCTGGCAGTGGGCGGCAGATGTCAAGAGCGTTGTGCCGACAGCCGGCAGTCATACTTACACAGCTGTTTATACACCTGCGGACACAGCGAACTACGCAACTGTTTCATATGAAGTTGCATTTGATGTACAGAAGGCAACGGTAACCGTAACCGCGGCTTCCTTCAATATCACTTACGGCGACAATGAACCTACATACTACACAACAGTAAGAGGTCTCACAGGTGCCGATACCGTTAAGGATCTTGCGGGATACATTCTTCTTAAGTGCGCTTATCAGCCGGGCAGCGATGTCGGCACATACACCGTAAGCATCGACGGCAGATACGAAAGCGAAAACTACAACTTCGTATATGTAAACGGCAATGTAAACGTAAAGCAGAGAACCGTTTATGTAACTTCCACAGCGGTTAACCGTGAATACGATCCCTCAAATCTTAATGTTGATGTAACATTCTCGGCACTTTCAAACATTTACAGCGGTGACGAAGGCAATGTAATGCTCTCCGACACAACCGCAGTCGGCACTGTAAAGACGGCGGACGCAGGCAAAAAGTCTGTTGAGTATACTGTCCCCGAGCTTGCGGGAAGCAAGGCCGGCAACTATGCTCTCAAGGTGCTTAATACAAATCTTACAGTTGAAATTACAAAGGCTCACGTATCCGGTGTTGCACTGCCCACAAGCGCAACGGTTGTTTACGGCAACAAGCTTGCGACAGCAGTATTCACTTCAAGCTATGAAGCACCGAACGGCAAGATTTCAATGGTTGATTCAATGTCCACTCCCAAGGGTGTCGGCACATTCAACAATGTCTATAAGGTAGTTTACACACCCTATAACTCCAATAACTACGCAACAGAAGAAGCGTATATTACCCTTACGGTAACAAAGGCGGAGCTTGATCTTGATATGTCCATCGCCGGCACACTTCAGTCCGGTTCTAAGGTCTATGTCGTGACAAACTCACTGCCCGATGACGCTCCTCAGTACATAGTTTACACATGGTACAGAATCAACAACTCCGGCGACGATTACAGAAGCAGCGGTAAGCTTGTAGCTTACAATACTTCCGAGTATACGCTTACATCCAACGATGAAGGTTGTTACCTCGTCTGTGTCGCTCAGAGTGCCGCAAACTCACCTTATGTAATCTCCTGCACAGCTGAATCCGACGGTACGGTCGAAGCCGAAAAGCTTTCATTCTGGCAGAAGATTGTCAAGTGGTTCTATCGCCTTGTCTCTCAGATAACTCAGATTTTCGGCAGAATCAAGTAATTTCGCATAATTAAAATAAAACCGCTCCCGGTCCTAAAAAAAGATCGGGGCGGTTTTTTAAAATCAGCAATGAGCAATCAGAAATGAGCAATGAGTCGGTTGGGCAGAAAACTGAGGAGTAATATGTCGGCAATGAACCTGAGAAGAATATTTATAGAAAAATATTAAATGAGTATTACGGAAAAAGCTATTGACAAAATGGGGGGGTAGTATAATAGAGATACAATTCTAATTTTGGAGGTGCATTTTTATGAATGCAAGATTTAAGGCAATGGGGTGCAAACCTTGGGGAGTTTCCGAAGACGCTTTTATTTTTAACGGAAAAGAAATACCATATTCAGAAATGACATGGTTTAAATTGATTTCTACTCCTGTTACGGCACTTACAAATGGTGTAGCTCATGGCACACACAATGGTAAGGTTCTTATTTGTGCTTTTAAGTATGCAGATAAGGCTCTTGCACATCAAGCTATTAATTATGCGGCTGAACAGATTGAGAAAGCACATGGTGTGATTAAAGATTATAAATACAAACTTACAGCTCATACCGGCACCGGTTTAGAGGTATACGACTCGTATGTCATTATTAACCATATGCAGGTCGGTTCGTTAATAACGAATATTTCACGTGGCGGAGCACTAGGCGGTAAGCGTATTAATTTTACAGATATAACATCAGTTCAATTCAGAGAGCCTTCCGGCTTGACAGTTGGATTTATACAGTTTGCATATCCGGGAAGTATTGAAAGTAAAGGCGGTGTAACGGATATGATTAACGATGAAAACTCAATACCCATTCAACCTTCAATGGTGGCTGAAGCCAGAGAGATTGTAAATTATATTGAAACGCGAAAGGATGAATTGAAAAAAGCTTTACAGGGGGGGTACTATTGTACAGCAAACGTCTCAGGCTGATGAACTAAAGAAATTCAAAGAGTTGCTCGATATGGGTGTTATTACTCAAGAAGAATTTGACGCAAAGAAAAAGCAGATTCTTGGATTATAATATTAAATGCGTAGTGCCGAAACGGTAATACAACAAGCGGAAACGTATTTAGCAGAAGATGAACATCGAAAAATTAAAGATTTAATTTTTTAAATAATACTCAAAATGTGATGTGTTAAGTCGAGATTATTTAAGGGCAAAATCAGCGTATCGGAAGCACGACTTATTCTTCGTGCCGCAGTAAAACTTGATGACCCAAAGAATTGGCTTAAATAAGACAATATAACAAAAGCGGGAGGCTGCCCATACGGACGGTCTCCCGTTTTTTATAGTATTAAGATTTTGCGAGGATTTATAAATCCAAGTTAGCAGGACTGACGAAATTGCCGATTGAATTTATGCAAAGCACGAAGGACTTCCTTCGTTTTCGGTGCCGGTTGCTTGCTTATGCCTTTGTGTCAATCTCCGGATTGAAGTACGGCATCGGCTGAAGCTTGAATACGTTAAGTCTGTGCATTCTGTCGATTTTTGCTTTTGTTTCGGCGTTGTCGATTTCACCGGTTCTTATGTAGCGGTCAAGCACTGCATATGTAAAACCGAGATTGTCCTCATCCGTTTTGCCGCAAAGTCCGTCAATGGGCGTTTTTTCAACAAGATTTTCGGGAAGCCCCAAATGGTGACCTATCGCTTTGACTTCCTGCACCGTAAGGTGGCTTAACGGACTGAAGTCGCCCGCACCGTCGCCGTAGCGTGTGGCATAGCCTACCCAGTCTTCGGACAGATTGCAGGTGTTTGCCACTCTGCCGTTGTGACTCTGACTTACGGCATAGGTTGCCGCCATTCTGAGGCGAGCCGGGAGATTGGTAACAGTCTGCTTTTCGAGATTGAAGCACTTTTTAAGCTCGCTGACCATTCCGTTATATGAGTCGGCAATATTTATTATATAGTTCTTTATTCCCAGATGACTTACAAGCTGTTTTGAACAGTCAATATCCGCCTGTTCGCCGTTCGGGAGAAGCACGCCGATAACTCTGTCCTTGCCCAAAGCCTTTACGCAGAGTGCCGCCGTGACGGAGGAGTCCTTGCCGCCCGAAATAGCTACAACGGCATTGCAGTCCTTGCCGTTTTTCTCAAAAAATTCCTTAATCCAATCAACACAATCGTTTGTTACCTTTTCTACATCAAACATTGTATTTCACCTCGTAAATTAAAGCTCGTAGCCTGTGTTTATTGCCTTGAGATTTATGTCGAACAAATCCTGATGTCTTGCGGAAACAACTTTTTTGAGAGCCGCATCAAGATTGTCATGTGAAACGGCACCTGTTTCTTTTATGAATTTGCCTACCATTATCATATTGGCAAGTGTCGGTGCGCCGATCTGCTGTGCAAGGGACGTTGCGGGAATATAGAAAACGTCAACATCGGTACGCTCAACCTTTCTTTCGATAAGCGTTGAGTCAACAAAAATCTTGCCTCCGGGTACAACGGTTTTTTCGTATTTGTCAAGGGAGGGAAGGTTCATTACAATAAGAACATCGGGTTCGGAAACGATGGGCGAGCCTACCGGGTCATCCGACAGAATTACACTGCAGTTTGCCGTGCCGCCGCGCATTTCGGGACCGTATGACGGCAGCCAGCTTAATTCTCTGCCTTCTGTGAGTCCTTTGTACGCGATAAATTTACCGGCGAAAAGAATGCCCTGACCGCCGAAGCCGGCAAGTAAAATGTTGGTTGTCATCTTATTCGCCCTCCTTTGCGCTTCTGTCTTTGTATACACCTAAGGGATAATAGGGTATCATGTCGCTTTCAACCCATTCAAGTGCTTTTTGCGGTGTCATGCCCCAGTTTGTGGGACAGGATGAAACGACCTCAACAAGTGAGAAGCCTTTGCTCTCAATCTGATTTCTGAACGCCTTTTCAATAACCTTTTTGGCGTTCTTTACATTCTTAACGTTATTGACGGCAACACGGGCTATAAATTCCGGTCCGTCAAGAGTGGAGAGCATTTCACAGACCTTTATCGGGAAGCCGGCGGTTTTTACATCTCTGCCGTAGGGGGAGGTCTGCGTGACCTGTCCGGGGAGGGAAGTCGGCGCCATCTGACCGCCTGTCATACCGTAAATTGCATTATTTACGAATATAACCGTGATATTCTCGTTTCTTGTGGCACTGTGTACGGTCTCTGCCATGCCGATTGACGCCAGATCGCCGTCGCCCTGATATGTGAAAATGATATTTTCGGGCATGGAACGCTTGAGTCCCGTCGCGACTGCCGGTGCTCTGCCGTGTGCCGCTTCTACCATGTCGCAGGTAAAGTAATTGTATGCCATAACGGCGCATCCGACAGGGGCTACGCCTATTGTTTTGCCTTCAATTCCGAGGGTATCAATCGCTTCGGCAACAAGACGGTGAATTATGCCGTGCGTGCAGCCGGGGCAATAGTGAAGCTCGGCATCTGTAAGGCTCTTCGGTTTTTCAAAAACTACCATTATCTGTTGCCTCCCTGCATTTTTCTTATTGAGTCGAGCACCTGCTCGGGTGACGGAATCATACCGCCTGCTCTGTAACAAAGCTCAACGGGCTTTTTGCAGCTTTCGGCAAGGCGAATGTCTTCAATCATCTGTCCCATTGAAAGCTCAACGGAGATAAAGCCCTTAACCTTGTCGGCAAGCTCGGCAATCGGCTTTTTGGGGAAGGGCCAGACGGTAATCGGGCGAATAAGTCCGACCTTTATGCCCTCTTTTCTTGCGGCCACAACGGCGTTTTTGGATACACGTGCCGCAATGCCGAACGCAACAACAACAATGTCCGCGTCCTCTGTCATAAAGCTTTCGTAGCGGGCTTCGTTTTCTTCGACAGTCTTGTATCTTTCGTATCTTTCAATATTAGTTTTTTCAAGCTCTTCGGGGACAAGATAGAGTGAGTTTACAATATTATGCTTTCTCTGCATTTTTGTTCCCGTGACAGCCCACGGTTTTTCAATTGTCGAAACGTGAGGCTCGGGTAAAACGACAGGCTCCATCATCTGTCCCATTGTGCCGTCTGCTAAAAGCATTGCGGGCATTCTGTATTTGTCGGCAAGGTCAAAGGCGAGTGCCGTTAAATCAGCCATTTCCTGAACGGATGCGGGAGTGAGAACTATAAGGTGATAGTCACCGTGTCCGCCGCCCTTTGTAGCCTGAAAATAATCGGACTGTGAGGGCTGAATGCCGCCGAGTCCGGGGCCGCCTCTCTGAACGTTTACGATAAGGGCAGGTAAGTCGGAACCGGCTATATAGGAAATGCCCTCCTGCTTAAGCGATACTCCGGGGGAGGAGGACGATGTCATGCATCTTTTGCCCGATGCCGCAACACCGTAAACCATATTTATAGCGGCAATTTCGCTTTCCGCCTGCAAAAACGTGCCGCCGATTTTGGGCATACGCTTTGCCATGTATGCGGCAAGCTCCGTCTGGGGAGTGATGGGGTAGCCGAAGTAATGCATACAGCCGGCTCTTATGGCTGCCTCGGCAATTGCTTCGTTGCCTTTCATAAGTACTTTTTCGCTCATTTTACGCACCTCACTTTTCTACCGTGATAACACAGTCGGGGCACATTGTGGCACAGAATGCACACGCTATGCACCGGGACTGATCTGTAATTTCGGCGGGAGAATGTCCTTTTTTGTTAATCTTGTCTTTGGCGATTATCAGCAGGTGCTTGGGGCAAGCATCAACGCACAGTCCGCAGCCCTTGCAGATATCGGTCTTAAAGGTTACCTTTGCCATTTTCACAGCTCCTTACCAATACTTTTTCTGTAATCTTAATGCGAAAATATTTTCGTGTGACAGCTCTTTTGCCGTCTGTTCCTCGGCGGAAGTAAATACAATCGGCAGTTTTGTAAGTGCCGAAAGGGCCTCTGCCTTGCAGAATGACGCTTTGACTGTCTCTTGGGTAGTTTCTTCGCCTAAGTTTGAGTTGTTTACGATGCCCGTAAACGGAATGTGACACGCATTTTCTATCTCGCGCATAATTTCTTCGGCACTTTCGGCGTCGGGAGTGAGCGGTCGATAGAAGTTTACCACGAACAGGTGCTCAAAATTATTCTCTTCAAGAATAAAAGGAGAAAATCTGCCTAAAGCAACTGCTCCGGAGTCGTCACCGCCTATGTCAAATACGGCGTATTCGTCTCTTCTCTGAACAAGTGAATAAACCTCACTCGGAAGGGAGGGCAAATCGACGTTTGAGTTGGCGAAGGGGAGAGATATAACTCTTACCCCCGCCGCCGTCAGTTCCTGTTCGCTGTCTTTTGTTCTGAAATACGGGTTTACTATGTCCAAATCGGCAATGGCGGTTTTATAGCCGTCTTTTTTTAGCTTTAAGGCGTAGTTTACGGCGACATTTGTTTTGCCGCTGCCGAAATGACCGCTGAAAAGTGTAACTCGTTTCATTATGCCTTGAGTCCCAGAGGATAAGTCCAGCCCATGAAGTCTTCTACTGTGCCGGTCTGAATGCCGTAAAGGGTGTCATAGAGCTTCTGTGCGGTCTCGCCGACCTTGCCGTCTGCTACGGGGATATCCTTGCCCTTGTAGTTTAATGTGCCGATGGGGGATATAACAGCCGCCGTGCCGCTTGCGAAAATTTCCTGAAGAGTGCCGTTTTCGCTCGCTTCTATTATTTCATCAATCGAGAGCTTTCTTTCGGTAATGGGAGTGCCCCATTTTTTAAGAAGCTGAATTACACTGTCACGGGTGATGCCGGGGAGGATTGTGCCGGATGAAAGGGGAGCGGTGATGACTTCGCCGTTAATCTTGAAGAAGGCGTTTGATGTGCCTATTTCTTCAACATACTTGTGCTCTGCCGCGTCAAGCCACAGAACGTCTTTGCAGTCGTATTTCATGGCGTCCTTTGATGCTCTCATGCCGCCGCCGTAGTTGCCGCCGACCTTCGCAAAGCCAGTGCCGCCCTTTGCCGCACGAATGTATTCATCCTGAACATATATGCGAGTGGTTGAAAGTCCGCCGTCGTTTGCGGCATAGTAGGAGCCGGTGGGGCTTAAAATTATCATGAAGCGATAGTGCTTTGCGGGAAGAACGGAGAATGAAACCTCATCACCGAAAATAAACGGACGGATATAAAGTGCCGTGCCGGGAGCGGAGGGTACCCAGTCAATGTCTTCTTTTATAACAGCCTTTACGCCTGCGATAAGAAGCTCTTCGGGAAGCTCGGGAATGCACATACGTTCATTTGTGCGTGCCATTCTTTTTGCGTTCATGTCGGGGCGGAAAATCTGAATTTCACCCGACGGAGTGCGGTATGCCTTCATGCCTTCAAACATCATCTGCGCATAGTGAAGCACGCATGATGCGGGTTCGATAAGAATAGGCTCGTGAGGAACAACTCTGCCGTCATGCCAGCCCTCGCCCTCATCGTAGTCCATAACAAACATATGGTCGGTGAAGTACTTGGCAAAGCCTAACTTTGTTTCGTCCTCGGGACGCGCCTTGGGGTGTGTTGTTCTTGTTACGGGGAAATTGTAGTCCATTTCGATAGCCTCCTGAATTATGGTAATATTTTAAATTTATTGAATACACTTGAATAATTAACAATTAAGAATGCATAATGTAGAATGAAGGAAAACACTGCGTGTTTTGGATTATAAAGCTACGCGATAGATTAGAATTATCTGAAAAATGCAATTCTAATGTCAGCGAAGCTATATAAATCAATGCAGAATGTAGAATAAATGTTTTATAATGCAGAATGTAGAATGCATAATGTAGAATGAAGGAAAACACTGCGTGTTTTGGATTATAAAGCTTTGCAAAAGAAAATTTTATTTCTGTCAGATAGTTTTTATATTCAGCGAAGCTATATAAATCAAGTCCGCAGGACTTCCGACATTATGCATTATGAATTATGCATTATGCATTAAAAAGAATTTGCTTATTTGAAGTAAAGTTCCGGCTGCCTGTCGTTAAATACATTTATCGAGCTTCTTATTGATTGCAGCTCGGTTTCGTCGCAGTCTGCGGTTATTATTTCTTCGGCTGTGCCGGCATAAGCGAGGTTTTCGCCGAGAGGGGAGTATATAACCGACGAGCCGCCGTACACGGTGTCGCCCGCAGTGCCGCAGGAATTGCAGCTTGATACAAACATCTGATTTTCTATTGCACGGGCACACAGAAGTGTTTTGTACTGAAAAATTCGTTTGTCGGGCCACTGCGATACAACGAACAGATGGTCAAGTCTGTGCTTTGTTGTCAGTGTTCTTGTAAGCTCCGGAAAACGAAGGTCATAGCAGATTATTATTCCGCATTTTTTGCCGTCAAGCTCAAAAGAAACAAGTTTATTGCCGTTTTCGAAAAATCTGTGTTCGTCCATGGGTGTAAAGAGATGCGTTTTGTCGTACTCTGCAATACACTCGCCGTTTCGGTCAAATATGTATGATGTGTTATAGACTTTGCCGTTTTTTATGTTCGCGACAGAGCCGCCGACAATGTTTATTTTGTATTGCTTTGACAGTCTGCCGAACAGCTCTTTTGTTTTTGTGCCGTCAATATCGCAAAAGCTTCGTAAATTGTCATGCGGGAAAAATCCGGTGTTCCATGTTTCGGGAAAAAGAACAGTGTCGGGATTTGATTGTGCCGCTTTTATGAACAGCTCTTCGGCGTGCCTGAAATTGTCATCGGGACACGCAAAACGCATATTCATCTGTATGCTTGATATTTTCATCTTGGTTTCCTTTTTTTTCTGTGTGGATTTGTGTGAGCTGTTTGCCGCCCTGCCGTTGCTTTTCAGGAGGTCAGCCGGTCCCTCACCGGGAGCATTCCCGCTCGTCGGGACACGTACCTGTCCGGTTGCCTTGTTTTCGCAACGGGCAGTGCCACGGCGGGACAGGCAGTGCCGCCTCCTCGCGGGCGCCGCTCCTTGCCTTCGCTCCTCGCACAGCTCGTCGCTCGGCTTCCTCGCGGCACGTGCGGCTCGTCGGTTTGCTTCGCAAACCTCCTCGCCCCATACGCTCGCTCGCTGTCGCTCGCTCGCCCCGCTCCCCACACAAAATTACAGCTTATTTCTCTGAATTTTGCCTGTTGATGTCTTCGGCAGAGAGTCTCTGAACACAACAAGTCTGGGGTATTTATAGGGTGCGGTATGTG
>CAVFPQ010000035.1:0-17998 GCA_963624415.1 Acutalibacteraceae bacterium | reverse complement strand
CATTACGCTCGCTTCGCTCGCGACAGCGAGCCGGGTGGGTGGGTGGGACGCTCGCGAAGCGAGCGTAATGCGGCGAGCGAAGCGAGCCGCACGCCGAGCACAGCGGCGAAGCCGATGTGCTCGGCACGTGCCCGGAGTGAGTCGGATTTGTGAAGCTGTCGTTGACAGCTTCACAAATTCGCCGAACGGAGGGCGCCCGCCGGGAGGCGGTGCCTGTCTGTCCGGCGTAAAAGTCATGCTGTTTACGAAACCCAACCGACCGGACAGACAGGTGCCCCGACCGGCGGGCTGTGCCTGCCCTCGGCAGGCACAGCCCGGCCGACAGCAAAGCCCGGCTCTGCTCGGAAAGTCCGCATTTCTCAAAGCTATGAACACAAAACAGCCCCTGAGGATAACAAATCCCCAAGAGCCGTTTTTATTATCGGAACAGGTTATTTTTACAAAACATCCAAACCCCTGCGAAGCCATATAAATCAAGTCCGCAGGACATCCGAAATTATGCATTAAAAATATAATTCTTAATTGTTGATTTTAATTCTATTTTTTATTCCAGCTCAAACGCTCCCGTATACAGCTTATAATACGTCCCGTGCTGTGCAATCAGGTCATCGTGACTGCCTCGTTCGATAATTCTGCCGTGGTCAAGAACCATAATCGCATCGGAATTTCTTACGGTCGACAGACGGTGCGCAATTACAAATACCGTTCTGCCCTTCATAAGAGCATCCATACCACGCTGAACAAGCAGCTCTGTACGTGTGTCGATTGATGATGTCGCCTCATCCAGAATCATAACAGGCGGATCTGCGACTGCGGCACGCGCGATTGAGATAAGCTGACGCTGTCCCTGCGACAGGTTCGCGCCGTTTGATGTAAGCATTGTGTTGTAGCCTTCGGGCAGACGTGTGATAAAGTCATGCGCGTTCGCAAGCTTTGCCGCCTTTATGCACTCTTCATCCGTTGCGTCAAGCTTGCCGTAGCGGATATTGTCCATAACCGTACCCGTAAAGAGATTGACATCCTGAAGAACTATTCCGAGGGAGTGACGCAAATCGTCTTTTTTTATCTTGTTTATATTTATGCCGTCATAGCGGATTTTGCCGTCCGCTATATCATAAAATCTGTTGATAAGATTTGTGATTGTCGTCTTGCCGGCACCTGTCGCACCTACGAATGCAACCTTCTGACCGGGCTTTGCGTAAAGTGAAATATTATGCAGAACGGGCTTGCCGGTCTCATACTCAAAGTCGACATCATCAAGCACAACATCGCCCTTAAGAGGAGTATATGTAACAGTGCCTTCCGCTGAGTGGGGATGCTTCCATGCCCATTTGCCCGTACGTTCACTGCATTCGGTAACATTTCCGTTTTCGTCCGTTTTGCAATTAACAAGGGTAACATAACCGTCGTCCGCTTCGGGCTCGTTATCTATCAGATCGAAAATTCTCTGTGCGCCTGCCATTGCCATTGCGACGGCGTTTATCTGCTGTGACGCCTGGTTTACCTGCCCCGTGAACTGCTTGCACATACCGAGGAAGGAGGCCACAACGCTCACCGCAAGCGGCGCCGTTATACTGCCGACTGAAATAACATTTTCAAGTGAAATATTGGGAAGCTTGTTAACGGTAATCATAACACCGCCGACAAAGCACACAAGAACATAAAGTATGTTGCCTATGTTGTTCATTATGGGGCCGAACACATTGCCGAATGCGTTTGCCGTCTCGGCGTTTTTGAAAAGCTCCTCGTTTACATTGTCAAAGTCATGCTTTACGGCTTCCTCATGGCAGAAGACCTTTACAACCTTCTGACCGTTCATCATTTCTTCAACATAGCCTTCAACCTTGCCGAGGCTCTCCTGCTGACGCATAAAGTAGCGTGCCGAGTTGCCGCCTATCTTTTTTGTCACCTTCGACATTGCGATAACGCCGACAACAACGACAAGCATAAGCGATACGCTGTAATAAATCATGACCGCCACAAGGAAAACAAGCGTGATTCCCGCCGATATCACACTCGGAATACCCTGACTTACAAGCTGACGGAGAGTATCAATATCGTTTGTGTAAAGGCTCATTATATCGCCGTGGGTGTTCTGATCGAAATATTTTATCGGGAGCTTTTCCATCTTGTTAAACATACGCTTACGCATTTTGTCAAGAAAGCTCTGTGTCAGAAGTGCCACAAGCTGTTCTTTTACACCGACCGCTATAACGCCGATAACAAGAACAATCGTCATTGTAAGTAGGCTCTTGCCGACAATCGGGGAATACTGCGCCCATGCCGCCGCACCGCCTGCGGTTTTTGCAAGCTGAAGTCCCTCGACTATGTTTGATGTTATGCTCTCAATATACACCGCCGGCATAACACCTATAATCGCATTTACGGCAATACATACTATAATTGCGATGACAAGCACCGGATAGTCATGCATAAGAAGCTTTATAAGACGCATTATCGACCTGGGGTCAAGTTTTGCCTTGCCCTTTTGTGCGTTTTCGGGGACATTTTTTGCGGTATTTTTCTTACTCATCGTCATCACCGCCTTTGTTCTGTGAATAATAAACCTCTTGATAAATGGGGCTTGTCTTTATAAGCTCGTCATGCGTGCCGATTTGGTCTATTGTACCGTTGTTCATGATTATAATCATATCGGCATCCTGAACCGAAGAAATACGCTGCGCTATGATAATTTTTGTCGTTCCGGGGATTTCTTCCTTAAACGCCTTTCTTATCATGGCATCGGTATGAGTATCAACAGCCGAAGTTGAGTCATCGAGTATGATAACCTTGGGCTTTTTAAGAAGCGCTCTCGCAATGCAAAGACGCTGCTTCTGACCGCCCGAAACGTTGGCGCCGCCCTGTTCTATGTAGGTATCGTATTTATCGGGGAAGGAAGACACAAATTCATCCGCCTGCGCCTGTTTGCACACACGAACAAGATCCTCGTCCGAAGCGTCGGGATTGCCCCAGCGAAGATTTTCTTTTATCGTGCCCGAAAACAGAATGTTTTTCTGAAGAACAACGCTGACGGCATCACGAAGCGGCTCAACAGCGTAATCCCTTACATCTACACCGCCGACCTTTACACTGCCCTCTGTTACATCATAAAGACGTGAAATAAGCTGAATAAGGCTTGTTTTGCCCGAACCCGTGCCGCCGATAATGCCGACGGTCTGACCGGATTTTATGTGAAGATTTATGTTTGACAGAGCGTTCTGCTCCGCCTTTGCTGAATATTTGAACGAAACATTATCAAAATCAATGTCGCCGTTCTTGACCTGAGTTACGGCGTTTTCGGGGTCTGTAATGTCGCTTACTTCGTCCAGCACTTCCTCAATTCTCTTTGCGGAGGCAATAGCCATTGTGACCATAACAAGAATCATGGTTACCATCATAAGTGACATAAGAACCTGCATTGAGTATGTTATCATTGACGACAGTGTGCCGACACCGAGTTCAACGCCCGCTGTGCTTATGACTATCTTTGCGCAGAAGAAAGAGATAAGAAGCATTGAAGCGTACATACCAATCTGCATTGTGGGCGAGTTCGTTGCGATAATGCGTTCAACAACAAGAAAGTCGTGTCTGAGCTCCTCACTTGCCGCACCGAATTTTTTCTCTTCGTAATCCTCACGCACAAAGCTTTTAACAACACGCATGCCCTTAATGTTCTCCTGAACAGAAGCGTTAAGCTTATCGTACTTCTTGAAAACCGCCTTAAAACGAGGTGTCGCAAGTCTTGTGACAAGATAGAAAGCAAAGCCTATAACGGGGATAAGTCCCGCGAAAATCCACGCAAGCTTCTTGCCGACGACAACCGACATAACCGTAGCGAAAACAAGCATAAGCGGCGCACGGACGGCTGTGCGGATTATCATCATAAAAGCGTTCTGCACG
Source organism: Acutalibacteraceae bacterium (assembly GCA_963624415.1). Taxonomy (GTDB): domain Bacteria; phylum Bacillota; class Clostridia; order Oscillospirales; family Acutalibacteraceae; genus RUG806. Next base: position 14,098 of record CAVFPQ010000035.1, on the reverse strand, counting down.
TTTGATACATCCGTTGTAAGGCGAGTTACAAGGCTTGATGTGCTGAACTTGTCAATGTTCGCAAAAGAGAAGTTCTGTATGCTGTAAAACAGATCCTGTCTTAAATTCTTTGCGAAGCCCGCCGCCGCAGTAGCGCAGAATCTGCCCGACATAACACCGAAAAACAGCGACGCAAACGCCACGGCAACAAGAATTATTCCGTAAATCGCAATGTGCTTTATGTTGCTTCCGGCGTTTATTACGTTTATCAGCTTGGCGGTAATAAGAGGAATTACACACTCACAGCTGACTTCACCCACCATAAGAATGGGTGTCAGAATTGTCTCTTTTTTGTACTCTCTTATGCTTTTTGCGAGTTTTTTTATCATTGCTTTATCTGACCTCCTTCAGGGTAGCCCGACGACGGCATTTCTATGCCGAGATTTCCGAGCAATCTGTTTAGATATGACCTTAACTGTGTTTTTTCTTCGTCCGAGAAACCGCTGAGAAGCTGTTCTTCCTCCGCATTTATGACCGCATCGGTTTTTTTGTCGCATTCCTTTGCTTTGTCGGTTGCGACAATCTGCTTGCACCGTTTGTCTTTTTCACTCGGCACAAGCTTCAGAAATCCCTTTGCTTCAAGCCGTGAAATAATTCCGGCTACCGTGGCGTGACTCAGCTCCAAAGCCTGTTCGAGATCCTTCTGAAAAATCTCGTTTTCCGGCTGTTTTGACAGAAAGTGAAGTATAAACATCTGCGCGCTTGTCAGCCCCGATTTGCTGACCTGGCGTGAAATATCGCTGTCAACCGCATTGCCGATTATCTTGAACAGCGGCCCGATATGCTCTGTATTATGCACCGTACACACTCCTTTTTGTCGCGTGCGACACAATTTATGTAGCATGCAACATAATATCACAATATATATATTTTGGCAATATGCAAATATAACAAGGATAATGAAAAGTTTCGGCAATATTTATGGAACATTTTGGACAAGGAACAGCGAACAAGGCACATAAGGGGCCGGGAGTCAGAAAACCAAGGAAGTCCTGCGGACTTGAATTATACAGCTTCGCAGGAGGTTTGACTGCCAAAGCAGTCAGGTCTTTTACAAGCAGCACGGTAACAATAAAAGTTCTGTTATTACCGATAATTTATGTTGATTTAATTTTGACGGTGCAGCATATAAATCAGGATAGATCGGTGCGATGATCTTCCTTTTATATATAATACCGCCCGGGCAGGTGCGAGCTGTCCGGGCGGCTTTTTGTTCGGTAAAGGCAGTTCAACTCTGTTTGAGCAGAAACGGCTTCACTTCTTCTTTTGTAAGTTCTGTGACACTTTTTCCGTGTTTTAAGGCGTAATTCACCATTGCTCTGAAATTATATTGAACCTTAGGCGGATCTGCATAAGGATCAGGCGAATCAAAATAGCCGTCGGGAAGTGATTCACCCTCTAAAAATTTTGGAATTTTTACTATGTCAGTTCCACTCATAATGATACACCTCCAACATCTTTTTTGCCTCATCTTCCGGAATCCAAAAATGATATTTATGCAGTACTCCGAGATACACAGCCCCGAATTTTTCTGTATAGTGATTTAGAAGTTGTTCGTTTGCCGCAAATCCGTAAATAGCACCTCCATGCCCCCATTGGATTGATTTATCCGCAGCTATTGCAAATAAATGTCCTCCGACACCTTCATACTTCTGCACACCGAATTCATACTTATTATTTTGAGGAGCCGCACAAGCCCAATGCATATACACTGCGTCGGCGTCTTTATCATTTCTTAAACCGACAAGTCCCTGAATTTCATTGGTATCAAGAAGTGCAAGAGCATAAACATCAATATCTTTAGGCACTTCATCCCAGTTGATATGCCAGCCATCATTCTTTTTGAACTTCTTGAGATATGAACGGCTTTCGATTTTGAATACAACCGTGTTCATCAAATCACCTGTCACAGTATCTCGAAGACATGGCACAATATCGTCTATCCAAATATCAATACAACCACGTTGTACAATTTCTTTTTCAGACATGACATTTACACCCCTTTCTGATGCTTTTTTGCTTAAAATATTGAACACAACAAACTTTTCTTATATATATTATACAGCTGAAAACTATATTTTGTCAAGTGTATCAGTATGATTCAAACCATACCTATAAGCATAATACCGCCCGGGCAGGTGCGAGCTGTCCGGGCGGCTTTTTGTTCGGTCGGCGGGCAAGCCGGGCTTACACCGCCGCACCTTATTTACAGTTCAAAATTTGTTTTTTCAGCAGTGGGGAAACTGAAAATTACGCCTCAAGTGCATATGCATACTGGAAGTACCAGTAGCCATAGGGGCTGTGCCATGAGCCTACAAGCTTGCTGCTCTGAAGCCAGAAGTCGTTGTAGTAGGCAACGGGAATAAAGCCGTAGTCTTCAAGAACGATTTCCTCAGCCTCATGAAGAGCCTCATAGTGTGCCGCCTTGTCGGCTGTCTTGGACTTTTCAATAGCTGCATCAAATGCCGGATTGTTGTAATTACCGTCGTTGTTGCCGTTTGTGGAAACAAAGAGTTCAAGCATATTGGAAGCATCGTTATAGTCCATTACCCAGCCGTTACGAGCCATTTCATAGTCACCGGAACGACGCTGGGGAGTAAATGATGACCACTCAACCTTTTCGATTTCCATGGTTATACCAAGCTGCTTATAAGCATCCTGAAGGTACTCTGCAAGAGGTACATGATAACCGGAATCATTGGTTGAATATGTGATAACGGGGAAGCCTTCACCGTTGGGATAGCCGGCCTCTGCAAGAGCCTTCTTGGCTTCTTCAAGGTTAGCTGCATAATCGGTGCTGATGAACGAGCCGCCGCGAGTCTTGGAGCCGTTTTCTTCGAAATAGCCTTCGGCATCAACAACACCGGGGCCTACGAAATCGTAAGCTGCGGAGTATGTGCCGCCCATAATCTTTGTAGCAATATACTCACGGTCAATTGCGAGAGAAAGAGCCTTGCGGACATTCTTGTTCTGGAAAATCTCTTTGTCAAGGTTAAGTGAGATATAATATGTACCGAGAATGGGATCTACATAGAAGTCACCGCCGTCCTCTGCCTTTGTAAGGGAAGCGATTTCATCTGTGGGAACGTCCTTAATCATAAGAGCTTCGCCGGAATTGTATGCTGCGAATGCGGCGGAAGAATCTTCAAGAAGAAGGAAGTTAATGTGATTGGTAACGATCTTGCTGTTGTCCCAGCCGCCGACGTAGTTGGGGTTCTTCTTAAGAAGAATGCTCTCGCCGGGAGTCCACTTTTCGATCATGTAAGGACCGTTGCAGACATAGGTTGCGGCATCGGTAGCCCATGAATCGCCGTTAGCTTCAACAGTAGCCTTCTGAACGGGGCTGAGTGTTGCGAAAGCGACAATCTTGTCGAAATAGGAGCAGGGATAAGCAAGTGTAACAGTAAGAGTTTTGCCGTCTTCGCTCGCTTTTACGTTAAGAAGATCGGGATTTGCCTCGGTTGTGGGGTTGCCCTCTTCATCGGGGTTGCCCATAGCCGCGGTATAACCGTCAATCATGCCGCATACTGTTTCGGCATAGGGAGCTGCAAGCTTGGTATCGATAACACGCTTAAAGGTATACTCAAAGTCCTTAGCGTTAAGCTCGGTACCGTCGGACCACTTAAGACCGTCACGCATTGTGAAAGTCCATACAAGGCCGTCGTCGCTTACATCGTACTTCTCGGCCTGGCCGGGCTGTACGTTATTGTCCTCGTCAATTATGAGGAGTGTCTCAAAAAGTGTGATGAGCATGTTGCCGCCGTCAACTGCGGAGTTGAGAGCGGGATCAAGTGTTTCGGGGTTGGGGCCTACCTGAACCGTAATCTGATCCGCATACTTTTTATCGGTATTTGCGGCATCGGTTGTATCCGAGCCTTTATCGCCGCCGCAGGCAGCGAAGCCGAAAAGCATGGAAACAGACATGGCGAGTGCAAGCACCAGTGCGATGATCTTTCTTTTGTTCATGTCTGACTTACCTTTCTGAATTTTTTTGGGGACTACCCCGTTTTTTGAACTGTATATATCCACTGCCGTTGAGGCAATAAATACACTTTACAATTAATAATTATATAGCTTTGCGTAATCCGGAATTGATTTTGAGGGCAATACGTTTCTTCTCGCAAAGCTTAACCACTCTTGAGAATGCAGAATGCAGAATGCAGAATGCAGAATACATAATGCAGAATGCAGAATGCATAATGCAGAATGCATAATGAAGGAAAACGCTAAAGCGTTTTGGATTATATAGCTTCGCGTAATCCGGAATTGATTTTTGAAGGTAATATATTTCCTCTTGCGAAGCTTATAAAATCAAGTCCGCAGGACTTCCTACATTATGAATTGTGAATTCTTAATTATTAATTATATAATCAAGTCCGCAGGACTTCCGACATTATGAATTGTGAATTCTTAATTGTTAATTATATAATCAGGTCCGCAGGACTTCCGACATTATGAATTGTGAATTCTTAATTATCGGTTAAAGAAGATGGCACGCCGCAAAATGCCCTGCCGAAACCTCCTTAAGCTCCGGGCAGCTCTCTGCGCACTTGTCGGTAGCATACGGGCAGCGAGTGCGGAAACGGCACCCCGACGGCGGATTCATGGGGCTCGGAACATCGCCCTGAAGCGGAATACGCTTTGACTCTCTCGCCGTTTTGGGATCGGCTTCGGGTATAGCCGAAATAAGGCTCTTTGTATACGGATGCACCGGATGACGGATAACCTCAAGGCTGTCCGCAAGCTCAACGAGCTTTCCGAGGTACATAACGCCTATACGATTTGAAATATGCTTTACAACGCTCAGATCGTGGGCGATAAACAGATATGTAAGCCCTCTGTCACGCTGTAAGTCCTCGAACATATTGACAACCTGCGCCTGAATTGAAACATCAAGAGCGGATACCGGCTCATCGCAGACTATAAACTCGGGGTCGACAGCCAAAGCTCTGGCAATGCCCACACGCTGACGCTGACCGCCCGAAAATTCATGCGGATAACGGTTGGCGTGTTCGGAGTTCAGTCCGACAGTTTCAAGGAGGGATATAATCCTGTCATGTCTGTCTTTTTTTGAAGCGGCAAGCTTATGTATGTCAATAGGCTCACCGACAATATCGGCAATTGTCATTCTGGGGTCAAGAGATGCATACGGGTCCTGAAACACCATCTGCATCTTGCGGCGGTACGGAAGCATGTTCACGGCAATTTTGTTCTGCTTGTCGAAAATCGTATCGCCGTCGTATACTATCTTGCCGTCGGTGGGCTCATAAAGACGCAGAAGCGTTCTGCCTGCCGTAGTCTTGCCGCAGCCCGACTCACCGACAAGTCCCAATGTCTCACCCTTGTTTATATAGAACGAAACATCATCAACGGCTTTAATTCTTTTCTTTGTTCTGCCGGCACCGAGGGGCGTAAAATACTGCTTTAAGCCGACAACCTCAACAAGCTTTTTTTCTTCACTCATCTTTGCCGTCCCCCTTTTCGTATTCTTCCTTCTTGCTTAACCAGCAGCAGCTGTAATGTGTGTCCGAAAATTCCGTTTTCGGAGGCATCTCACGAAGGCAAATCTTCATACAAGAAGCGCATCTCGGAGCAAACGGACACCCCGCAGGAGGATTGAGAAGATCAACCGGCTGTCCTTCAATCGGCACAAGCCTCTCTTTTTCGTCAACATTAAGACGGGGAATCGAACGCATAAGCCCCTTTGTGTACTCATGCTTCGGCTCATAGAATATTTCGTCCGCCGTGCCGTATTCTACAATGTGACCGGCGTACATAACAGCGATCTTTTCGCACATACCGGCAACAACACCGAGGTCGTGCGTGATCATTATAATGCTCATGCCGAGCTTTTTGCGAAGGTCCTGCATAAGCTCAAGTATCTGCGCCTGAATTGTAACATCAAGCGCCGTTGTGGGCTCATCCGCTATAAGAAGCTTCGGCTCACACGCAAGCGCCATTGCTATCATAATTCTCTGACGCATACCGCCCGACATCTCGTGCGGATACTGTTTAAGGCGGCGATCGGGATCGTTTATGCCGACAAGAACCATAATTTCACGGGCTCTTTTATATGCCTGCTCTTTTGTAAGGTCGGTATGAAGAAGAATTGCCTCACAAATCTGATTGCCTATTGTATATACGGGGTTAAGGCTTGTCATGGGGTCCTGGAAAATTATAGACACCTCATTGCCTCTTATCTTGCGGAATTCCTTTTCGGTCATCTTGTCTATATCGTGACCGTTAAAGCGGATTGTGCCGCCGATAAGTCGTCCGGGATATGCCGTAAGTCCCATAATGGAATAAGCCGTAACGGATTTGCCCGAACCGGACTCACCTACTATACCCAGAACTTCGCCCTCCTCCATCGAAAGCGAAACTCCGTTAAGCGCCTTAACTTCACCTGCGGGGGTAAAGAACGACAGCCGTTCATCTTTTATTTCAAGCAGTTTTTCACTCAATGTCGTCACCTCCGTCAGTTTTTAAGCTTCGGGTCAAACGCGTCACGCAGACCGTCGCCTAAAAGATTGAATACAAGAATTGTCACGCTGATTATAATAGCCGGCAAAAACAGCAGATGCGGATATGTGTTCATACCCTTTACGGCATCCGTCGCCAGTGAACCCAAAGACGGCATGGGAGCGGAAACGCCGAGACCTAAAAAGCTTAAATAGCTCTCTGTGAAAATCGCCGAAGGAATCTGAAGTGTGGTTGTAACAATAAGCGTGCCGATGCAGTTTGTAAGCAGATGCTTTTTTATAATGCGTGATTTTGAAGCACCGAGCGCTCTTGCCGCCGTAACATATTCGGACTCCTTGAGAACCAGCACCTGTGAACGTGTTATACGAGCCATGCCGACCCAGTAAAGAAGAACAAATACAACGAATATGGCTATAAGGTTAGGCCCTACCGTCTGCATCCAGCCGAAGCCGGGCTTTGTGGCAAGCTCTTTAAGTCTGTCCTTAAATGCCACGGACAGAATGATTATAAGCAGAATATCGGGTATCGTATAAAGAATATCGGTTATACGCATCATGATATTGTCGATCCAGCCGCCGGCAAATCCCGCGATTGCACCGAATGTCGCACCGACTACAAGAACAAGTGCCGCACAGACAAGACCGACTGTAAGGCTTATTCTTGTGCCCATCATAAGACGAACGGCAAAGTCACGCCCAAGACGGTCGGTGCCGCATATGTGCGGAAAAACGCTTTCGCCCGCATCAATCTTTGCCTGCTCCGTTTCGCTGTATTCAAACGGGGACAGATTTTCGCTGCCTCTTATCTGCTGCTCGTAAGAGTAGGGCCAGAATGACGGCATGACATAAGCGAATATCATTATGATTATAACGACAACAAGACTGACCATTGCAACCTTGTTTTTACGAAGTCTGCGAAAGCCGTCCGCCCAGAAGTTGACGCTCTTGCGCATTACGACAAGGCTTTCTTTTTCTTCCGGTGTGGCGGGGGTAAAATCATCGGCGTTGAGCTGAAGGCTCAGTGGATTTTTTTTCATATGTGAGCCTCCTTACTTAAGCTTGATTCTGGGGTCGATAATCTTATACAGAATATCAACTATCACGTTTGCGACTATAATAAATGTGGCAAGCAGAATTGTCGTTCCCATTATCATGGTATAGTCACGGTTTGTAATGGCGGACACAAATTCTCTGCCGAGACCGGGAATGGTAAAAATCTTTTCGACTATGAAAGAACCGGTCATAAGTCCCGCAAGCATCGGTCCGACATATGTAACAACGGGCAGAATGGCATTTCTTAAAGCATGCTTGAACATGACACTGAAGTTGCCGACACCCTTTGCTCTTGCCGTGCGGATATAATCCTGTCCTATAACATCAAGAAGACTTGAACGCATAAGGCGTGTAATATATGCCGTGGGATAAATCGCAAGTGCCGTAACGGGCATAATATACGATTTAAGCTCATTAAGTCCGACCGTAGGCAGAATATTAAGCTTACTGCCGAACGTATAAAGCAGAATAACGCTTGTTATAAAGCTCGGTATCGCAATGCCGCAGGTGGCGAGAACTATTATGAAATTATCGAGGAATTTTCCTCTGTTATAAGCGGAAAGACATCCGAGCGGAATGCCCACAATCAGAGCGACCGCAACGGCAACACCGGCAAGACGCATTGACACGGGCAGTTTTGAGAAGATAATATCAGACACATTACGCCCTCTCTGTCTGAGCGACACACCCATATCGCCCTTCAGCAAACTTGACATATAGTTGAGATAACGCTGAAAAAGAGGCTTGTCGAGGCCGTACTTTTCTTCAAGTGCCGCCTGTGCCGCCGCACTTATATTTTTTTCGGCGACAAACGGGCCGCCGGGAACAAGATTCATAAGCAGGAATGTAAGAGTGGCGACTATGAATATGCTGAGAAGCCCCATAGCGACACGCTTTAAGATGTATTTTGCCAAATGTGCCAACTCCTTTTGCTTTTAACTGTTTTCGCGATTTTGCAAATACCGAAAATTATGAAAAAATTACGCTGAGTTATTCTACCATAATTTTACATAAAATTCAATAGAAATATTAGTTATAACTACCATAAACATATGTCTATACCGAAAAAATTGTGAACAATCTGTGACACCGGACCCGTCGCAGGTCAGACAGACAACGGAGCCGCCGTCCAATACGGGCAGCAGCTCCGATTTTATTACGGGAACACTACCGGTTCCTTATCGATTGTTAATTGTTGACTGCCGCAGTCTTGAAAATAAACATAAGGCTCGTCTCTGTGCCGTCGGCAGCCATCGAGAACACTGTATTCTCGGAACCGTATGACAGCATTTCCTTGAACAGTGCAATTGCCGTCTCGGCATCAAGCGATGTATTCGCCAGATTTTCGGCTATCTTTTCGATATTTTCCGTGTCGGCATTTTCAAGAATAGAGCTTATCTTTTTGATATCGTCACTGCCGGCAAATTCCATAAGAGAATTGATTAAGTCTGAATTGTTTTCAACTATCGATACGATATTCTGAACCTCTTTGACCGTATCGGGAAGCTTGTCAAGCGCCGCCTGATTTTCTTCCGTTGAAAGCTTAGAAGACAGCTCATCGGATACGCTCATAAGAGCCTGAACATCGGATATAAGCTTTTCGAGATCCGTATTTTTAAGTGCGTCCGCAAGCTTTTCAACAGTGGGGATAAGTGTCTCGGCATCGGAAGCGAGTGTCGAAATATCACTGAAGAACGCCTTGAACAGCGGATTTTTAAGAAGTGACTCATACTTTGAAAGATCGGTCTTTGCAAGGTCATTCAGGAGCTTTGTCAGGTTTTCGTCATTTGCGAGGCTTGAAATAGCGGATGTATCAATTCCCTTTAAGTCATTCAGAACATTCTGAACAAGCTTTATATTGTCCTGCGTCAAGAAATCGGAAAGTGTCTGAACAAGCACCTTGTTGTCCTCATAGAGCTTTGCGGCATCGGACAAAGCCGAAGTCAGCTGATTAAGATTGTCGCCGTCCGCAGACAGAGCCGATATTATTTTGTCGGTATCGACATTTTTAAGAGCGTTTGCAAGCTCCGACAGAGTTTCGAGCAAATCGGCAATTGAGTCTATATCGTCCGAAAGCTTGAAGGTCTTTGTTATACCGGAAATCGGAAGTGCGGCAAAGTACATATTGCCGAGAGAACAGTCCGTAGCATCCGCTTCAATCGTGTAAACACCGCCGAGGTTTATATCCGAGAGTGCGCTTATACCGATATTCTGAAGTGTCTGACTGTCTATGCCCAATGTATCGCTCACGCCCGGCATACCGGCAAAGAATACAATCGTCTTTGAACCGTCCGATATAAATCTGCCGTTCTGTGCCGTTATATTATTAAACTTGTCCTCCTGAAGGATAAGACCGCCGACAACAAGCATGGGGTTATAGATTTTGTATGTTGTGCCGTTTATCTCTTTCTCTTCATAGAGAGTATTTTTAACGGTGATTTCGATTTTTACCTTACCTGTCTTTCCGGCAAGTGCTTCGGGCTCAACCTCCTCGCCCTCAAAATAGTATTTGGCGGAGATTTCAAGAGGCAGCTCCTTGTCGGTGTATCCTCTGTAAAACAGGTCATTGGACTCTATGTTCCATGTAATATCATTGCCGTCGATAATCGGCTGCTCCGTACCCTTTACGTTAACTATATTCGTAAGGTCGCTCTTATCATAGAGCTTTACCTGAGACAGGTCGGAGTGAAGCTTATCCGATACAACGGTGCTCAGCTTATTGCCCTTCGCGTCAAGATTTACATATACCGTTTCAGCTTTTGTTACATTTGTTGCCGTGCCGTCATAGTCGTGCTGTTCGGCTGTGGATGTTTCTTCGGTTGTTGTCTCCTCGCTGTCATCGGATGATGTGCAGGAAGCCAGAGAGAAAATCATTGCAAGTGCCAGAATAAGACTTGTTATCTTAAGAAAATTGCGTTTGCCTGTCATATAAATCATTCCTTTCCGTTTTGTTCATCTGTGTTATCGTTTATATTTTCTTCTTGTTCGGCATCGGTCTGCGGCGCATTGTTTTCTTCGGTCATTTCGCCGTCAACGGGTGTCACATCCGCTTCAATCGGAGCATCCGCCGCCATTGCCTTTTTCGATTTCCTTGCCACACGCCAGCCTATTGTTGTCTTGTTGATAATTCCTTCAAGCAGGCTTAATACAGACGGCAGGAAGCATATGATTATTACAGCACTGATAAGCGAACCTCTCGCAAGCATGAGGCATATGCTCTTTACTATTGAAATATCGCAGGTCAGATATACACCGAATGTCGCAACAAAGAATACCGCCGCACTCTGGAAGATTGACTTTGAGCATTCGTCCGCCGTGATTTTGATTGCCTCGGCTTTTGTTCTGCCTCGCTGAAGCTCTTCTTTGAATCGTGTCGCCATAAGAAGCGAGTAGTCAACCGTTGCGCCGAGCTGTACGCATCCTATGATTGTGGGAGCTATGAACGGTTCAACACTGCCGAACCAGAACGAGCAGGATTTGTTGAGCATGATTGCAAGCTCAATCGACAGAACAAGAATTGCGGGAACCGAGATTGATTTGAATACTATCGCAATAAGAATGAAAATCGAAGCGGTTGAAAGAATATCGGTCAGAACGAAGTCATCGTTTGTTACGTCGATAAGGTCTTTTGTAAGCACGCCCTCGCCCGTTATATAAGCATTCGGGTCATACTTTGTTACAACCTCTTTGAGTGTATCAACCTGGGCATTCAGTTCATCCGAAGCCGTTGAGTATTCGGAGTTTATCATCATAAGCTGATAGCCGTCTTTTACGCATATGCTCTTTATTTCATCGGGAAGAACATCTTTGGGAATTGAACTGCCGAGAATCGAATCGAGCGACAGCACGGTGTTTATGCCGTCTATATTCTGAATTTCCTTTGTCATGGAGTTTACGGTTTCGCTTGACAGGTCTTCATCGAAAATAACGAAATGCGTTGTTGCCATGTTGAACTCTTCTTTAAGCTTCGCGAGTGATTCAACGGAGCTCATGTCCTGCGGCAGAGACTGTGTCATGTCGTAATAGACTTCCATTTTGTTCTGGCAGATAACAGCCGGAATAAACAGCAGTACGAATAATATGCCGACAAGCGTTCTGTGCTTGAGCAGAAATCCGTTAAGCCCCGAGAAGGACGGAACAAGGCTTCTTTTTGCTGTCTTGTGTATAATTCTGTCGAACAGCAGAACGAATGCGGGCAGAACGGTTACAACTGTTATAAGTCCTAAAAATACGCCCTTCGCCATAACAAGGCCTATGTCCTTGCCGAGTGTGAACTGCATGAAGCACAGTGCCAGAAATCCGAATACAGTTGTAAGTGACGAGCCCATAAGAGAAACGAATGTGTACTGAATTGCGCTCTCCATTGCTTCGGCATTTGTTGAATGGCGTTTCTTTTCTTCCTCAAATCTGTCTATAAGGAAAACGGAGAAGTCCATTGTAACACCGAGCTGCAATATAGCGGCTATACACTGGGTTATATAAGAAATGCTGCCGAAAATAATATTTGTGCCCATATTGTATATAATGGCGTATCCGAGGGATACAAGCACAACCAAAGGCAGAATGAACGAATTCATGGTACCCATAAGAACGATAAGCGCAAGAGCAACGGCAATCGCTATATAAATGGGTGCCTGTTCATCCGCAAGGTCTTTTGTATCGAGGGTAATTGCGGACAGACCGCTCATATAGCAGTTCTTTGTCATTACCTTTCTTATCTGACGAAGTGCGTTCATTGTGCTTTCTGACGAGCCGCCCTCCGTGAACTGCACCATCATCATGGTAGCCGAGCCGTCACCGGAATAGAACACGGAATTGAGCACATCGGGGAGCATTTCCTCCGGGATTGAAATATCCGCAAGGGAGTCAACCCACAGCACCTGCTGTACGCCCTCTATTTCGGACATATCTTTTTTAAGTGTCTGTGCCTCAAGCTGAGTGCCGTCTTTTACAATGACAATTGCCATTGCGGCATCGTTAAAGGTTTCGTCAAGTATTCGTTCACCCTTGACGGAATCGAGTTTTTCGGGCAGATACGTAAGAATATCATAGTTAATCTTTGTGCCGACATAGCCGATAATCGAAGGGATAAGCAGCAGTGTCGCTATTAAGATAACCGTTTTGGGATGGCGTGAAATCTGCCGCGCGATTTTCTGAATCATATCAGGAATCTCCTTTCATAAGTTTGTTTACCATTGTATGTATTTCGGGTCGAAGCTCGTCAACCGAGAACGGTGTGCCCTTTACAACAGCGTCAAAGCACGCCGAGCCTATCATACCCGTGAACATATATAAGTGTATAAGAGCCGAGTGTTCGCTGATACCCGTTGTCATCATAATTTCGACAATTTCCTTCAGCTCCTCCCTGATAGCCGAGCCGCCGTCGCTTAAAACCACATCAAAGCAGGCGGAAAGATTTTTGTGAATGAGTGCCGCAAGCTCCTTGTTTTCCATCATGCAGTCTATAATGCGATCGGTGAAGAAATTCAGTTCTGCCGCCGGAGTCATTTCTGTTTCCTCTCGCTTTATTCTGAGCGCGTTAACGGCGTTTTTAACAATTGCCTCACTTTTTGAAATGACAATCTGATCGAGCAGGTCATATTTATCTTTGAAGTAGAGATAAAACGTGCCTTTTGCGACACCCGCCTTTTTTACGACATCGTCAATAGCCGTTATGTTTACGCCCTTTTCAAGAAAAAGATTATAGGCGGCATCGATCATCTTGACTTTTTTCGCAAGCTTTTTTTCGCTTACGCCCATAAAACCACCTCCGGGAAGTATCCATATCAAAAAATGACTGTCAGTCAATTTTCAAACGCATTATAACGCGAAACTGACTGATAGTCAATATTTTTAAACGAAAAATCAGTAGATTTTTAACAACTCAACGCATAATTTATTGTGCATATTTAACATAATTTCAAATAATGATAATCACCGACAACCTAAAAAGCGTCGGAGCGACACTTTACGCATCACTCCGACACTTTATTCAGGGAAATGGAGAAAACAAATGATATAAGGAATTACTTTTTCTTGATTATAAGGTCCGTGCCTTCTTCAAGCTTAACGGCAATTCTGAGTATTGTTCTGGCGTCGCTGACGGAAATATCATTGTCAAAATCAACATCCGCCGCAACAAAACGAGCACCGACAAGGGTGTCGAGCTTAACAGCCGCTCTAAGTGCAAGACGAGCATCTGAAACATCAACATCGCCGTCACATTCAACATCGCCTAAAAGAGCCATAACAACACTGTCGGTAAGCTCCGAACCGGTAAAGACATTGGCTTTCATTTCGGTTTTAAGAACTCCGTCGGTATTTTCGGTATCATCGGCATTTACAATCTGTGTGGCGTTTGTATTATCGAGAATATCCTTTGACGTTGTAGCCTTGTCAATAACAAGAATGCCGTTTATAAGATCAAGGTGCTCATTTGCCGTTACATCAATCTTAATTTCTGGGATTTTTTCAATTATAACGGTTTCGGAAGAGAGCTTTTCGCCGCATACCGAGCAGTATACAAC
>CAVFPQ010000034.1:0-18464 GCA_963624415.1 Acutalibacteraceae bacterium | reverse complement strand
CGCACTTCGTGCGGTGATATACCTGCGGCATTCTGCATTATGCATTATGCATTCTACATTATGCATTTTACATTTTGCATTCCGTTGTCACTGACAACTGTCCACTTCTTATCCATTCGTAAAAAAATCCCGGATCACATAAGGACCCGGGAATTTTATTTACAGCAGATTATCAGCCAAGCTTGCCGAAAAATCTCGCTATTATATCAAGCCAGTTTTTGAAAATTGCGAACAGGCAGTCGATGAAGCCGAAATCAATGAACTTTTCGGTCTTGTCACCGTTTGCGGCGGCGTTTTCTTCGGCGTTAAGAAGAAATGCCTGAGTGTAGAGTATGCCGCCCTCGCCGAAAACTTCGGCTCTTACATAGTTTCCGAGCTCGTCTTTGTAATCGTTGAGATTCAGTGCCGCATCCTCGGATGTCGTTGTGGCAATGAGCTTGCCGTCTGAAATCCAGCGTACAATAAGAGCGTTCTCGGTATCAAGTGTAATTGTATCCTTCTCGTCATCAACATAAATCGATGTAATTTCGGGGAAGGTATCAACGGTTGTGTAGCCGTTATCGTCAAGCACGGAGTATGTAATCGACAGATTGTCATCCGCTTTAAGTGTGCCGTTTGTAATGTCCTCGGCACGCTTGTCAAGTGCGGTAACGGCATCGTTTACTTTGTTATATGTTTCCGTCTCGCCGTAGTATTCTTTTATTGCGGCGGCAATTTCTCTGAGTTCCTCGGGGTTGCCTATGCAGTGAGAGGCGGCGAAAAATGTACCGTTTTCGAGCGCTGTGCGAGCCTCGGCACTCGTCTTGTCGTTCATAAGAAGAACCGTAAAACCTGTGTCGATAATATTAAGCTGATGTGCATCCGAAGACGCAATGCCGAATACATTCTCGCCCTTTGATGATGAACGTGTAAGAAGCTTGTCCCACAGAATACGGTCAAAGCGTGTTCTGTTGTCGCCCTTTGAGTTCATGTCAATGCCGATTAATCCGTCATATTTATCAAGAAGATTTGCGAATTTGTCAATATAGTATTTGTATACGGCGTTGTCCTCGTTATAAGCGTCCTCGGCATATATCTCATATCTCGCCTTTGTGTACTCACCGGGATGGTTGATAACGCATATGCCGCCCTTTTCGTCAATGGCTTTTACTGCGTCCTCGTATGTCGTGAGTGAGTTGTCGCTGTAATCCGTAAACCAGCTGTTTACATGGGCGTTTGCGGAAACGGCGTTATTCTCTATTCCGAAGGGCAGACGGAGAATCTGTTTGCCGTTGTCGAGTGTGAGATAGTCGTCATCGCCCGACTTGCCGTATGTGTAAGAAGTGCCGTTATCGAATGTGCCGGAAGTGCCGAGATATTCAAGCTCGCCCTCACTTCTGCCGATTGCGGACAGCACACCGTGTATAAGCTCGCTGTAATTTGCGGTCTCCCATGTATAGTTGACTGTGCCGTGGTCTGTGGTTGCGACAATGTCAAAGCCCGTCTCGACATGGCGTTCAACGCTCTGTTTAAGCGTGGGGTCACCGTCGGATGCGTTTGTGTGGGAGTGAAGCGCCGTCTTGTATGCATTGACCGTATCCCAGTCGATACCGTCATAGGGGCTTGTTATCGTATAGCCGTCAGTTGACGCAAAAGCGGCCGCGACCATCGAAAAACACATTGCGATTGCAAGCACTGCGGACAATATTTTCTTTGCTCTTTTCATTTCTCTTCCTCCAAAAAGCGGACTGTTTTGTATTTACTGTTAATATATCATAAATTTCCGTGAATTTCAATTTATTTTTTGTGAGAAATCAGAGGAGAAGGTGTTTTTCGGCATAGTGGTAAGCTTAAAGCTTTACCTCGCAATATACGAAGCCGCATATTTACGGCACTCGTGCCTTCCTTAGCTCCCCGATTTCTTAAACATTATATATAAATAATTTTCGTTTCCCTCTTGCAAATCATCTTGTTTTGTGATACACTATTGCCATAATGCATTGACATTGAGTGGGGCAACCCGCTCTTTTGTTTTGCTTAGGGGCAAATTCGCCCAAAAATACTTAAAAAACGGAGGGACAAAGTTGGCAGAAAAGAAAAAAATCAATATCGTTGATTCGGTATGGGAGCTTGCCAAACCGCTTGTTGAAAATCTCGGTCTTACCCTGTGGGATGTGCAGTTCCAAAAAGAAGGCGCAAACTATTATCTTCGCATTGTCATTGACAAAGAGGGCGGCGTTTCGATTGACGACTGCGTAGCGGTAAATGATGCGGTGGATGCTCCGCTTGATGAGCTTGATCCAATCAGCGTCCCTTACAATCTTCAGGTTATGTCAACCGGAATCGAAAGAAAGCTTATAAGGGATTTCCACTATCGTAAATTTATGGGTGCGAAAATCATGCTTAAGCTTCGCACAGCCTACAACGGTGCCAAAAATCACAAGGGTATTCTCGCAGGTTACGACAACGGTGCCGTTAGCGTCGGATTTGCCGACGGCACAACCCACACATTCACAAAAGAGGAAGTCATAAGCGTCAAGCTTGATGATTTTGAACAGTAAGGTTAATGCATAATTAAGAATGCAGAATGCAGAATGTCGGAAGTCCTGTGGACTTGATTTATATAGCTTCACTGAACTTAAGTTGATTATTTGCCGGTATGCTGATTGCTTGCGTTGCTGTATGATCCAAAACGCAAAGCGTTTTCCTCCATTGTGCATTATGAATTATGCATTTTGCATTGTTTTTTGCCCTGCCCACTTTATTTTAGTTAATAATTCGTTACAGACATACAGCAGAAAGGATGATTACAAAAATGAACAACGAACTGCACAACGCTATAATGCTTTTCCAGAAAGAGAGAGGCATAGCGGCAGATGTGTTATGTGAAAAAATATGCCAGGCGGTTTCAACAGCCGCAAAAAAAGAATTCGATCTTTCAAAAGAGAGTGAGATTATCTGCGTCATGGACCCCAAAACATACGAGCTTGCGATTTTTAACCGCAAAGCAGTAGTTGAAGAGGTCTATGATCCCGATACCGAAATTGATCTCGAAGAAGCACAGACATATAAATCGGGTGCCGAAATCGGTGATACTGTTGATGTTCCGCTTCGCTTCGAAAACCTCGGCAGAATTGCCGCCCAGAGCGTAAAGCATACTATTCGTCAGAGTGTACGCACATATGAACACGAGAGAGACTACAAAGATCTTATCGAAAAGAACAACGAAATCGTAACCGCCAAGGTTCTGTCCGTCAATCCCCTGACAGGTGACGCAACGGTCGAGATACTCAAGGTCGAGGCTCTTCTTCCGCATAAGGATCAGCTCCCCGGCGAAACACTTGAGGTCGGCCAGATTATCAAAGTCTATATTGTCGATGTTCTCGAAACCACAAAGGGCCCGAAGGTTCTTCTCTCCAGAACTCACTCCGGTCTTGTCAGAAGACTGTTTGAGCAGGAGGTTCCCGAAATTTACGACGGCGATGTACTTATTAAATCCATTGCCCGTGAAGCCGGCTCCCGTACCAAAATCGCCGTATGCAGCAAAGAGGACGGTATTGATGCCATCGGTGCCTGCATAGGTCCAAGAGGCGCCCGTGTCAACGCTGTTGTCGGACTTTTAGGCGGCGAAAAGATAGACATAGTAAAATATTCGGATGATCCCGCCGAGTTTATAAGCGGCGCACTTGCTCCTGCCGATATAGTGGATGTTGAAATTCCCGATCCCGAAGAAAAGAGCTGCAGAGTAACGGTTCCCGAGGATCAGCTTTCCCTCGCTATCGGCAACAAGGGTCAGAACGCCAGACTTGCGGCACGTCTCACCGGCTGGAAGATAGACATAAAGCCCTTCTACGGTGACACAAGACCCATGATTCGTCTTTAATATCATGCAGCAGAAAAAAATACCTATGAGAAAATGCACGGGCTGCAATGAAATGAAGCCCAAAAAAGAGCTCGTGCGTATAGTAAAAAGTCCGGAGGGCGACATCAGTGTTGACCTTACCGGGAAAAAATCAGGCAGAGGCGCATACATCTGCAAAAATACCGAGTGCCTTATGAAGGCGAAAAAGGGCGGCAGACTCGAAAAGGCTTTTTCGTGTGCCGTACCTCCCGAGGTGTATGACAGACTGTGCCAAGAGATAGCGGATGAATAAAACACTCTCGCTTTTGGGGCTTGCCCGACGAGCAGGGCGACTGTCCTTGGGGCACGATTCGGTAATTGCCGCAGTTAAAGCCGGCACGGCAAAAGCGGTAATACTTACAAACGATGCCTCCCCCGGACACCGTCGTGAGCTTGAGGGGATCGGCTTCAACGGCAAAATTCATGAGTTGAATATAACATCGGAAGAAGCGGGAATTGCGCTCGGCAAAAGATGCTGCATTTATTCCGTAAACGATGAGGGCTTCGCAGACGCTGTCGCAAAAACCGTTTAATAACGAGGAGGACTCAGAATGGTAGTAAAATACAAGATACACGAGTTAGCCAAAGATTTTAACTTAAAAAGCAATATAATCATCGACTTTTTCAAAGCAAGAGGCGATGAACAGAAAAAGTCACAGACAACGCTTACAACGGATGAGCTTGACCTTGTTTTTGATTTTCTTACACAGACAAATTCCGTTGACAGCTTCGACGCTTATTTTTCGATGAAAAAGCCCGAGCCCGTTCCCGAAAAGACTGAGGAACAGCCCGCCGAAAAAGCAGGCGAGCCCGAAAAGAAGGATGCACCGAAGCCCGAGAAAAAGGAAGTTGCAAACGGCGACAAAAAGTCCGACTCCGCAAAGCCCGACACCAAAAAGGACGCACCGAGAGCCGACAAAAAGCCTGCCGACAACAGACAAAACGATAATCGCCGCAACAAACAGCCTGATAATAACCATCAGAATAAGCCCGCGGCTTCAAACGCTCAGCCCTTCAAAAAGAAGGAAAAGCCTCAGCAGAACTCCGACACACCCTTTATTCAGTCACGCACAAAGGGCGAACGCAAGACGGTCAACACCAGAAACGAGGATGTAGAGCTCGATAAGTATAACGAGCGTTACGAAAATCTTTCAGGCAACGCTATTTCCGACAAGGTGTCCGACAGCTCCCGCAAGATGAAAATCAAGCAGAAGTCTCAGCAGTACAACAAAAAGCAGGGCACTCGTTCGCATAAAAGAGAGACCGAGCAGGAGCGTATGGCTCGTATTCAGGCAGAGCGTGCCGCAAGAAAAATCACAGTTACAATAGGCGAAACAATTACAGTCGGCGACCTTGCCGCACAGCTTAAGATGAAGCCCGCCGAGGTTATCAAAAAGCTGTTTGCCTATGGTGTAATGGCAGGTATAAACGAATCGATTGATTTTGATACAGCCGAAATTGTCGCAACCGAGCTTGGTGCAAAGGTTGAAAAAGAGGTTGTTGTTACAATTGAAGACAGAATTATAGATGCAACCGAAGACAGCGAGGAGGATCTTGTTCTCCGCAGTCCCGTTGTCTGTGTTATGGGTCACGTTGACCACGGCAAGACCTCACTTCTTGACGCAATACGTCACACAAGTGTTACTTCGACAGAGTCGGGCGGTATTACTCAGCACATAGGCGCTTACAGAGTAAACCTTGACGGACAGGAGATTACCTTCCTTGACACTCCCGGCCATGCCGCATTTACCGAAATGCGTGCCAGAGGCGCAAAGGCTACCGATATCGCCGTTCTTGTTGTAGCGGCGGATGACGGTATCATGCCCCAGACCATTGAAGCCATCAACCACGCAAAGGCGGCTGAAATTTCAATTATCGTCGCAATAAACAAAATGGATAAGCCCGGCGCACAGCCCGACAGAGTTATGCAGCAGCTTACCGAATACGGTCTTGTCCCCGAAGAGTGGGGCGGCGACACAATCTGTGTTCCCGTATCCGCAAAGACACACGACGGCATCGACAGCCTTCTTGAGTCAATTCTGCTTGTGGCGGAAATGAAGGAGCTTCGTGCCAATCCCAACCGTGCCGCAAAGGGTGTTGTTATCGAAGCACGCCTTGATAAGGGCAAAGGTCCCGTTGCGACACTTCTTGTTCAGAACGGTACTCTTAAAAACGGCGATATAGTCGTTGCCGGTACAGCAGTCGGACGCATAAGAGTTATGACCGACTACAAGGGCAGACGCGTAAAAGAAGCAGGTCCCTCCGTTCCCGTTGAGGTTATGGGTCTCGGCGAAGTTCCCGGTGCGGGCGATATGTTCGACGCGGTAAGTGACGAAAAGCTTGCCAGAGAGCTTGTTGAACAGAGAAAAGAAAAGATCAAAGAAGAACAGTTCAATAAATATCACCGT
Organism: Acutalibacteraceae bacterium; assembly: GCA_963624415.1. Lineage (GTDB taxonomy): Bacteria > Bacillota > Clostridia > Oscillospirales > Acutalibacteraceae > RUG806. The sequence continues at coordinate 12,176 of CAVFPQ010000034.1, read as the reverse complement.
GTCACTCTTGATACGCTGTTCTCCACTCTTGAGGAGGGCGAGCTTAAGGAGCTTGACATAGTTGTAAAGGCAGACGTTCAGGGCTCTGTTGAGGCTCTTACACAGAACCTCGAAAAGCTCTCAAATGACGAAGTAAGAGTTCGTGTTATCCACGGCGGTGTCGGTGCCATTACCGATTCCGATGTTATGCTTGCAAATGCGTCAAATGCCATTATCGTCGGCTTCCATGTCCGTCCCGATGCCACAGCCCAGGCACACGCCGAGCGTGACAAGATAGAAATGCGTATGTACTCCGTCATTTACGACTGCATTGAGGATGTCGAAGCAGCTATCAAGGGTATGCTTGCTCCCAAATTCCGTGATGTCGATATCGGCAAGGCACAAGTCAGACGTGTATTCAAGCTTTCGAGTGCCGGCACAATCGCAGGTTCTTATGTTCTTTCGGGCAAGGTTGCCAGAAACTGCAAGATAAGAGTTGTAAGAGACGGTATCGTTATAGCCGAAGATGCAATAGCTTCCTTAAAGCGTGAAAAGGATGACGCAAAAGAGGTTATGAGCGGCTATGAGTGCGGTATCGGCCTCGAAAAATATAATGACATAAAAGAGGGCGACATTCTTGAGGCGTACCTGGTAGAAGAGTATCAGGACGCTTAAGGGCAGCCTTAAGAAAGGAAAAGGAGAAGACAATCGGCAATTAGCAGTCAGCAATTACAGAAAACACTGCGTGTTTTGAATTATAAAGCTTCGCAAATAATTATTTTCAGTATAGGCGAAACTTATAAAATCAAGCTTGCAGAGCTTTCGATATTGCTCATGCAAATTGGTAATTGACACCGACATTCTGTGCTTGTTGTCAATTCTGATTGTTCTCTCCTTCATCAGAAAAAATGGGTTACAAATCCGACAGAACAGCCGAGGATATCAAAAGAGAGCTGACCGTTTTGGTAAGGGAGCTTAAAGACCCCCGTGTAAATGCGTCGTTTATTACGGTCGTGCGTGCGGAGGTTGCACACGATTTGTCTTTCTGCAAAGCGTATGTAAGCTCGCTTGAGGGTATCGAGTCGGCAAAAACCGTCTGCAAAATACTTAACGGCAACGCAAAAGGGTATCTGAGAAAAGAGCTCGGGGCTCGTCTCGGGCTTCGCAAAACTCCAGACCTTAAGTTTATTGCGGATGATTCAATAGAAAAAGGTGTCGAGATGTTCAAAAAACTCTATGATGCCGAAAAGAAAGCAGAGAAAAAGGAAGATATATGACAGTTAGTCTTACTGAGGCATGGGCAAAGCTCATGGCCATGGATGATATTCTTTTGCTTACTCACCGTGCACCCGACGGCGATGCGGTGGGCAGTCTTGTCGCACTTTACAGAGTGCTTCTTTCACAGGGCAAAAATGTTCGGTATAATATTGAAAAGCCTTCAAAGGATCTGTGCTTTCTGCTCGAAGGACTTGAATGTGCCGATTTTGAAGAGAAGTATGTTGTTACCGTAGATGTCGGCGACAAGAAGCTGTTAGGTCAGCCGTTTGAAGACAGATACGGCGACAGAGTCGCTTTAAGCATTGACCACCACGCCACAAATGTCATGTTTGCCGAGGATACGCTTCTTGATGCCGAGGCCGCGGCGGCAAGTGAAGTTCTTTTTGATATGTTCACCGCAAACGGTGTTGCAATCGACAAGGATGTCGCAATGGCTCTCTATGTCGGCATTTCGACCGACACCGGCTGTTTTAAGTACGGCAATACTACCGCCAAGACACTTCGTGCCACGGCGAGTCTTATGGATACCGGCATTCAGACAGCACAGGTCAATACGGATATTTTCGATACAAAAACAAAGGAGTATTTTGCCCTTGAAACAATGGCGATGAACTCCGTAAAAATGTACTGCGACAACAAGGTTGCCGTTCTTATGCTCACAAAGGATATGTATCGCCGTGCGAATATCGCCGAAAATGAAACGCAGGGCATAAACGGACTTCCCCGACAGATTGCCGGTGTGCTTATCGGCATTACCATAAAAGAGCGTGAGTCGGGCTCGTACCGTATTTCCATGCGTACACGTGATGAAGTTGACGCATCGGCCATATGCGCTCTTCTGGGCGGCGGCGGACACAAACAGGCCGCAGGCTGTGAGATGACAGCCGCTCCGAGAACGGTCATTTCCACAATTCTTAAGTATGCAGAGGAAGCACTTAAGGAGCAGGGGCTGTTGTAATCAGCAATCAGCAATGAGCAATTAGCAATGCACAAGGAAAAGTCAGGGGCGGGGGCTAAGGAAGTCCTGCTTATAAGCTGATGCACGCATAAAACCGGATTCTGACGGTTGGTACTGTCATTATGCACAGCATTATAATCCAAGGCACATTGCACCTTCCGACATTGTTAATTGTTAATTATTAAAGGAGGGTTCGTTGTGAACGGCTTTGTCATTCTGGACAAAAGCGAAGGGCTGACTTCTTTTAAGGCGTCGGCTTTTCTTCGCAGAATATACGGCGAAAAAAAGACCGGGCACACGGGCACTCTTGACCCCATGGCTACCGGTGTTCTTCCTGTCGCACTCGGCAGGGCAACACGATTTATAAGCTTTCTGCCCGACGGCGACAAGGGATATTCCGCCCGTTTTCGCCTCGGTATTACCACCGATACGCTTGATATTACCGGAAAAGTTCTCAGTGAAACGCCATGCAGTCTTAAAAAAGAGGATGTGCTCACCGTTTTAGACAACTTCAGAGGCGATATTATGCAGACACCGCCAATGTTCTCGGCAATTTCAGTCGGCGGCAAAAGGCTTTATGAGCTTGCACGCAAGGGCGAAGAGATAGAAAGAGAACAGCGCCCCGTTACGATTTATTCATTGGAGCTTTCGGATTACGAAAACGGAGAGTTCGGTCTTGATGTACTCTGCTCCAAGGGTACATATATCCGTTCTCTTATTGCGGATATCGGCGATGCTTTGGGTGTCGGTGCCTGTATGACGGCACTACGCCGAACTCGCGCGAACGGGTTTACGCTTGACGATGCCCACACCGAAGAGGAGCTTAAAACGCTTGCTCCCGGAGGTGTTCTCGATATAGACGCACCGTTTATGTGCTTTGATTTTGTTCGCCTTACAAAAAATCAGTCCGTCCGCTTCAGAAACGGCGGCGAGCTGTTTACTTCACGCCTGGGCAGGGAAGTTCTGCCCGGAATGTACCGTGTCTACTCCGATGAAAACGAGTTTTTGGGGCTCGGAGAAGTGCAGGATGAAAATGATGAAATGCTGTGGGCGAGAAGGGTTGTTTAGGCAATCGGCAATGGCAGAATGCCGCAGGTATATCACCGCACGAAGTGCGATATCATTTCGCAGATATATCACTCGTTCCGCAGGAACGGATATCATTGAAAGAGCTTTAATGCTCTTTCCTATATCACCCGTTCCGCAGGAACGGATATCATTGAAAAAAAACAAGTCTTAAGACTGTTTTTTTCAGGCCGCTCTGCAGTGCACCCGACTGCCCGGTAGGTAAGTTTTTCAAAAGCGGAAAGTTAATGTCCCGGACAGCCGGGTGCCACTTTGAGCGGCTGCCTACGGCTTCGCTCCCGTCGGTGCATTGCTTGCCGTAATACGCTGACGCTTCTTACGGCGAGGGCGCCGGCTCGCTATCCTCGCCGGCGTGCCGCTCCTCGCGGGCTTACGCCGCTTCGTCGCGGCTGTGCCCTCGCCTTCGGCTCGGGCATTGCGCTCGCTTCGCTCGCGCCACCGCTCGTCGCTATCGCTCCTCGCTCCCACATTACAATTATCGAAAAAAATATGAATAATGAATTTTCTTCCGTTGCTCTCGGTTTTTTTGACGGGCTGCATCCGGGGCACAGGAGTGTGCTTCGCAATGCTCTGTCCCACAGAGCTGACGGTCTTACTCCCGGGGTGATGCTTTTTGATAAGCCGCCCTTTGAGGAATTAACAGGAAAAAAAGTTGCCCGACTTCTGACTGATGAAGCTCGGGATAAAATATTGACGGACAGCGGATTTTCGCTTTTTAATATTTCTTTTTCGGAAATTCGTGATATGTCCCCGAAGGCGTTTGTCAGAGATATTCTGGCGGACAGATTTTCCGCACGCAGTGTGTCGTGCGGATTTAACTTTACCTTCGGAAAAAACGGCGAGGGAAATACCGATACGCTTATTTCCGAGTGTGAAAAATGCGGCATATCGGTGCATATCGCGGATCGTGTGCTCTATAATAACGAGGTTGTCTGCTCCAGTGCCATACGCCGCTATATTTCCGACGGAGAAATCGAAAAAGCGAACAATATGCTCGGCTACACATTCGGCTTTACCGCTCCCGTGTTTCACGGTGACAGAAGGGGCCGTCTTTTGGGCTCGCCGACAATAAATCAGTATATCCCGCAGGGGCTTGTCGTGCCGAAATTCGGTGTTTACGCTTCGTTTGTGGACATTGACGGCAAATTGCTTTCGGGGGTTACCAATATCGGCAAACGCCCGACATTTGACGGCGAGAGCCTTCGAAGCGAAACATTTATTCTGGGCTTTAACGGCGATTTGTACGACAAGAGCATAACCGTTTATCCGATTGAGTTTATAAGAGGCGAGATGAAATTTTCTTCCGCCGAGGCACTTAAAGAACAGATATCAAAGGACGAACGCACAGCCGCCGAAATTACAGAAAATAAACAGGTGAAATTACCCGATTTGATTCAGGGGGAATTATTATGACCGAAAATAAATATAAAGGAAAAAAAATTCTTGTATTGGGACTCGCCAGAAGCGGAAATGCCGCCGTTAAGCTCCTGCTTAAATTAGGCGCGGAGATAACCGTATCCGAGTCCAAACCGAGAGATGAAATAAAGGAACTGCCCTTTCTGCTCGAAAACGGCGTTGAAGTCGTGGGGCAGGAAAAGGAGGTTTTTGAGCGTGATTTTGACCTTGCCGTAAAAAATCCCGGTATTAACGGCAAGCTGTGGTTTGTTAAACGCCTTCGTGAGAGGGGTATACCCGTAATTACCGAAATCGAGCTGGCGTTTGATGTCTGTGCTCCTCAGCACTATATAGCCGTCACAGGCTCAAACGGCAAGACAACTACGGCGACACTTCTTTATGAAGTCATTTCAAAGGCACGCCCCGGAATTACGCATCTGTCGGGCAATATCGGCATCGCACTTTGCGAGACGGCACTCGAAAACGATCTGCTTAACAAATCCGGTCATTATATCGTGCTTGAAATATCAAACTTTCAGCTGCTCGATATCGTTAAATTCCGTCCCGAAGTCGCCGTTATTATGAATCTGTCTGCGGATCATCTTGATTTTATGGGCTCGGAGGATGCATATTACCGCTCAAAGTGCCGTGTTTATGAAAATATGAAGGATAACGATGTGTTCCTGATGAATGTTGACGATGCACTCGTTAAGGAATATACCGACAAAATCCCGGTGAACTGCAAAAAGGTAACATACAGTCTGTCTGATTCAAATGCGGATTTTTATGCCGATGAAAAATATGTCTATATGAATGGTGAAAAGCTGTTTTCGACCGATATAATAAAGGTTGTCGGCAGACATAATGTGCAGAATGTTCTTGTGGCGTGTGCCGCTTCTCATATAATGGGATTGACAAATGAAGAAATTTCCGCCGGTGTAAGCGAATTTAAAGGTGTGGAACATAGAATAGAATTCGTAAGAGAATTAAACGGCGTAAGATATTACAATGACTCAAAGGGTACAAACGTTGATGCGACCGTAACGGCACTCAAGGCGTTTTCGTCACCTGTTATATTGCTTGCGGGCGGTCACGACAAAGGGCTGTCTTTTGAACCGCTTAAAGCGTATCTGCCCGGTGTGAAGAAAATAATAGCTTACGGCGAGTGCGGACAGCGGCTTTTTGATGAGCTTGCGCCCGAAAAGAGCATACTTGTAAACACTCTGCCCGAAGCGCTTAATGAAGCCGTAAAAATCGCCGAAAACGGTGATGTAATTCTGCTGTCCCCGACTACAAGCTCCTATGATCAATATACATGTTTTGAGGAGCGTGGGGAACACTTCAAGAGCCTTGTAAACGCTTTGGAGGACTGAAATGGACATGAAAAATAAGCCCGTCGGAATTTTCGATTCCGGGCTTGGCGGTCTTACAACCGTAAAAACGGCACTTAAGGAATTGCCGGATGAGGATATAATCTATTTCGGTGATACAGCACGTGTGCCGTACGGTGACCGCTCGAAAGAAACAATAATAGAGTACGCCAAGGACGATATAGAATTTTTGCTTTCGTTTGATGTGAAGGCTGTTGTTATTGCGTGCAATACCGCCGATTCTATGGCAAGAACGGAAATGGAACGCATTTTCAGAGTGCCGATTATCGGTGTTGTTCAGCCGTCGTCACAGCGTGCCGCAAAGCTTACGAAAAACAACAAAATCGGAGTTATAGGCACAAACGCCACAGTGTCAAGCGGAGCGTTTGAAAAGAACATAAAATCTTTTAATGAAAATGCCGAGGTGTTCTCGTGTGCCTGTCCGCTGCTTGTGCCGCTTGTCGAGGAGGGCAGAACGGGCGTTGACGATAAAGTAACTCGTCGTGTCCTTCGTGAATATCTTGAACCGCTTAAAGAAAAGGGGATAGATACTCTTGTTCTCGGCTGTACGCATTATCCGCTTTTAACGGCTCTTATATCCGATATCATGCCGGGCGTTACGCTTATAAATTCGGGTGAAGCGGCTGTATCACGACTTATAAGCGTGCTTAAAGACGGCGATATGCTTAATAACAACGGCGAAAAAGGCACAGTACGCTATTTTGTCAGCGACAATGTCGAAAGCTTTGTCCGCCACGGCAGTATTTTTATGGGGCATGAGCTCGGCGGTAAGGCAGAACAGGTGGAAATCAATTAGCAATCAGCAATTAGCAATGAGTGGTCAGTGGTCAGTATTCGGTGGTCAGCGGAAGGCACAACGTGCCTTGGATTTGTATGGCTTTATCAATGTAGAATGCATAATGCATAATAAATGAAAACGCAAAGCGTTTTGATTTATAAAGCTCCGCTGATGATTAAACCATTGGCTTATATCAGCTTAAATTTTTCGAAGCTATATAATCTAAGGCACACAGTGCCTTCCGACATTGCTAATTGCCGACTTCCGGTTTGCCGATGACGGCTGCTGAATATCGAACGAAGGGTGTATGAACTATGATTTTTAAAAATTTCCACACTCACACCGTTTACGGCGACGGGAAGGATACTCCCGAACAGATGGTGCAGGCGGCGATTGCACAGGGCTTTGAGGCGTTGGGCTTTTCGGAGCATTCGTACACGCCGTGCGATCTGTCGTATTGCATGAAAACAGATAAAACGGATGAGTATATAAAAGAAATAAAGTCACTTAAAGAAAAATACGCAGATAAGATAAGAATTTATCTCGGTCTTGAAACGGATTTATATTTTGATAATACGAACTTGGATGAATTTGAGTACAGAATAGGTTCTGTACATTATATAAAGGTCGGCGACAATTATCTTGCGGTTGATAATTCCGCGGATGAACAGAAGCACGATGTCGAAAAGTACTTCGGCGGCTCGTTTGACGCTTATTGCACGGCTTATTATGAACAGCTTGCCGAGGTTGCCGAAAAGACAAAAGCTTCTTTTATAGGGCATTTTGACCTTGTAACAAAGTTTAACGAAAATGACTGCCTTTTCTCCACAAAAACTCCGGAATATATCTCTGCATGGAAAAACGCGGCGGATGTTCTTCTTAAATATAACGTTCCGTTTGAAATCAACACGGGCGCAATTGCGAGAGGCAAGAGGGTGACTCCATACCCCGCACCGGAAATAGCGGAATATATAACGAAAAAGGGCGGCAGTCTTATTCTGTCGAGCGACTGTCATGACAGCCGTTATCTTTCCTGTGAATTTGACAGATGCCTTGAAATTTATAAGGACTGCAACATAGTTGATTTTGAAAAAATTCTCAATTCTTAAGACTATTATAAGTTGTGTATATAATATATTATAATATAAATATTTATATTATACATTATATAACTCACAGCGATAATTATTTCGGGGGATGCGGTGCTTTTCCGCAGTCGGTTTCTTTATGAGCAGAAAAAAGCAAAATACAATTTTCAGTATGATTATCACGGCGATTTTTGCCGCTCTGATAGCTGTCGGAGCGTTTGTTTCGATAAACATAGGTGAAGTTCCGTTTACGCTTCAGAGCTTTGTAATATTTCTTGCATTCGGCACAATAGGATGGAAGAGAGGCACGGCAAGCGTCGGAATTTATCTTCTTCTGGGGCTTATCGGAGTTCCGGTTTTCGCAGGATTTAAGAGCGGTGTGGGAGTGCTGTTCGGGCCTACCGGCGGATTTCTTCTCGGCTTCCTTTTAGCAGGTATTGTTTACGGAATTATTTCGTATCTGTTTCGCAAGGTGCATATTTTCGGCTTCTTCGGAAGACTTGTGGCGTCGTTTTTCGGTACGGTTGCGGTGTATATGTGCGGCTGTCTTATGTATACGGCGGTGTATCTCAAAGAGGTTACATATTCTTCCATCGGCACGGCATTTCTGGTGTGCGTTGTACCGTTTATAACTGTTGATATAGTTAAAATTATTGTTGCCGCCGCTGTGTCGGTAAGGCTGGCAAAGATTAAAACGGTGGCGAGGATGATGGGGAATTTGGAACAGTTTAAGTAAGTGAAAAACAGGGGCCGGGGACTGAGGAAGTCCTGCGGACTTGGATTATATAGCTTCGCTATACAATTAGCAATTAGCAATTAGCAGTTAGCAATTTCGGAAGTTGATTTATAGCTTCGCATATTAACGGAAAATTACATAATCAAAAGCGTTGTTGCGGCTGTTTGTACAGGTGAAAATGACGCTTTTTTTATTTTTAAAGTATATGAATAATCCGGAAAATAATCGGCTTGATAAAATCGAAGATGAGAACAAAAATTTGATATTTGGGCGGAAAATGTAGTAAATATACATAAAATCGTACTGAAAATAATGTCATATAATACAAAAAATCCTTCAATATGCACAAAGAAAAAAATATTTAAAAAAAGTGTTGACAAACGAAAAAAGGCGTGGTAATATATGTACATACTTCATCAAGGTAAAGCGTTACAACACTAACACACTAACACGATACCGCAACGAAGGAAACAAAAACAAAACAAAAAGAAATGAGGAAACAATCATGAAAAAGGCATTATCCGTAACACTCGCAATCGTAACACTTCTCGCCGCTATTTTCGCATTCGCATCCTGCGGCACATCCGACACCGACACCACAAACAACGCCGCTGCCGCAAGCTCAGACAGCACCGCCACAGAATCCGACCTCGCATACGTCAAAGAAAAAGGCAAGCTTGTTGTCGGCATCACAGACTTCGAGCCCATGGACTATCAGGATGAAAACGGCAACTGGATCGGCTTTGATGCTGACCTCGCCGCAAAGTTCGCCGAGAAGCTCGGTGTTGAAGTTGAATTTGTTGAAATCGACTGGGACAACAAAATAATGGAGCTCAACGGCAAAAACATTGACTGCGTATGGAACGGCATGACACTTACAGACGAAGTCAAGTCCTCCATGGCAACATCAAACGCATATTGCAACAACGCTCAGATAATCGTTGTTCCCGCAGATAAAGCTGACTCCATCAAGTCCGCAGAGGATTGCAAGGATATGACATTCGCAGTTGAAAGCGGTTCGGCAGGTCAGGAGCAGGCAGAAGCTAACAACTTCACAATCACAGAGGTTAAAGACCAGGCAACAGCTGTTCAGGAAGTTGCAAGCGGCACATCGGATGCGGCTATCATCGACTCACTCATGGCAGGCGCTATGGTAGGCGAAGGCACAGGCTTCTCAACTCTTACAGCTACCATTAAGCTTAACAGCGAAGAGTACGGTGTAGGTTTCCGCAAGGGTTCCGATCTTGTTGATGAACTCAACACATTCTTCTCGGAAATGACAGCCGACGGTTCAATGAAGACTCTTGCCGAAACATACGGCGTTCAGGATGCTCTTATAGGCTGATTTATAACGAACTTAAAATAATTTAACCGCTGACAGAGGGCTTATATAACGGCTCTCTGTTATCGGCGTATTAAAGGAGCATACAATGTTTGCAAATTTTGCCGAACAATTTCCGATTGTTTTCAATGCGCTGAATGTAGGATTTCTTCAGACGCTTAAATTGTTTTTTATAACCCTTGTGGGCGCAATACCACTGGGACTTATTATTTCTCTCGGCTCAATGTCACACTTCAAGCCGCTGTCTGCGATTATAAAGACTTTTGTATGGATTGTCAGAGGCTCGCCTCTTATGATTCAGATTATGATAATCTATTATTTCCCCGGACTTATTATGCACAATAACATCTGGGGCACGGGTGAAGGCGGCCGCTTTATTGCGTGCAGTGTGGCGTTTATATTAAACTACGCATGCTATTTTTCCGAAATATACAGAGGCGGCATACAGGGTGTGCCTAAGGGACAGCAGGAAGCGGCACAGGTGCTGGGACTTACAAAGGGTGAGACTTTCTTTAAGGTCACACTTCTTCAGATGATTAAAAAGATAGTACCGCCCATGTCAAATGAGATTATAACACTCGTTAAGGATACATCGCTTTCACGCATAATAGCACTTCAGGAGATTATCTGGGCAGGCTCTAAGTTTATGAAGGGCTCGCAGGGTATTTCGGGCGAGATATGGCCGCTGTTCTTTACTGCCGTATACTATCTTGTATTTAACGGCATACTGACAATAGCGTTCGGAAAGCTTGAAAAGAAGCTGGACTATTTTAAGGCGTAAACAGAAGGAAAGAGTAAAATAGTCGGCAGTTAGCGATTAGAAACAACAAAAGGGGTCGGAGGTCAGGGAAACAAGGAAGTCCTGCGGACTTGATTTGTATAGCTTCGCCGGAATAAAGCCGAAAACCTTATGACGGTCTGATTATTTGCATAGTGTTGTATTTTTTTAATTGTTCATTGCCGATTAATTGAATGTTAATTCTCTGATTTTTTATCTTAATAATATATTCCGGAAAGGAAATTGAAGAATGTCAATTCTCGAAGTAACAGATCTTAAAAAGAAATTCGGTTCGCTTGAGGTTCTGAAGGGTATAACATTTACTCTTGAAAAAGGCGAGGTGCTGTCTATAATCGGTTCGTCCGGCAGCGGCAAGACAACTCTTTTAAGATGCATAAATTCACTCGAAACGGCAACAGACGGCAAAATAACAGTTGACGGCTCCGTAATTTTCGACGGCACGGATGAGACTGTTCTTACAAAGGAGCAGAAGCGTAAAAATCAGCTGAATGTCGGACTTGTTTTTCAGCAGTTCAATCTGTTTCCGCAATATACGGTACTTAAAAATGTAACTCTCGCCATGGAGCTTCTGGCGAAAAAGCGTGATGATTACAAGCAGAATAAAAAACAGATTTTGGCTGAGATTGACGAAAAGGCACGTGCGTACATTGATAAGGTCAATCTTACGGATAAAATCGGCAGCTATCCGTGTGAGCTGTCCGGCGGTCAGCAGCAGCGTGTCGCAATAGCAAGGGCGCTGGCACTCGAACCGAAAATACTGTTTTTCGATGAGCCTACATCGGCACTTGACCCCGAGCTTACTGCGGAGGTTCTTAAGGTAATAAAGAGCCTTAAAGAGACCGGCAGAACAATGGTTATAGTAACACACGAAATGGGATTTGCACGCAATGTGTCCGATAAAGTCATATTTATGGCAGACGGCATAATTGAAGAGCAGGGAACACCGGAAGATGTTTTCGATAATCCCAAATCGGAAAAGACAAGATCGTTTTTGTTGAAGGATGTTGAATGAAAAAGTGAGTGGCCGGGGGCTCACGCAAGAAACCGCCATAGGTTTCTTGCAATGATATATTTCTGTCGAAATGTGATATATTGCTAACGCAATATGATATACGATAAATCGTATGATATACTTGCGGTGCAAGTATGATGTAATATCTTCTTTTGTCAGTTAAATAAAAGAGGTAAGTTTTAAATGATATATTTCTGTCGCAATATGATATACGGCAAGCCGAATGATATACTTGCTGCGGGGGAGTGATATAATTCCGTTTCATTATATACCGCAGGTATATCACCGCACGAAGTTCGATATCATTTCGCAGATATATCACCCGGTCCGCCGG
>CAVFPQ010000033.1:0-18809 GCA_963624415.1 Acutalibacteraceae bacterium | reverse complement strand
GTCAATATTTTACTGTCAATGCTCTGTTCGCAAGCTCTCGAAGGCAGAAGCCTGTGAGGGGAACGCCGGTGTAGTTGTATTCTTCAAGCTTTTCTGCAAGAAGTTTTTTTTCAGGTTCACCGGACCTTGCAAGCATTTCATAAATGCACATAAGAAGATCACACGCCATATCGTATTTCCGGCACCAGCGGTCAAGCTCGACGAATAGCGGAACACTTTTGTCGTGCATCATTTCGGAGCACTCATACATTTTTTTTATGTATGTTACAAGCTCTTCAATTGCCGTTGTTTTGTCACCGGAATTATATAAATCCCATACTCTGTGTGTCATTGCCGACATTTTGTTTGATGTGTACTGCGTAAGGCACGATACGCCGAGATGGTCGGCCATGTATGCAAATTTTTCCGCTTTTTCTTCGCCTAAAATTATTTTATGAGCGTTTGTTGTTGATTTTTCTTTGTCATACGCATACGGATTCCACAGATAATCGCATATTGTGAGAAGCGGAATTTTTGTGCACTCGGCATATTCCATTACATTTGAGATAAATCCCGCGGAATATTTATATAAATCCCTGTCACGCCCCTGTATGCCGTCAAGATGCATTCTGTCGAACATTTCACAGTCGTTGACCGGATAATTATCCCAATAAAGCGGCTTGTGACCTGTTGAACGGATTAAATCCCTCGCGTCGGAGGATCTGAGAACTCTTGAACAGATTTCTTCACCCGTCCGGAAAATATCGACATCAGTGGGGATTGACTTGCCGAACTTTGCAATATAGTAGCTGTCCGTGTCGCCGCTGTACTGAGTGGGGCAGACTGTGAGCTTTATCGAGTTGTCAAGCTTTTTGAGTTCACGATAAAGGCGGTTGATAAGATAAGTCTGAGCGGATACGACATCCGGGAATTTTTCTTTGTCCGCTTCATGCTTAAGACTATCGGGAATATCATCAAACAGCAGACCGAAATTGCGTACTCCCATTTTGTAAAGCTGAAGAAGCTTATTATACAGGGCATCAAAATCCGCATCGGATGAATATACATAAGAAAGCCCCGGACCTATGCACCAATAAAAATCAATAAAGTATTCTTCGGCATATTTCAATAAGTCACTTAGCTCCCTCAGCTCTTTTTCGGGATAGGGTATTTTCCATTTCTCTCTGTGATATATATCGTCCTTGGGGGCGTAGTAATATGTGTTCATCCCGTGTTTTGCGGCAAGATGCATTACAGAAAAACGCTGTTCGTCTGTCCACGGTTTTCCGTAAAAGCCTTCAATATATCCTCGTACTCCGAACAGGGGATAATCGATAATTTCACCGGTGTAAACCTCGCCTGATTTCAGTATTGCCGCAAGAGTGTTTGCTCCTCTGAAAAAGCCCTTTTCGCAGGATGCCGTAATAATCGCTTCGTTTTCTTTTATCTGAAGCTTGTATTTTTCATCTGTGAGAATATTTTCATTTTCGATAAAAGTAAATTCCCTTGACTTATCCAAAACGGTTCGAATGATATATTCACCGTCTTTTTTTATGCCTTCGGTACAGAAAACCTTTTTTGCTGTCTCTGAACATGAATCGTCAAAAGTCACGGCTTCGGGAGTTTTAATTCTGTTTAATTTCTTTGACTGCTGAAAAACGGAATACATAAAAAATTCCTCCATATTTTTGCTTGACAATATGATAACATAAAAAATGAAGTCTGTACAACACTTTTAATGAGCCTCGAATAAAAATATTTTATGGACTCGTTACGGCTTTGTTTTGTGCATAACATAAATATAAGTTATAGCAAGAATTGATATTCAGTGAAAAATAACGGAATTTTGCTTAAAAGACAAAAAAGTGTTGAATGTTGCCGCTTGACAGTGCTACAATATAGAAAAATTTTATATATAAGCTTTTGCTTATATCCGGGGGCTTTATGAATGTTTGACGGCATGGATTATGTTTACGAAGTGTATCTTGAAAGAAGCTTTTCCGCTGCGGCAAAAAAACTTTTCATTTCTCAGCCGGCACTTTCCGCCGCTGTAAAAAAAGTTGAGAAACAGCTCGGAATAACTATTTTCGACCGCTCCACAAATCCCATTTCTCTTACTCAGGCGGGCAGAGTCTGCATTGAGTCCGTTGAACAGATGCGTTCACTTCAGCATAATATGCTCAATCAGCTGAACGATCTGTCTGAAATGAAGAGCGGCAATGTCATTGTCAGCGGCGAAAACTTTATTTCCTCGTTTATTCTGCCCGAAATTATTCTGCGATTTATGAGCACATATTCAGGCATAAATGTCGAGCTTGTCGAAAGTCACACTCACGATCTTAAAAATCAGCTTCTTGACGAAAAGGTTGATATACTTGTGGCACACGATTTTGATCCGGAGCTTTTTGTGTCATATCCGCTGTCGGATGAAACACTTCTTCTTTGCGTTCCGGTAGATAATCCGATAAATGACCGTTTTGCGGACAGAAGTCTTGCCGATGACGATTTTGTTAACGGCAGATATATGTCGCACTCCTGCCCGACTGTTGATTTAATCGATTTTGCCGATGAAGAATTTCTCGTACTCAAAAAAGGCAATGATATGTACACACGCACAATGCAGCTTTGCGAAAATGCCGGCTTTGTGCCGAATGTGAAAATATATTCCGATCAGCTTATGACGGCGTATAATATGTCCCGTGCCGGGCTTGGTCTTACCGTTGTCACCGATAATCTTATGCGTGCGGTTCACGGCACGTCAAAATGCCGTATCTATAAGATTTCCGGTGAAAATACAAAAAGAAAGCTGTGCATAGGATACAAGAAAAAGAGGTATCCTTCACGTGCTATGGAAGCTTTTGTTCAGTGCGCGAGGGAAGTTTATCGTGCAAAATGATTAAGCTATTAACAATACTTAAAAGTATGTAAAAATTCTTTAGCATTCTGCACAAAAAATAAGGAAAAATTAAATTTTTCTACGCTTGAATTTTTACAAAAAAGTACTATAATTTGTGTTGCAGGTGGCAAAACTGACAAAACGTCACCTGCGACACTTTTTCTTCATAAGAAATATGATTCGGAAGTGATTATATTGATTACGGTATTTATCATAGCACTTTTGATAGGAGTAATTCAGATTCTGCTTGAAACTGTTTCATTTACATTTTTCCTCGGAAAAAAGCTTTTCAAAGGTGCTTTTACCGTTGCCGCAAAACTGCTTATTTACGGCGTCGGATTTTATGTATTGTTCAAGTTTCTGCGTGCGTCCGTTGTGATTGCGGCAATAGGTTTCGGCGTGGGATTTTTTATCTCGTTATTTATTGCCGTCATTCATCGCATAAGACAGCAGCGATAGAAGGGAGGGAAAGACTGTGAACAAAATAACGGTCATTGAGGCCGCCGTCGGTGCCGTGGCATTTGCCGCCTGCCTTGTAGGCTGCATTTTCACAAAGCATCGTCTTGACGGCAAAGAGCTCACCAAAAAAGACAAACGCAAAAAGAAGCTCTGGTTTGTGGGGCTGATAATCACCGGGTGGTTTTTGGTCGGTGTGCTGATAACTTCTCTTTTAGACAAGCATTTTGAGTTTAAAATCGGATTTGAAATGTTCAGCGAAAGAGTTGACCTGTTCGGCATAACGATCGCCAAAACAACAATCATTGCGGCGTGCAGTACGGCGGTAATAATTATTCTGCTTATTCTTTTCAGACTGTTTGCCGTTCCGAAATTCACGACAGACACACCTAAGGGCATTCAGAATGTCGCCGAATGTGTGATAGAAGCCGTTGATAAATTTGTCGCAGGTGTTGTCGGTGAAGACTCCGCCAAAGGACTTTCGCCCTATATGCTCTCGATTGCTCTGTTTATGCTCGGCTGTGCGTTTACCGAGCTTCTGGGGCAGCGTGCTCCGACGTCGGACCTTACATGTACATTCGCAATGGGACTTCTGACATTCATTCTTATCAATGTCTACGGCATCAAAAAACACGGTGTCGGCGGAAGACTTAAGTCCATGGGCGGCGCAATTCCGGCAATGCGACCGGTTATGATTCCGCTTAAAGCCGTAAGTGATATCGCAGTTCCCATTTCGCTTGCGTGCCGACTGTTCGGCAATATGCTCGGCGGTATGATGGTTATGGATCTGCTTAAAGGCGCACTCGGCGGCTACGGCTCCGGCATTCCGGCAATAGCGGGACTGTACTTTAATCTGTTCCACCCCATGATACAGATTTATATCTTTGTTATTCTTTCGCTTACATTTATCAACGAAGCACAGGAATAAAACCAAACAAAACAAAAAAAATTAATTCCGTTACAGGAGGATATTATTATGAATTTCATCGCAGCAGCTATTATCATGTTCGCAGTATGTGCCGTAGGTTTCGGTATGTGCCTTGCCACAATGAAGGCAATTGAGTCCTCGGCTCGTCAGCCCGAAGCTTCAAGCAAAATACAGACCATTCTTCTTCTGGGCTGTGCTCTTGCTGAGTCAACCGCTATTTACGCATTCGTTGTCGCGCTTATTCTCGGTGTAAAATAAGAACGAAGAAAAACTAATATCAGAAGGAGTGAGATAAATGGCAGACTTACTTTCAAAAGACATGATAGCCGATCTCATACTTAATATAATCAATATTCTTGTGCTTTTCTTCGTTACGAAAGCATTGCTTTATAAGCCCGTAAAAAAGTTTTTGAACGCAAGAAAAGAGAAGCTTGATTCTTCTCTTGCCGATGCAAAAAACGCCGAAAAAGCGGCAAATGAGTCAAAGGCAAAATATGATGCTCTTTTGTCGGATGCCGAAGCCGTAAAAGCCGAGGCAGTCAAAAATGCAGAGAATGAAGCACGTGCCACGGCTCAGAAGATTGTCGATGACGCAAAGCGTGAAGCAAAGGCAATTGTCGAAAAAGGCAGCAAAACGGCTGAGGCGGAACACCGTAAAATGCTTGCCGACGCAAAAGACGACATTGTCGATGCCGCTCTTGATGTTACCGAAAAACTCCTCGGCAGAAGCGTAAAAGACGAAGATAACCGCCGTATTATAGACAGCTTTTTCAATTGACGGAGGGATATGCATGAAAAAATGTATGTTAACCGTCGCATCCTCAATGACCGAGTCTACATATAACTATCTTTGCGAAAAGGCAAAGACAAGGCTCGAAAAGGATACAGAGATAATAAAGATTACAGACGACAGTGTCATAGCCGGCTTTATTATGGAATATGACGGCACGGTTTATGACTGCAGTGTCGGCACTCAGCTAAAACAGCTGAAAAAACACCTTTCATCCGACGGAGGTGACAGATAATGGCAGTCGGTATAAGTGAATTTCTCAAAAAACAGATTTCCGGTTTTACTCCCGGTGCGGTAGTTTATCGAAAGGGCATTGTTTCTAAATCCGGTGACGGAGTTGTAAAGGTATCGGGCCTCCCCGGCAGACTTTACGGCGAGCTGCTCGAATTTGACGGCGGCGTTTTCGGAATGGTTTTCGACCTTGAGGAGGACGGCGCAGGCGTGGTTCTGCTCGATAATGACGATTCCGTTAAGGTCGGCGACGGTGTAAAGGGTACAGGTGTTGTTGCACAGACTCCCGTCGGCGAGGAGCTTATCGGGCGAGTTGTCGATCCTATCGGCAGACCGCTTGACGGCAAAATTCTCGATGCTGATAAATATCTGCCCGCAGAACGCCCGGCGCCGCCTATTATTGACAGACGCCCGGTTGACACTCCCATGATGACAGGGCTTCTCGCTGTTGACAGCATGATACCCATCGGCAGAGGTCAGCGTGAGCTGATTATCGGTGACCGTCAGACAGGCAAAACCACAATCGCCGTTGATTCCATTATTAATCAGCACGATAAAAATATGATTTGCGTATACTGCGCAATCGGTCAGAAGGCTTCAACCGTAAAAGAGGTTGTTGATACCCTGACCGCCGCAGGTGCCATGAAATACTCGGTTGTTGTTTCGGCGACTGCCGCAGACAGCCCCGCCATGCAGTATCTGGCGCCCTATTGTGCCTGTTCTATCGCCGAATATTTTGAAGAACAGGGCAAGGATGTTCTGATAGTCTATGACGATCTTTCAAAGCACGCCGTGGCATACAGAACAATTTCTCTGCTGCTTCTTCGTCCCTCGGGGCGTGAGGCTTACCCCGGTGATATATTCTATCTTCATTCGCGTTTGCTTGAACGCAGTGCGTGTCTGTCCGAAGCAAAGGGCGGCGGCAGCATTACGGCTCTGCCGATAGTCGAAACAACTGCGGACGATATTTCCGCTTACATTCCCACAAACGTTATTTCGATTACAGACGGTCAGATTTATCTTGAGAGCGGACTTTTCCATTCGGGTGTTCGCCCTGCGGTCAATACCGGTCTTTCGGTTTCACGTGTCGGCCGTTCGGCGCAGTTTCCGGCGATGAAGGCGGATTCCGGTGATCTTCGAATAGGTCTTTCTCAGTATCGTGAAATGGCTGTTTTCGCTCGCTTCGGCAGTGATGTCGATGCCGAGACAAAGCGAATGCTCGAAAAGGGCGAAATGCTTGTTGATATTTTCAAACAGGGCAGAAACGCTCCGTATTCGCTGTTTGATGAGGTTGCTCTTATTTTAGCTTATAAAACGGAATGCTTTATGGGTGTAAAGACAAAGGAATTTCCGTCTGTTATCAAAAGCTATCTCGATTATCTCGACAAGAATGTCGGCGAAATCAAGCAGAAGGTAAATTCCTCGGGTGAATTAAACGATGACGACAAGGCTGTTGTCGTTGACGCCGTAAAGAAATTCGGGGAAGGTATACACTCATGACCGGCTCTGTAAGTGAGATAAAATCACGCCTCGAAAGTGTAAAACAGACAAGACAGATAACAAACGCCATGTATCTTCTGAGTATATCAAGGCTCAGAAAGCTTCTGCCTCAGATTGGCTATGAAGTAAATTATATGGAGCGTCTGCATAATGTTATCGCGGATGTTCTTAACGCATCCAACATAACCGGGCTTCATCAGCGATTTCTTGAAATAGACGATAAAGGCACCACGCTTATAATGTCTGTTATGGGTGACAAGGGACTTTGCGGCAGTTATAACATAGATGTTGCCGAGCTTACGGCACATGAAATGCAAAAGCATAAGGACGCAAAGCTTTTCTGCTTCGGTCTTGTCGGCAATGAAATATTGTCTTCAAAGGGAATGAAACCCGATGAAGTACTCCCCGGGTCATCAATGCATCCGTCACTTCATCTTGCACAGACACTCTCGGCAAGGCTTATTGAAGAATATATAACCGACAGAATAAATGAAGTATATGTCATATATACTCCGTATACTCACGGCGAGAAAAAGCCCGTGTGTGTTCGTCTGCTTCCGCTTATGAAAGAAGATTTTGCCGAAAAAGACGGTGTTTTGCCTATTGAAGAAATGATATGTGAGCCGTCCCCCGAGGCTTTATTTGAACATATGGTTCCGCTTTACTGCACCGCCATGATTTATGATATGCTTGTGCAGTCAGCCGCCTGTGAAAACTCGGCGAGAACCACGGCAATGAAATCGGCTGCTGATAATGCCGACGAAATGATAAAAAAGCTCCAAAGTGAACTTAATGCTTCACGACAGTTGAGGATAACAAACGAAATATCCGAAATGTCTGCCGCTAAGTCGTATGCTACGGAGGAACAGTAATATGGATAAAAAATTTACAGGTGAAATAATTAAAATTTCAGGTCCCGTTATAGATATTCGTTTTGCCGAAGGTGAAGAACCGCCGCTTAATGCGCTTCTTACCGAAGAAGAGTCCGGCAGACATATGGAGGTCGCTTCACATCTCGGCGGCGGCAAGGTTCGTGCCATTTCTCTCGAAGCTCCGGAAGGACTCAGATGCGGAGTCAGGGTAACGGGAGACGGCGGCGGAATTACCGTTCCCGTCGGTGACTGTGTAATAGGCAGAGTTATCGATGTTCTCGGCAGACCGATTGACGGCAAGGGTGAGATAAAAACGGATGAACGCATGGCAATTCACCGCAAGGCACCCACGCTTAACGAACAACGCCCCGTTAATGAGCTTCTTGAAACAGGACTCAAGGTCATAGATCTTCTTGTTCCGTATGCCAAGGGCAGCAAGATAGGACTTTTCGGCGGCGCAGGTGTCGGCAAGACCGTTCTTATTATGGAAATGATTCATAATATCGCAACCGGTCACGGCGGATATTCTGTTTTTACCGGTGTCGGTGAAAGAAGCCGTGAGGGCAACGAGCTTATAAGAGATATGGAGCAGAGCGGCGTTATAGACAAGGCCGTGCTTGCTTTCGGTCAGATGAATGAACCGTCCGGCTCAAGAATGAGAGTTGCCATGACGGGACTTACAGAAGCGGAGTATCTTCGTGATGTAAAGCACAGAGACGTTCTGTTATTTATAGATAACATTTATCGTTATGTTCAGGCAGGCAATGAGGTAAGCGCTCTTTTAGGCCGTATGCCCGGTGCTGTCGGTTATCAGCCCACACTTGCTCAGGAGCTCGGCGAGCTTGAAGAGAGAATTGCCTCGACCGATAAAGGCTCAATAACTTCCGTTCAGGCGGTATATGTGCCGGCGGATGACCTTACCGACCCCGCTCCCGCAACGATATTTACACACCTTGACGCAACAACGGTTCTGTCCCGTTCAATAGCCGAGCAGGGAATTTACCCCGCTGTCGATCCGCTTGAGTCATCCTCGAGAATGCTTCGCCCCGAGGTTGTCGGCGAAAAGCATTATGCCGTTGCGTCCGCCGTAACGGAGTGCCTTCAGAGATATGCGGATCTTAAGGATATTATTTCAATACTCGGTATGGATGAGCTGTCGCCCGAAGATAAGCTTACTGTTTTAAGAGCCCGTAAAATTCAGAAATTCCTGTCTCAGCCCACACATGTTGCTAAGGCCTTTACCGGTCAGGACGGCAGATTTGTAAAGCTTGAAGACACAATAGAAGGCTTCCGCAAAATTGTCGAGGGTGAAGCGGATGATGTTCCCGAAAACGCTTTCTTTATGGTCGGTACATTTGAAGAAGCTCTCGAAAAGGCAAAAACTCTTTGATGAATGGGGGAGTCGACTACGGACAGCGATAAAACCTTTAACATAAACATATATACGCCGGAAAAGCAGTTTGACTCCGGTATGTATACTTCTTTTCTCTGTCATGCGATTGACGGTGAAATATGCGTATTAAAAGATCATATGCCGATGATTGTAGCCGTTGATATCGGCGCTATAATTCTTACTGACGGCGACGGAGAAAAGCATACAGCCGTGTGCGGCTCGGGCTTTGCCGTTATCAAAGATAATGTTCTGAATGCTTTTGTAGAAACCTGCAACTGGAAAAACAGCCTGCGGGAGGCGGAGGAGGAAGCAAAGCTTCTTCGTGAAAAAGAGCAGGAGAGCATTAAAGATCACCGCAGAATAAAAATCGAACTTATCCGCGCGATGAATGATCTCAAAAAAGAGCCGAATAAACAGTAGCCGGCAGTCAGCAGTCAGCAGTCGGCAGTCGTCAGTCAGCAGACAAGTAAATTACGACACATAATAAAACCGCAGTGCAAAAGCGATAATTCACTATGCACTGCGGATTTTTATTATATAATTCAGTTTTTTGCAATTGCTAATTTCTAATTGGTTACTTCTAAAAACTAAGATGTATTTACTTATAATTCTCTAAAGGAATGAAAAAGCAGTAAAAACAGCCATCTTTCGAAACTTCTCGGTTTTTAAGAGACTAAATAGTTTTTAGAGAGCACCAAATTGCTAATTTCTAATTGCTAATTGCTAATTTCCTTTACCCTCCGATTTTGCCGAAGAGCATTGAGAAATATGATACAAGCATCTTGAATATTGCCACAACAAAGTTAATGCCCGACATTGCAACGCTTACTGCGACTGTCTGCGGAAGGTCGGTGCCTTCGGTCGCTTCTGCCGTCTTTGT
Organism: Acutalibacteraceae bacterium; assembly: GCA_963624415.1. Classification (GTDB taxonomy): domain Bacteria; phylum Bacillota; class Clostridia; order Oscillospirales; family Acutalibacteraceae; genus RUG806. The sequence goes on along the minus strand of CAVFPQ010000033.1, from coordinate 8,884 downwards.
CTTTTCTATTGCAAATTCGTCTATCTGCTCGATTGCCTGTGTATCGTCATCGACAATATACGCTTTATAGATAAGCTTGTTGCCGTCAATTTCGGTTGTGCAGAAGCAGCCGCCTCTGTCACGTGTTGTTTCGGCCTTTGCAGCTACATCAAGAATGGGAGGAATGGCATCCTCGTTAACAACATATCTCTTTGTGCCGGCGGTTGAGGGCAGAGCGTAAATTGTGCCTTCGGGGTCAACGGCAAGCGTTGTTTCTTCGCCGTTTACGTATTCGTTTACATATGTAACATTATCAACAAGCTCGTCATTCTCAACAAAGTTTGTTCTGAGATACATATGGTCATGACCTGCATATACAACGTCAATATCAAGCTCATCGATTATCGGAAGCAGAATGTCTCTCATGATAATCGTGTCGGGCTTGTTTATGTTTTTGCCTGCCGAATAGAACGAACGGTGAGCGAGAACTATCTTCCACTGTGCGTTTGAATTTGTCATATCGTTTATAAGCCAGTTTCTCTGAGCCTGGCTCATGGGATACATATCATTTGTGTTAAGCACCGCAATATGTGCATTGCCGTAATCGAATGAATAGTAAACGCCTTCAAGTGACTGATTGTCGGACTCATCAAGGCAGAATGTGTTTTTGAAGCAGTTTGTGTTGAACTTGTTTGTAATGTTGCCGTCGTGGTTGCCGGCTACGGGGACCTGTGTCAGAACATCATTTGCGAATGCGAAGTTTTTGAAATACCAATCCCATTCGTCGTTTGTGTTGTCATTGACATAGTCGCCGAGGTTTACGACAAATTCGGCATCGGGCATTGTGTCAAGCGCACCCTTAAGCGTAAGAGCGGCATGCGCGAAATTCTCATCACTGCTCGCCTGTACATCGGCAATTGTAACAAACTTGAAGCTGTTGTCGCCGTTGTCGGTTGTAAAGCTCTTGGCGTCGCTCCATATGTTTGCGGCGGCATCACCCACACGGTATGTGTATGAAGTGCCGGCTTCAAGGTCTGTTACGGCGACCCGGTGAGAATACTGTTTGCGATAAAGCGTTGATGAACCGCTGTAAGATTTCGCGCCGTCAAAGCTGCCGTCATATTCGGCGGTTTTAACTATCTGCAAATCGGTGTTTGCGTTGTCAACGGTAAACCAGCAGAAGCCTCTGCCTGTCTTGCCGTCTGCATACATGGTGCATGAAACATTTTTTACGGTCTTTCCGGAATTGTCGGAAGCAGACGCCACCGAGACAGCGCACAGCATCATAAGAGCCGCCATAAACACGGAAAGTGATTTTTTCAGTACATTTTTCATATTCGTCCTCCGTTTTACTGAGGTAAAATTTAGTTACAACAAGTATAACATCTATATAAGTAAAAGTCAATTTATTTTGATTTTTTGTGTAAAAAGCCGTGTGATATTTCGTAAAACACAAATCCCGCCATAAATCATTTGTATATTATGCACAAAATTCATAAAAATTTTCTAAAAGACGTTCTAACAAAATAGTCAAAAAACACTTGAAAAGCATTTATGAATCTGCTAAACTTAACTGTGGAGGTGTATGCCTGTGAGCAATAAAAATCAATCAAAAGCCGACGTGCCCGTCTATCTTTTCCGTCAGGGCAGAAACAGCGAGAGCTACGAATTTTTCGGTTCACACAAAACAGACACCGGTGCGGTCTTCAGAGTCTGGGCTCCGCATGCCGAGAATGTTTATGTCACCGGTGACTTCTGCTCGTGGGAGCAGACCGAATACCCCATGAATGAAATTTCACCGGGTATATGGGAGCTTGAGATTGACGGAATAAAGCAGTTTGACTCATACAAATATTGTATAAAAGATAAGCACGGTGTTTTGCGGCTTAAAGCCGATCCGTTTGCTTTCCATTCCGAAACCCGCCCCGGCACTGCCTCTAAGTTCTATGATTTAAGCGGTTTTGAATGGACCGATAAATCATATTTTTCAAAACGCAAACGCCGCACGGTCTATGACAGCCCCGTTAACATCTATGAAATTCACGCAGGTTCATGGAGAACAAATCCCGACGGAACATTCTTGTCTTATCGTATGCTTGCCGATGAGCTTGTGCCTTATCTTGTTGAGATGGGCTATACTCATGTTGAGCTTATGCCCGTTATGGAGCATCCGTTTGACGGCTCGTGGGGATATCAGGTTACCGGTTATTTTTCGGTCACTTCCCGTTACGGTGTGCCGCATGATTTCATGTATTTCGTAAATAAGCTTCACGAAAACGGAATCGGTGTCATTCTCGACTGGGTCCCGGCGCATTTTCCCAAAGACGCATTCGGTCTTTATGAATTTGACGGCGAGTGCCTTTTTGAATATTCCGATCCGCTTAAAAGAGAGCATGCCGACTGGGGCACACGTGTATTCGACTACGGCAGAAATGAAGTCGTAAGCTTCCTTATTTCATCCGCTTCATTCTTCTTCAAAAAATATCACATAGACGGTCTTCGTGTCGATGCCGTCGCCTCCATGCTTTATCTTGACTACGGCAAAAAAGACGGTGAGTGGCGTCCGAATATATACGGCGGCCGTGAAAATCTTGAAGCTGTCGCGTTTATAAGACATCTTAACGAATGTATTTTCCGTGACCACCCCTATGCCCTCATGATTGCCGAGGAGTCAACCGCTTGGCCGCTTGTGTCACGCCCTGTGTCCGACGGCGGTTTAGGTTTTAATTTCAAGTGGAACATGGGCTGGATGAATGACATTCTCCGCTATACTTCGCTTGACGGTCTGTCAAGAAAATATAATCACGATCTTATAACATTTTCGCTGTTCTATGCGTTTTCCGAAAACTTTATTCTGCCTGTGTCGCACGATGAAGTTGTTCACGGCAAGTGTTCGCTCATAGGCAAAATGCCCGGCTCATACGAAGAAAAGTTTGCCGGTATGCGTGTATTCTTAGGCTATATGTATGCCCACCCCGGAAAAAAGCTTCTGTTCATGGGGCAGGAATTCGGTCAGTTCATAGAGTGGGACGAGAAAAAACAGCTCGACTGGTTCCTGCTTGACTACGATTCGCATAATTCTCTTCATGAATTTTCAAAGACGCTTAACGGCATCTATAAATCAAACGCCCCGTTGTGGGAGATTGATTATTCATGGGAGGGCTTTAAGTGGCTTGTAAGTGACGACTGCGATAATTCAGTTGCGGCATTCATGCGAACCGACAAAAAGGGCAACGATATTATAGTGATTTGCAATTTTACGCCTGTTACACGTGTCGGATACCGCATAGGGATTGACACGCCCGGCACTCTTACTGTGCTTCTTAACTCCGATGATACTGCTTTCGGCGGCAAAGGGGAATTTTCAAAAAAGAGAATTAAGACAAAAAATATTTCCATGCACGGTAAAGATAATTCATTTGAAATTACTTTACCCGGATTATCATGCGTATATCTTAAATATAACCCGATAAGAAAGGATGAAGACTAATGGCAAGAAAAACAGAATGTATCGCTATGCTCCTTGCGGGCGGCCAGGGCTCGCGCCTCGGAATACTCACAAAGAAAATAGCAAAACCCGCAGTGCCGTACGGCGGCAAATACCGCATTATTGACTTTCCTCTGTCAAACTGCGTAAACTCCGGCATTTACACTGTCGGTGTTCTGACGCAGTATCAGCCGCTGGAGCTTAATGACTATATCGGCAACGGACAGGCGTGGGACCTCGACAGAAACGAGGGCGGCGTGCATATCCTCTCACCCTATCAGCAGATAAAGGGTACAGAGTGGTATAAGGGTACAGCTAACTCCATTTATCAGAATATAAACTTTATCGACAGATATAACCCCGAGTATGTCGCAGTGCTTTCGGGTGACCATATCTATAAAATGGACTACTCAAAGATGCTGGCGTTCCATAAAGAAAAAAATGCCGCCTGCACAATAGCCATGCTCGAAGTGCCGTGGGAGGAGGCATCCCGCTTCGGACTTATGTTTACCGATGATGACGACAAAATCACGGCATTCGAAGAAAAACCGAAAAATCCCAAATCAAACAAGGCGTCCATGGGTGTTTATATATTCACATGGAGCAAATTAAGAGAATATCTTATCGCCGATGAAAACGATCCCGATTCTTCAAACGACTTCGGCAAAAACGTTATCCCCGCAATGCACTCCGCCGGCGAGCGTCTTTTCGCCTATAAGTTTGACGGCTACTGGAAGGATGTCGGCACAATCGACAGCCTGTGGGAGGCAAACCTCGATTTGCTTAATCCCAAGGTGAACATTGACTTGTCTGACGAAGACTGGCGAATTTATTGCAAAAACTCGGCTCTCGCACCGCACTTTGTTTCAAATGACGCATCTGTACAGAACTCTCTTGTTTCGGGCGGATGCTATATTGACGGCGATATAGATTACTCCGTGCTTTTCGCGAATGTAAATATCGAAAAGGGCGCGACTGTCAAATATTCGATTATAATGCCCGGTGCCACCGTTAAGGCAGGCGCAACGGTTCAGTATGCTATGGTAGCCGAAAATGCAGTGATTGAAAGCGGTGCCGTTGTCGGCGAAGATCCCGAAAAATGCTCCGATCTTTCAAAGTGGGGCGTAACCGTAATAGGCTCGGATGTTACTGTCGGCAAAAACGCAACCGTAAGCGCAAATATTATGGTAGATGAAAACGTAGAGGAGGGCAAAAAGATATGAGAGGCAACAACGTTCTCGGTATAATTTTCGCTAATGCCGATGATTCCGCAATACCCGAGATTACGGGCGTTCGCTCCATGGCGAGTGTACCCTTCGGCGGCGGATACAGACTTATTGACTTTGTTCTTTCCAAAATGGTTAATGCCGGCATGACAAAGGTCGGTGTCATAACAAACAATAACTATCAGTCCCTTATGGATCACATCGGCGGCGGCAAGCCGTGGGATCTGTCACGCAAAAACGACGGGCTTTTCCTTCTGCCTCCGTTTAATAATGCGGCTGTCGGCAACTATAACAAAAGCCGTATAGGCGCGCTCAAGAACATTACGGGCTTCCTTGAGAAGTCAAACGCCGAATATGTTTTCATAAGCGACTGCACAACAGTGTCGGATATAAATCTGTCGGAAGTGTTCGCTTATCACGAGGCGTATAAAGCAGATATAACAATGCTTTATGTTGACGGCAAAACTCCGTCACTCTCCGAACAGCCTGTTATCGACAGAATAGCCCCTGACGGCAGAATTGAACAAATGTCATTCGGCACACCGGGCAAGAACGCAAAATACATTGCCAAGATGACTCTCATGAAAAAGAGCCTTCTTGAACGCCTTGTCGAAGAGTGCTGGGCAAAGGGCTTTACATCATTCGAAAAAGATATTTTCATAGACAATTGCGACAAGTTCAGAATTTACGGCTATAAGATGAACGGCTATGTTCGTGTAATCGATTCTCTCTCATCCTTCTTTGAAGCAAACTTCTCGCTTCTTGATCCCGAAAACTACAAGGCTCTTTTCTGCACCGCTCCCGTTATGACAAAGGTATACGAAGATATGCCCGCCGTATACGGCCTCGGCAGTGATGTCAAAAATTCTCTTATCGCCGACGGATGCATAATAAACGGCAAGGTCGAAAACAGCATTCTGTTCAGAGGATGCCGTGTTGAGAGAAACGCCGTTGTAAAGAACAGCATACTTTTCCCGCACGGCTTTGTTGCGGAGGATGCCGTACTTCAGTATTGCATTACCGATAAATCCGTCACCGTTCGTCACGGAAAAACTCTTATAGGCGCCGATACCTATCCCGTTTATATCGGCAAAAATATTCAGATATAAACCCACGCACAGATAAGGAGGTTCTCTTAATGAAAGTTTTGTACGCGGTAAGTGAAGCCAAGCCCTTTATCGCAAGCGGCGGTCTTGCCGATGTCGCCGGCAGTCTTCCGGTTGCTCTCAGACGCCGTCTTATCGGCTGCAGAGTTGTTCTGCCTCTGTATGAGGGTATTCCCGAGGAATATAAAAACGAGATGCGTTTTATTACGCACATTACCGTGCCCGTTGCATGGCGCAGACAGTACTGCGGCATTTTCGAGCTTAAATATCGCGGCGTAATCTGTTATTTTATCGACAATCAATATTATTTCAAGCGTCAGGGAATTTACGGCCACTATGACGATGCCGAGCGTTTTGCGTTCTTCTCTCGCGCGGTTCTTGAAATGATTCCTTATATTGATTTCAAGCCCGACATAATCAACTGCAACGACTGGCAGACGGCTCTTGTTCCGGTTTATTATTCAAAATATTACGCCAACCGTGAAGGCTATCAGAATATAAAAACAGTATTCACAATTCACAATATTCAGTATCAGGGCAAATACGGCAGGGAAGTTCTGGGCGATGTCGCAGGCTTTGCCGAGGAGGATGCGCCTCTTCTTGAAAATGACGGCTGCATCAATTTTATGAAGGGCGCAATCGAATGCTCCAATGCCGTTACAACCGTATCGCCGAGCTATGCGGAAGAAATTCTCGATCCGTGGTACGCCTACGGTCTTGACAGTATTCTCAATGCCCGCAAATATAAGCTTCACGGCATATTAAACGGCATAGACACCGACACAAACAACCCCGCAACCGACAAGGCACTTCCTTTTAATTTCGATGTTGACCATATCGAAAACAAGGCAAAGTGCAAAGAGGCTCTTCAGAAAGAAATGGGCCTCCCCGTAAAGCCGGATGTGCCTGTAATAGGCATTGTCAGCCGTCTTGTTTCGCATAAGGGATTTGATCTTATAAAGTGCGTGCTTGATGAGCTGCTCAGTACCGATGATGTTCAGGTTGTTGTTTTAGGCTCCGGTGAATGGCAGTACGAAAGCTTTTTCGGCGAGTGCCAACAGCGTCACCCCGATAAGCTCGCTGTGAAAATCGGCTTTATTCCCGCACTCGCTTCACGCATTTACGGCGGCAGTGATATATTCCTTATGCCGAGTCAGAGTGAACCGTGCGGCCTTTCACAGATGTTTGCGCTTCGTTACGGCTCAGTGCCGATTGTAAGAGCTACCGGCGGACTTAAAGACTCCGTAACCGATTCCGGCATTCTGGGCGAGGGCAACGGCTTTGTGTTTGACGATTACAACGCTCACGAGATGCTCCACACAATAAGACGTGCCGCAGAAGGCTACAAAGACACCGAGGGCTGGGCAATTCTTCGCAAGCGTGCAATGGAATGCGACTTCGGCTGGGGGCGTTCGGCAAACGAATATATAAAGCTTTATAAACAGCTTATCAAGGGTAATTGATAACGGATTTACAGGAGAACACTATGGCAAAATTTCATTTATCCGCCTTTGCAGATGAAGCGGGCGGCGGACTTTTAAGTCAGATTGACGCACTTAAAGCCAACGGTTTTACACATATCGAACCCAGAGGACTTGATGACGGAAATATTTCTGACTTTACAGCCGAGCAGGCTAAGAAAGTAAAGAAAATTCTCGATGAGAACAATATCGGAGTTTCGGCAATCGGTTCGGGCTTCGGCAAAATAAAGATTACCGAGGATTTCAAAGAGCATTTTGAAGCATTCAAGCAGTGTGTTGAAAATGCGCACATTCTGGGCACCCGGAATATCCGTATGTTCAGCTTCTTTATCCCGGACGGCGACGACCCTGCAATATATCGTGACGAAGTATTCGAACGCCTCGATATAATGTCAGATTACGCCTATAAAGACGGCATTTTCTGCTGTCACGAGAACGAGAAAGAAATTTACGGCGACACCGCAGAACGCTGTCTTGAAATTCTTACAACCTTCAAAGGCAAGATAAAGGGCGTGTTTGATCCCGCAAATTTTATTCAGTGTCATGTCGAAACAGTTCCGGCTTTTGATATGCTCGAAGAATATATTGAGTATATGCACGTAAAAGACTGCAGAATGTCCGACGGATTTGTTGTTCCCTGCGGCAATGGTGACGGCCATGTTGAGGAGCTTTTAAGACGCTTTTCCAAAAAAGACGGCGACCGTTTCCTGACTCTCGAACCGCATCTTAAAGTTTTTGACGGCATAAAAGACCTCGAAACCAACGGCGGCAAGGGCACAATTCGAGAAGCATACGAATACCCCACAAACCGCGATGCATTCAACGCCGCCTGCGACGCATTCAAAGAAGTGCTTGACAAAGCAATGGCATGATATAAAAAATTTCCCTTCAGAAAAAAATCTGAGGGGGAGTTTTTTATTAATAATTCCAAACTTTTCACCTTGACAAAATCCCGGGAATATAGTAGACTTGAAATCGAGAGAGATATTTATAAGAAAAGGGTTGACAAGAAAAATGTACCGTGCGAAAATTTCTTACAGACAGACAGACAGACAGACAGACAGACAGACAGACAGAGTACGATTATGCCTTTTTAAACAAAACAACTCTAACATCATAAATTAACCGTTATCGGCTTGTTTTATCGAGCCTTTAGCGGTTTTTTATATTATTTTTTGGAGGAAATTCTATGAACAAAACAAAAAAATTGTTGTCATTGCTTTTGAGTATGGCAATAATCATTTCGGCTTGCCCTGTTTTCGGGCTTACTTTCTTCTCGGCAAATGCCGCTGAGATAGTTGCCAGCGGTTCTTGCGGCGAAGATGGCGATAATGTTACCTATGAGCTTGACAGTGACGGTTTGCTTACAATAAGCGGTACAGGGGAAATGAAGTATTACGATTATTACAATTGTTTGCCATGGTATGGTAAAACTGTAAAAACTGTTGTGATTTCAGAAGGTGTCACAAGCATCGGCAGAAATGCATTTGAGTACTGCACCGGACTTACAAGTATAACAATCGGTGACAGTGTCACAAGCATCGGCTATGATGCATTTTCCGGCTGCACCGGACTTACAAGCATAACAATCCCGGACAGTGTCAC
>CAVFPQ010000032.1:0-19951 GCA_963624415.1 Acutalibacteraceae bacterium | reverse complement strand
TATCTTCAGCAAAGACAAACTCTTAATAGAAGCTCATTACTTGTACTTGCTTGTCGAGTGTAAGTCAGTTATATGTAGTATAGCTGACTTGTACTTGCTTGTCAAGTGTAAGTCAGCTATATGTAGTATAGCTGACGCGAAAATTTATACAAATAATTATGAATTTGTAATGTATTTTTAACCGACAAAAAAAATACAGCATTAATTACAGCACATGAAATATATGTCCACAACAAAGTAAAGCACAAGAATTAAGGTACAGGCCCTGTTATTCTTACCGATACGAAACAAAATATACGGAAAACTTACATATCGGCGAAAAGTCGTTTATATATTCCGATGCATTTATAAACGCCCTTCCGAAAAATAAAGAATAAAAAGGTATTGACAAACTATTTCGTTGTGATATGATAGACAGCGAAAAGAAAATATCTTCGGGGCGGGGTGAAAATCCCCACCGGCGGTTACAGTCCGCGAGCGTTTTGCTGAATCGGTGAAATTCCGATACCGACGGTTACAGTCCGGATGGAAGAAGAAACAATATATTATTGCGTTTTGCGTCCCGTGATATTTTTCATGGGATTTTTTCTTTTTTCGGAGGCAATTATCATGAAAAAAAATAACAAAACGCTGTTTCTTGTACAAAAGGCTATGCTTCTGGCGCTGGCAATTGTTTTTATGCTTGTCATAAGATTTCCGCTTCTGCCGGCGGCAAAATTTCTGGAATACGACATGGGTGACATTCCGCTTGTTATAGCCACCCTGCTTTTCGGTGCACCGACAGGCGTTCTGATGCTGTTTCTTGAAGCACTTGTACAGTCGCTGACGGTCAGTGCGGCAAGCTCATGGGAAGGTTTTGTAATGCACTTCTGCGCAGGTACGCTTTTTCTTGTCGCCGTGTCACTTATAAGCAGAATCGGAAAGAAAAACGGCAGAGAAAAACTGTTTTTATGTATAGGACTTATTGCGGGCACGCTTATTTCAACCGCCGTTATGATTCCTCTTAATCTTATTTTCACTCCCATGTATCTTGGAGTTGAAGTCGAGGCGGTAAAACAGCTTATGCTGCCGGCGATAATTCCCTTTAATCTCCTCAAGGGCGCAATCAACACGATTGTGGCAATTGCAACATATCTGCCGCTTAAAAAGATACTCAAAAAGACACATATGTCAGAATAGTATTGACAAAAAGTCTATGATATAATATAATTAAATGCAGACGGCGAAACACGCCGAACACTGTATTCAAATATGCATTATTTGAAATCAGAATAAACTTCCTTATAAAGAGCGGCTGAGGGAACGGCCCTGTGAAGCCCGGCAACCTGCATATGCAAGGTGCCAAGTCCGACGATTGAAAGCCACATACCGACAGTTTTTTTGGTACATGGCTTAAAATCGAGAGATAAGGTTACGCACCGGTTGCCCGCTTGGCTATTGCTAAAGCGTGACAGCCTTTTTTTGCGGCTTTTTATACGGATGAATATCATTCGGAGGAAAACAAGAAACTATGGCAAAACACTTTTTTACATCAGAGTCGGTGACAGAAGGTCATCCCGATAAGGTCTGCGACAGAGTATCCGATTCAATTCTCGATGCGCTTCTTGCGGAAGATCCGCAGTCTCGTGTTGCTTGCGAAACGGTATGCACAACGGGTATGTGCATGGTTATGGGTGAAATTTCAACAAAAGCGAATGTTGACATTCCGTCCGTCATAAGAAAAGCAATATGCGAAACAGGCTTCAACTCACCCGAGGCGGGATTTGACGGCAACACATGCGCCGTTCTTTGCACTCTCGACAAGCAGTCACCCGATATTGACATGGGTGTCAGCCGTTCATTGGAGCTTAAGAGCGGAGAAGAAGACAAATATAATCTAAACGGTGCCGGCGATCAGGGTATGATGTTCGGTTATGCGTGTGATGAGACACCCGAACTTATGCCGCTTCCCATTTCTCTTGCTCACGCGCTTGCCAAAAAGCTTGCGGCAGTCCGCAAGAATAAAGAAGTGGACTATCTTCGTCCCGACGGCAAAACACAGGTTACCGTTGAATATGACAACGACAAGCCGATAAGAGTTGACGCTGTTGTTCTGTCCACTCAGCATAATGAAAGCGTAACACAACAGACACTCAGAGAAGATATGATTAACAAGGTCATTCTTCCGATTATTCCCAAAGAGCTTATTGACGAAAATACAAAATTCTTTATAAATCCCACCGGACGTTTTGTTGTCGGCGGCCCCGCAGGTGACAGCGGTCTCACGGGACGCAAGATTATCGTTGACACATACGGCGGTTACGCATGCCACGGCGGCGGTGCTTTCTCGGGCAAGGACCCGACAAAGGTTGACCGTTCGGCGGCTTTTGCGGCAAGACACGTTGCGAAAAACATTGTAGCCGCGGGACTTGCAAAAAAATGTCAGGTTGAGCTTGCGTATGCGATAGGCGTTGCAAAGCCCGTGTCCGTGCTTGTTGATACATTCGGCACAGGCAAATACGACGATGAAAAAATATCGGATGCCGTTACAAAGGTGTTCGATCTTCGTCCTGCCGCAATTATTGATAATCTCAATTTGAGACAGCCCATTTACACTCCCCTCTCCGCTTACGGACAGATAGGCAGAGAAGACCTTGATGTTTCATGGGAAAAGACCGATAAAATTGACGAGCTTATCAATGCATTGAAATAATTCTATTATGCCGTATCGGGAGTTTTATGGCTTCCGGTGCGGCATTATTCAATCAGCAATTTGCAGTCGGCAATGATTGCAATATATAACAAACAATATTACTATTTCGGCAAATAAGCCGTAGCATATAATAACGCAAAGAATAAGGAGACAGAAAAATGCTCAGATTTCATGACGGCAAATTTAAGATAATGCTTGTGGGAGATCCGCATGAGCGTACAAAAGAGAATGACAAAGGGGCTGACGCAAAGCACGCGGACTATCTTGCCCTTCAGTATGCCGCCATCGAAAGCGAAAAGCCCGATCTTGTAATTCTTATGGGCGATAATTCAACGGGCGACAACGAGCAGGAGTTCAGAGATACTCTTTTGCGTATAACAAAACCGTATGTCGACACCAACACACCTTTTTCATTTATTTTGGGCAATCATGATCTTGAATGTGCCGTCGACAGCCTAAAACGCCAGTATGAAATATACCGCACTCTCCCGGGGTGCATTCTGCCCGACGAAACCGATGTAAACAGGTTCGGGGATTACACCGTTCCCATATACGGCAAAAGCGAAAAAGAGCCGGCTGTTGTAATCAGGCATTTTTATTCCGGTAATCATGCGGATAAAATATACGACAGCTATTACGCTTTCATCGACAAAGAACAGCTTGATGAATACAAAACAGACGCAGAAAAGCTGAAAGAAAAATACGGCAGAACTATCCCGGCAATTGCGGTTCAGCATATTCCCGTGCCCGAGGTTTACAGGCTCTGTTCCGAAAAAGGTCCGTCCGTTATGCTGTTTGACGGTGTCGCAGGGGCTGACGGCAAAAAAGGCAGATTTTATAATCTTAATCGCAGGACAGGCGTAGAAGGCTATATGGGTGAAGCACCATGCACACCCGACCACAACGGCGGAGAGTTTGAAGCATGGAAGCAGACAGGCGATGTCTTTGCGGCATTTTTCGGTCATGACCATATGAACGATTTTGTCGGAATGGTTGACGGCATAATATTGGGGCAGTGCAAAACCGCATCTTTCTACGCATACGGCGACGGACTTATGCAGGGCGTCAGAATTATAGAACTCAACGAAAATAATATCAAAAACATAAAAACAAGAATGATTCGTTACCGTGAACTGATTGGAAACAACTGTCTGTCACTTCACGGAAGCATAAAGATACTCAGAGACAGAACGAGCGTAAAGCTTGAAACGGGAGCAAAAGCCGCAGGTGTCGCCGCCGCTTTAAGCGCACCGATAATACTTACGAAAATCATAAAATCCTCACTGAACAAACGAAAGGGCTGAGCAAAAAAATGTCTCCGGACAACGACGACACGATTAAAATAAGCCCCGAAGAGGAGCTTGAAGCTTTCAAAAGGTATTTTAACGAAACCAAGCCGCCGAAAAACTGCTACGAGACTCAGAAGAAAATTATAAGACAAGACTCATTCGGAAATGATGTCGAATATATGGTGCTGACTGTCTGCGACCTCAATGACAATATTATTGAGGAGCGAACGGTCAGATATGATATTTATCGAAAAGAGTTAGCCGGAGAAAAAACGGAATATAATATACCGGAAGACCCCTTGCCGCCTGTTCCGACTCCGCCAGAGGCAAATTATATCGACCTCAGGGGCAAGCCGGAATATGCCATTATAGATTTAACGCACCTGACAAACATTGACATCACAAATATACCACCCGATAATACAACTGAAGAAAATACCGTCAAGAAAGAAAAAAAGAAAAATACGGGAAAAGTTTTTTTATCAATATTATGTGTCGCACTGCCCGTTGCGTTAATTTTGCTTTGCATGAAAATCGGGCAGAATTACATAGGCAAAAATTCCGCCGACAAAATAAAGATAATTGAAATTATAACCGAAGCAATTGACGTGGAGGATACAACCGAGGCACTGCTAATCAATATAAACACGGCGACAGCAGCGGAGCTTACCGCACTTCCGGGTATAGGCGAAGCGAAGGCAAAAAAAATTGTCGCTTACCGTGAGGCAAACGGCGATTTCGGTTCGATTGAAGAAATAAAAAATGTCAGCGGCATAGGTGACGCAACATTTGAGAATATAAAGAGTTATATAACAGTCGGCGGAGATACTGCTTCAACGACAACCGAAAATGAAACAAACTCGGCAGGTCAAAACAATACTGCAGGCGGTATTATAAATATAAATACGGCTTCTGCGGCGGAGCTTACTTCCCTTACAGGAATAGGCGACGCAAAAGCACAGAAAATTGTCGCTTACCGTGAGGCAAACGGCGTTTTCGGTTCGATTGAAGAAATAAAAAATGTCAGTGGTATAGGTGACGCAACATTCGAGAACATAAAAAGCTATATAACGGTAGGCTCTGTGCAATCAGCGAACAAAAACAATCAAACGAAAGCACCCGAAACCGAAAAGCCGAGCGAAGAAGTTCAGACTAAACCAACAGAACAGACAACAGCCGAAGACATCACCGAAGCACTGCTTATTAACATAAACACGGCTGATGTTGCCGAGCTTGATAAGCTGCCCGGGATAGGCGAAGCAACGGCAAAAAAGATAATAGCCTACCGAGAGCAAAACGGCAATTTCAAATCAATCGAAGACATTATGAATGTCAGCGGAATTGCCGAAAAGAAGTTTGAAAAGCTCAAGGACTATATAACCGTTGAGGCCGATTAAAATTTCTTTATTTTTGAGTATTTATGCACAACGTGAATCATTGCGACACTCACGGTAAGCATGAGAACGGCACTGCGAAAACGTGCGGCACGATAAAGTTCTTTGTTCATAAAAAAACATCCTTTCAGGGGTTATTTGGGGGCGAGGAGCGAAGCGACGAGCCGAAGGCCGAGCGAAGCGAGGCTTGGCCCGAGCCGAAGGCGAGGGCATACGCGAGCCGAAGGCGAGCGACGGCGACGACGACGCTGAAAGCGGCGGAGGAGCCGTAAGGCTCGTAGTTTGCGAAAGCAAACGACGAGCAAAGTGCCGACGACGAACGACTGCCGAAAGGCAGGAGTGCGGAGGAGGCACATGCCCGAAATGAGCCAAGTTTGTTCAGCCGCAGCCCCTTGCGGCTTAACAAATGAAGGCGAATGGAGGGCATCCGCTCGGAGGCGGTGCCTGTCTGTTCGGCATAAAACTCGGCAAACTCAGAAAGCCAACCGACCGAACAGATAGGTGCCCCGACGAGCGGCCAAGCCCTGCCTACGGCAAAGCCCCCGGCGCCCCTCGCAAGCCCACCTTTTGCGAAGCCATACAATCCAAGACACACAGTGTCTTCCGACATTATGCATTATGCATTTTACATTCTGCATTATTTTAATTGCTAATTGCTTATTGGGCACATCTAAAAACTAAGATATTTTTGTATATAATTCTCTAAAAGAATGAAAATGCGGTAAAAACAGTCATTTTTCGCAATTTTTCGGTAGTTTTTAAGAGACCAACGAGTTTTTAGTGATTCCCCAATTGCTCATTGCTCATTGCTAATTGCTAATTGTTTATTACTTTTCCGCCTCATTAAACGCCGCCCGTATATTATTTACGCCTTTAATTTCGATTTTATTAAAAAGATTTTCATCAAGCTCTTTAAGATTATGTGTCGGCAAAATGCATTTCTTAAATCCGAGCCGCACAGCCTCTCTGACACGAACGGCGGCATAGCTTACTGCCCTTATTTCTCCGACAAGTCCTATTTCTCCGAAGGCAATACAATCATCTCTTAGCGGCTTATCTCTGAGTGAGGACACAAGCGACAGTGTAACAGGCAAATCGGATGCAGGCTCGTCAATTCTGAGTCCACCTGCAACATTTACATAAGTATCGCATGCATTAAGATAATACCCGGCACGTTTTTCGAGAACCGCAATAAGCATCGACATTCTGTTATAGTCAAATCCGTTTGCCGCGCGTCTTGGATTACCGAAATTCGACTGGCACACAAGTCCCTGCACTTCCGCCAGAATCGGTCTTGAGCCCTCCATCACACACGCAATACATGATCCCGAAACGCCGTACGGTCTGCCCGATATAAGAGCCTGCGACGGGTTTGTTACTTCACAAAGACCGGTGTCACGCATTTCAAAAACGCCAATTTCATTGGTCGAGCCGAATCTGTTTTTCACTGCACGCAGAATTCTATACGACAGATTTTTTTCACCCTCAAAATACAGAACGCAGTCCACTATATGTTCAAGAACCTTAGGCCCGGCTATATTGCCGTCTTTATTTACATGACCGACAAGCACAACCGGCACGCCGAGCTCCTTTGACAGCCGCATAAACAGATTTGCGCACTCCCTTACCTGTGCTATACTGCCGGGAAGGGAGTTTATTTCCGTTATCTGCATTGTCTGAACGGAATCTATAATTACAACATCGGGATTTGTTTCACGCACATAAGAGCATATTGCCTCCGCATCTGTCTTGCACAGCACTCTGAGTCCGTCACACGTGACATTAAGCCGCTCGGCACGAAGCTTTATCTGCTGAGGGGATTC
This sequence comes from Acutalibacteraceae bacterium, assembly GCA_963624415.1. Classification (GTDB taxonomy): domain Bacteria; phylum Bacillota; class Clostridia; order Oscillospirales; family Acutalibacteraceae; genus RUG806. Next base: position 12,753 of record CAVFPQ010000032.1, on the reverse strand, counting down.
TTCTCCCGATACATACAACACATTTTTTGTTTTTCCGAGCTCTGAAGTCATCTGCAAAAGCAAAGTTGATTTACCTATTCCGGGATCGCCGGAGATAAGAACCAGTGAACCTTTTACAAGACCGCCGCCCAATACTCTGTTAAGCTCCGAAGTGCCCGTATCAAAGCGAATTTCAGAACAATCGGTTATTTCATCTAATTTTAATGCGGAAAATCCGGCCGATGCATTTGCTTTAGATGTACCCGATGCAGACGGGCTTGACGTTCTTTCGACAAATGTATTCCACTCTCCGCACTCCGGGCACTGTCCGTTCCACTTCGGGGACACACAGCCGCATTCTGAACACACATATACAGATTTGTTTTTATTTGCCATCTTAACTCTCCCATAAAGCCACACGCTGACAACGAAGTATTGGTTTCTCGCCGAAACTGCTTTGCATTTCAAAATAAAAAAATACCGTAAATGTGCATAGCATACCATTATGACAAACTATTAGTTTTGTTATACATTAAGTTGATGATTTGCCTTTGTTTTGAAACAATACTTTCTTATCAGCACGTGGTTAATGCCGAAACAGTTTTTTTACTTTTTTTGAAATCATCATATCATAAATATATACCGCTCGGTTTAACAAGACATCATAAGCGATAAATACAAAATTCATAAGAACAATAAACAGAATAAACATTGCCATGCCGCTGTCGGTAAAATCCGAATAATCTATTCCGAAAATCTCAGAGCATATTTTAACGGACAAAAACAGCGAGCAGTTAAACACAACAAATCCTATTGCGAAACTTAGCGGTTTCAACTTTATCTTGCTGTTTATAAACATTCTTAAAATGGGATAATATCCGAAAAACATCATAAAAAACACAGCGGATTCTTTGTCGGCAACAAGAAAAACCGATAATAACGACACTGCCGTATACGCACCGAACGCCCACGAATAACCGATTTCACGCAGCATCACAACAAGCAGCAGCCCCGCAAACGGCGGAGCGGTATACACAAGAAGGGGCGTTATATATGTTGAGAGCATGATAACAACGGCAAGTGCCGAAATTATGCCGCCGAGTGCTATTTTTGAACTTTCACGCAAAACAAACTCCCCTTCCGTTTTTTATAAGAATATTCTAACAGAAAAACAATATTTATACAAGTACAAAAAGCAAAAACCGCAATAGGCAATCAAAGCTTAATGCGGTTTATTTATTTTAGTTATATGCCGATGACGAAAATGCACTCAGCAAATCGAGCCGAACATTCTGAGAATAGACCGAAGCATATCATAAATCATTTTGAAAAGCTGATAGAGTCCTGTTTTTTCAAGAATATCAAGCCCTTTATCATCAATCGCATCATCAAATGCAGTCTTATGATTTGCGTCTGCATATTGCTCGGTATGCTCCGGTGCAGTGCCGTTGTCAAGTGTAAATACAAGTGTTCTCTCGCCATAAGGCGTAACACTTCCGATGAGCTTATATGTAATAGTCACATCCGCCGTTGTAAGGCTTGTCGCGGGAATTTCACCGTTAAAATGAAGCGTGGTACTCTCGCCGGGCTTAAGATATACAGGCTTTTTAAGGTCAAAAATCAAATCCATTCCGCTTGTCGAAACAGACAAAAGCTTCATCGTATACTTTTTAGAAAGATTTGTAACAACAAACGCATCGTCTTCAGAAGTCAGATACCCTTCAGCCGAATTATTAAACGCACCTATAACCGAGTGGCACGTGTTTGTGCTGTACTTAAACTGCGGATAATTTTCGTCAGAATAAACGGTCATGCTCGTTTCCGAGAAAAGAAGAGTTGTGCAAAGATTCTTTGTATAATCATCTTTCCATGTCATGCCGTGGAAAAGTCCGTTTATATACCATGTTGTGTCGGGCAGATAACCGGTAGAAGCATCTATTGTCATTGTGGGAGACAGATGATTATGTTCGGAGTTGTCGCACTGTGTACCCGCCTGAACATAGCCGTCGCCGAAGCGTTTGCCGTAAGGTGCAGTTACGGAACCTGTCGAGGATTTTACGGTAACGATACCGTCGGAATACTCCTGAAGTCCGACAACGGAGGGTTCGGCACAACCTGCGACTATATAAATGTCAGTGCCGCCTTCAACGCACTCTTTAAGGCTGTCATAAAGTCCGGGATAAACGGTATAGTGGAAATAATCACTCTTTCTGATAAGTTCGGAATTAAGCATTGTCTCGGGAAGCTGTGCCTTAAGCTCATCATAGTAATCGGGAGAGATAAAGTCCCATATACTGCCCCAATAGCCGATAACCTGCTTTGCGTACTTATGCATTATTTGATTGCAAATGTCATCAAGAATGCCAAGCTGATTTGCCTTTACAAGCCAGTCGATATCTGTTTCGAACATCATGCCGTTTTCGATGAAATACATGAGAGTCTCTTCATCAAACACAACATTCTCAGCCATAAGATCGGATGCAAGACACGCACCGCCGATTGCGGGAACAGTAAGAACGGCATTATTGACTACCTGCTTATCTTTTCCGTACAGACTTAAATATGTGGCACATACCTCACCACCGTGGCTGACCGCAAGAAGATTAACCTTCTTTGCCCCGGTAAATGCGAGAACATCATCAATATATCTGTCAAGGTCTGCCGCACAGTCGACTATGTTCTGCCGCCAGTCCGTCTGGAAACTGAAGCACCAATCATAGCCGTTATCCGTGCCTGTTTTTTCATTATAAACCTCGGCGGCAGTGGCAATAAGCTCAGGCTCATGCATATGCTCGCCGTTAACATTATTCTGAAGATAAGAATACTGTGTTTCCGCTGCCTTCTGCGAATACGGAACGATATTATTTACGCTTTTGCCATACTCATTATACGCCATAACGCCGTACATATCTACAACCGCATTACCTACAAGGTCGGCGATTGTATCAGCTTTGCCGAAGGCGGCTTCACCGAGTCCCTTGCCGATTTGGGCAATATTTTTAAGAACAAGCGAAAGTACTTCATCCATGTCAACGCCCCACACCTGTTCGGTGCCGTTTTCGGTAACATTATAAAGCGAAGAAGAGCTGTAACCGGCTACCATAATTGTAGGGTAAAGCTCATCATTGTTCGCCGCAAAGCAGGGCAAAACACCGGCAACCGCAAGAGTCAGCGCCAAAAGGATACTAAGAATTTTTTTCATGCAATTCTCTCCCGTCAAAAATCACGTTCACATTAAAATATTATGAACAAATTATTATTTCTTATGCATTGTAGCACACAGAATACACAAATTCAAGATTTATTTTATGCAAAAGAACAAATATCGTTTTAACAAAAATTCACATATGCATTACCGAGATTTTACAGTCAAAAAAAACAGTCTGCAATGTCTCAACGAACTGCAGACTGCTTATTTATTTGCGTCAGATTAACTTTATTCAGTCTTTAATATCAACGCTGTTCTCGAAAATCTTCGGCTTTTTGCCTTTTGCTTCGAGCTTCTTTGAAAAATAGAATTTGTATACAAGAAGCAATACGGCAACAACAATTCCGCCGCAGGTCATGGCGATACCTTTTGTAAGACCGCGAGCCTTGTATGTCATTGTAAGCGTATGCTCCCCTTCTCCGACATCAATTCCGATGAAGCCTTCGGCGATTTTAATAATCTTGCCTTCTTTTGAAGTATCATTTTCTTCGTCGTAGTATGTAAGCTCCTGCCCGTCAACGGTGACTACCCAGCTTTCATCATAGGGAATTGTCGTAAATATTACGGATCTGTCTGCGGTTGTTGTCACAGTGCCGGTAAATGTGGTTTCATCAAACTCGGTATAGTTAAGAGACTGATTTTTAAGAATATTATAGGCCTCTTCAAACTTAGCACTGTCAAGATACGCCGCTTCAAATGTAATGCTTGCCGAGGAATTATCCTTGGCAACTGTATATTCGACAGTCGCCTCCTGACCCGCTTCAAGATAACCGATATCGAGAATATACGGCTGAATGCTTGTGCTGTTATGCTCATAGCTGTAACCGTTATCCGCTTTTACGGCAAGCTTGTCAAGCTTTGTGCATCCTGCGTATGTGTAGTAATAACCGTCGGTCTCGGCTGTAATTGTAACGGTAACGGTAGCCGTGCTTGTGGTATCGTCTTTGTTTACGGTAAACTTGGTGTCGCTGTTTACTTTATCGACTGAGACAGACGAACCGCCGTCAACATCAACGTCCGTTGCCGGAACATTAATCATAACATCTGACACACCCGTCATACCTTTAAGAAGAGAATTCTGCACCTCGAACGGATTTGAGTCCGTTGTGCTCCACGATTCCATATCATTATTGACGGCATACGCAATCGGAAGAACATATTTATACTCATATGCGGTAAACGAATCGTTTTCGCCGACCTTGGTATAATAGTCACCTTCGGAAATCATATCGTTATTGTCATAGATATACTTAAGTCCGAACAGGCTGTTGAAAATCGGAGTCTGAGGATAATACGTATAGCTGTTTATCTTGTTGCCGAAAAGACCGAGCTTTTTCATAAATGCGGAAGTGGATTCGGATGCCATGGACGTAAATGTTGATACGCCGTTATAGCCGTACCAGCAGGGGTCCATTCTCGCTCTCAGCTGTGTAAGCTCCGTACGATAGAACAGTGTGGAATCGTCACTTTCCACCATTTCCGAAATGGACTGATAGTCGTCATAATCGGACACATAGTTCTTCTTGGGCTGATTCATTACAAAGCTCATAGTATCCGAGAAAATAAGCTCCAGAACAATTGTGAAAATCAAGAGATTGACAACATTCTTTTTGTCGTATCTCGGTGAATAGAACAGTCCGAAAACAACTGTGTAGATAATTGCGAAAAGTATTGACAGCCAGATTGAAAGAGAGCCGTTATTCGGTGTTTCAAGCTTGGTTATAAGTGCGACAAACAGCACTATTGCCATGCCGATGCCGATATACGTCTTCTTTGAAAATTCCCGAATATTTAATATGACCTTATATGCCAAAGTCAGAAGTATAAACGAATACGCGAACGAAAATCTGTAAGGCAGGTCATTCGGGAAGTGCATTCCGTGCCAGATAAAGTTGAAATAGTTAATCGAGAAGCCGAAATAGAATGTTGCAAGCAGAGCAACTGCGGCAATCTTCTTGCGTCCCGAAACTCTGTCTGTAAAGAAATAGAGCGGAACAAGCATTACAGTCAGAAGACCACAATAGACATTGGGCATTACATTGTCGCCGCTGCTTCGAATTGTGGTTTCCGTGCCGGGCAGATGGTTTGAAAGGAAATCGAATATATTAAAGTATACCTTGATTTCATCGGGGAATGACGCCGATGTGGCAGACGAAGAATTAAGGCAATATGATACCGGCATAAGTGCGAAGGCGGCAAGGAAGAAACAGAGAAATGCGGAGAATGCGAAAATGCATCCCGTTGCGAAAAATCTGTTGTTTCTCAGGTTGCGTGCGCCCTTTTTCTTCTTTGAGGGTTTGGCATTATCGTCAGCCGACTCACCTTCTGTTGATATATTTTCGATTGCGCCATCTTCCGGAGCTTCAACGACATCGGGAGTTGTAATATCATCAGGAATACCGGCAGATTCAAAGGAATCTGTAATTACAGGCATATCTGCGGCAATGTCATCAACCAAAACAGAAGTTACATCATCGACAGCTGCGGCATCTTCAACAGAAAATGTCTCTTCGATTGGCTCTTCGGCAGCTTCAGCTATAATATTTTGTTCATCATTTTCAGCATTCTCGGGAATGTTCGTTTCTTCGTTTTCATCTTCGGGAACAACAATAAAGTCGCGACCGGTCTTTTTATACTTTTTCTCTTTCTTAACCTTGATTACACTCTCGTCAAGCTTTGCGCCGAGCTCATATCTGCCGAAGAAATAATAGAGGAAATAGAGGACACTTAGTATACATACCATATAAGCCATATAGTAGTTGGTAATCATGGTATATGTGAGCGTCACAATAAACAGAGTCGGCTTTTTGTACTGAATAATACGTTCGATACCGAGAACAACAAGCGGAAAAACAGCCATAGCGTCAATCCACATTATATTCCATGAATATGCGACAAAATAACTGCAGAAGGCGTACATAGGCCCAAAAATCATGCTGTACTTATTTACGCAGTTATTGGTCTTATTCAGATAATAAGTAAAAGTACCGGATGACAGCATTGCCTTGAGAATAAACATTGCGGCAACGGCTTCGGGCATATTTTTGTGTCCGAAAAGCAGAATTATCAGCGTAAACGGACTGCTGCAGTAGTTAAAGAAGTTGCCCAGAAAACCGCTTCCGAGACCGGAACGCCACGAATAGATAAGCGACTGACCGTTAACTATTCTGTCGTAAAGCTCACTGAACAGCGGACCATACTGATGATAGAGGTCCATACGCAAAACCGTTCTTGTTTCGCTGTAAAACGGAATAATAATATGACAGATCATAGCGACAGCCATAATTCCGAGTGAAATAAAAGCGGAATATAGGCAATACATCTTAAGAAGCTCTTTATCGGTCAAAGCTCCTTTTTTCTTTTTTAACAATGGACTCATGCCGGAAAATCATTCCTTTCGGTAAAATCAAGCTATATAATAGCATATTGACAATTATTTTTCAAGCATATTGAAAATGGCTTAAAAATATTATAAAATCTAAAGCGGATTTTATCGGGAGGTTTACGGTATGCGTGCTCTTAAAAAAGTAAAGGTAAACAAAAAAGCGGAAAATTCCGCAAAAAACGGTCATCCGTGGGTTTACGGTGAAAACATAACCGACACGGACGACGGAATAGAAAACGGAGATATTGTCGATGTGTATTCTTCAAAAGACAGATATCTCGGTTCCGGATTTTATAACAGCAATTCAAAAATTACGGTGCGTATAATTTCAACCAATGCAAACGACACATTTGACAGTGCATTTTTTGAAAGAAGAATCGGTTATGCGATAGATTACCGCAAGACCTGTCTCGGCGGAGATATATCCGTTTGCAGACTTGTTTTCGGCGACTCGGATTTTATGCCCGGACTTATTGTTGACAAATTCGGCACCTGTCTTGTAACACAGGTTATGAGCCTCGGCATCGAAAAGAGAAAAGATATTATCTTCCCCGCAATCATCAAAAAGCTTCGTGAAAACGGAGAAGAAATAAATATTCTGTACGAGAGAAACGATGTCGCCGTAAGAGCAAAGGAAGGGCTGGAGCTTTACAAGGGCTACTATGATTTTGACGGACTTCTTACCGAAAAAGACTGTGATTCTTCTGAAATTGAAATAGAAGAAAACGGCATAAAATATATCATCGATTATATCAAAGGGCAAAAGACAGGCTACTTCTTAGATCAGCGTTTTAATCGCCTTTCCGCCGCCGGTATAGCCAAGGATAAGACAATTCTCGACTGCTTTACACACACCGGAGCATTCGCTTTTAACTGTGCAAAAGCGGGAGCAAAGCATGTAACGGCCGTTGACATTTCAAAAGAAGCGATAAGCGAATCCGAGCGCAACTGTAAAGCAAACGGCTTTACAAATGTGGACTTTCTTTGTGCCGATGTTTTCGAGCTTCTGACCGAGCTTTATAACAAACACGACAGAACATACGACTATATTATTCTCGACCCGCCGGCATTCACAAAAAGCCGCTCGACAGTAACGGCGGCTTTTAACGGATATAAAGAAATTAACCTGAAGGCAATGCGACTGCTTCCGAGAGGCGGCTGGCTCGCGACCTGTTCATGCTCGCATTTTATGACAGATGAGCTGTTTCGCAAAATGCTTCACGAAGCCGCAAAAGACGCAAATGTTCAGATAAGAATAGCCGAATACAGACAGCAGGCGTGCGACCATCCCGTGCTGCTGTCCGTACCGGAGACACAGTATCTGAAATTCTATCTTTTACAGATTGTATAAAAACTTTCACAGTATAAACCGGAAAATAGTTTTTCAAAAAACGCCGAATGAGCTTCACAAAAATGTGCTGCAGATTCGGCGTTAATATTTATTCTTCTGTCGGATGATAAGTTGTAACCACACCTTTTACAAGCGAACGGATTTCTTTTTCCTTTCCGTCATAGGCGGCGTTCATAAGCATCTGAAGCTGATTTAAGAACTCGTCTGTATCAAACGGAATCGGATTGCCGATGTGAATCAGCTTGTTGGGCGTAGTGCGAAGCCCCTCCTCGGACATAAGCTTTTCTTCATAAAGCTTTTCACCCGGGCGAAGTCCCGTATACTCGATTTTTATGTCAATATCCGGACGAAATCCCGAAAGTCGAATCAGATTTCTTGCGAGACTGTCGATTTTTACGGGCTCACCCATATCGAGAACGAAAATTTCGCCGCCCTTGGCATAAGTGCCTGCCTGCAAAACGAGTGAAGCGGCTTCCGGAATGGTCATAAAATAGCGGATTATATCGGGGTGAGTAACCGTCACAGGTCCGCCCTTTGCAATCTGCTCCTTAAAACGAGGAACAACCGAGCCGTTACTGCCAAGAACGTTGCCGAAACGCACTGCGACAAATTCGGTTGTCGGCTTTACACCTTTCATGTGCAAATCTGTCATACTGCCGTCTTCATCATCGTTATGGACATGAAGACAGGGAATGTCGTCGGCTTTGCCTTCGCTGATTTTATGGGCAAACGACTGAATAACCATCTCACACAGACGCTTTGACGCACCCATAATATTTGTGGGATTAACCGCTTTGTCGGTAGAGATAAGCACAAACCTTTTGCAGCCGTTAAGCATAGCTGCATATGCCGTCTTGTATGTGCCGATTGCATTGTTCTTTATTGACTCGCACGGACTGTCTTCCATAAGCGGAACATGCTTATGCGCCGCAGCATGATAGACAATTTCGGGCTTGTACTGCTCGAAAACCTGTCTTAATCTGCGACTGTCACGAACGGAGCCGATAAGAACCGAAAGCTTAAGATTCGGATATTTATCCCGAAGCTCAAGCTGAATAGCATGGGCGTTGTTTTCGTAAATATCAAGAATAATAAGATGCTTGGGGTTGTGCGAAGCAATCTGTCGGCAAAGCTCACTGCCGATTGAACCGCCGCCGCCAGTGACAAGAATTGTCTTACCTTGAATAAAGTCATAAATTTCCTGCATTTCGACTTTGACAGGCTCTCGACCGAGCAGGTCTTCAACCGAAACATTCTGCAGCTGACTTGCAAATACATCGCCGCTGACAAACTGATACATTCCGGGGAGAATTTTAAGCTCGCACTCGGTCTCTTTGCATATATCGAGAATATCGCGTATTGCCTGTGAAGAAGCACTGGGGATAGCTAAAAATATCTTATCGATTTTGTATTTTTCTACATTATAAAGAATTTCATCCCTGCCGCCGACAATCTTAACGCCGTCAATATAGCGTCCCCATTTTGCCTTGTCATCATCGACAATACAGCACACACGGTCGGATACTTCCTTCGCATTCTGAATATCACGAAGAATAAGACGACCTGCGGATCCGGCACCGATAAGCATAACTCTGCCGGTATATGTGCGGGATTCCAACAATCTGTTGCGTTCAAGCAAAACAAATCTGTATGCAAACCTGGCTGCAACAGACAAAATAAACTGCACGAAAATACCGATAAAATAGTACGATATCGGCATACGCCCGAAAAGCAGGGTAATTCCCGCGGTGTGAAGTGCGCCGAGAATAAATGAAGCCGCAATTGCTCTTTTAAGCTCGGTGAAGCTTGCGTACTTCCATATGCTTTTATAAAGCTTCAGAAACCGGCAAACTACAACCGTAATGACTGCGTAAATCGGGGCGAATTTGAACCACGATGTAATAAACGGCTCGTAAATCTGCGAAACATGACAATCAAAACGAAGCCACAGTGCAATAAAATATGAGCCGGCAGAAACGACAATATCATAGACCATCAGGAGAATCGTTATACTGATGTATGATATATTGGATTTGCTGTCGACTGCATCCGCTTCACGATGAGATTTACTCAATTACGACTCCCCCTGAAAATATAACTTGTACCGGAATTTCTTTTTGACCGGCTTCCCTCTCTTTTTGTCGTTCTTAAAATAATCCCCAAATACATAAACAAAATTACATGCATATTGTAAATGGAAGAAATGTAATTGTCAATCCTTACTTTGTAATATACAACGTGCGGTATGCGTCAAAAAAGTGTTTTTTTGCGTAATCAAAATATTTTTTTACACAAAAAAAGCACACACTTTCGTTACAACACCGTATCGAAAGTAATGTGCCGTTATGGTGGACCTGAAGAGATTCGAACTCTCGACCTCTCGGATGCGAACCGAACGCTCTCCCAACTGAGCTACAGGCCCTTTTCAATTGCTTTTGTAGTATAGCACTAAAAAATCACATTTGCAAGTATTATTTTAATTTTTTGAATCACGCCTGCAAGAAAGCGTAAAACGGTAAAATATTGCCGACAACAACAGCTATCAACAAAATTTTATGCCATGGCAAAAAAATATTGTTTTGTAAAATATAAAAATGCTTCAGTCGGAAAATTCGGTAAAGTCAAAAATGGAATCGATTTTCCGACCGGAAAATGAGCCGTAAAAAAGACTGCCGAACGGGTGGGTCCGCCGACAGTCAATTTATGAAAGGGGTAAAATCAGTTGTCTTTGTTGCCGGAAATAAGCGAAACAATACCGGTAAATATGCTTATAAACTGCTTTGCGTATTTAATGATTACTTCAAACATTTTTAATCCTCCAAATAATTACAAAAAGAAAAATGTATGTGCAACAACCAACGTATGCTGAATGTCGTTGTTGTCATAGTATCATATAAATATTACTAAATTATGAACATTTTTGAATTCATTTACAATATTTACTTGGATTGTTCAACAAACTTCACGTGTCTTTTTTGGTTATATTAACGAACAATTTAAGGTTCATATCCGTTTATAGGTATTATTTTACAAATCGATGTTTGAATTTTTGTCTTAAATTCACAAATATGACATTCAAGACAAAAGTTTATTGTAAAATATTGTAAAATACTGTATAATAACCGAGTTGAATATTTGCTGCAAAGCGCTGTGTTCAATCGAATTTTTTCGGAGGCGTTATATGAACGACAAATACGTATCTAAAAAAGAGTTCCGCATGTTTGCAATAGGTGCGGCAGGCCAGGGCATGATTTATGCCATGATGTCATCCTATATCAGTGACTTCTACATTAATGTGCTTCAGGTGCCGCTGATGTTTGTTTTATTGCTTATGCTTCTCGCCCGTGTATGGGATGCCATAAACGATCCGCTTATGGGTATCATCGCCGACAGACGCGCGGAAAAGGGCAAATCAATTAAAACATTTGTAAAATGGGCGGTTATCCCCGTCAGCATTCTTACAATACTCATGTTCTATTGCCCCAATCTCTCGAATACCGGCAAAATGGTTTACGCATCGATTGTATACGTATCATGGGGTATGCTTTACACAATGGCTGATGTTCCCTTCTGGTCACTGCCGAACGTTATGACACCCAATGCAGAAGAACGAGGCAGCATTTTCTCAATCGGCAGAACGGTAAACGGCGTAGGATCTGCCATTCCCATGATTTTGCTCTATATAGTAAGTTTTATTCTTCCCAATTTCATATCAAATGAAACAATCGAATACGAAAAGACAAAATACTTTATAATGGTTCTTGTATCCGTAGTTGTCGGCGGTGTGCTGTATGCCGCTTGCACTAAGGACATTAAAGAGCGTGTTGTTATCCCCGCACAGGAAAGAAAGCCCGGCGATCCCGGAAAACTCAAGCGTATTTTTACCTGCAAGCCTCTTATGCTTGTTATTGTGATGGGTATTCTGTCCTGCGGCAGATATATGATTCAGGCGGCTTCCCTTCACGTTGCACGTTACGCTTTCTATATCGGCAAGCCTCTTGAAGGTCTGACAGATGCCGAAAAAGCCACAGCCATAAACAGCAGTGTTACAGGTATCAAGCTTATACTTGATGTCTGCGCTCTTGTAGGTATGTTCGGCGCAATGCTTCTTATGCCCGTTCTCATGAAGAAGTTCGATTATAAAAAGCTTGTTATTACAACTTGCTTCATCGGCGCAATCGCAACTGTCGGCACAACGCTTATCGGATGGTATACGCATAATCTTTATTTCTGCATTCCCTTTATGATAATCTCAAGCTTCCCTCTCGGTGTGCTTAACGTTATCTGCTACGCTATGATCGGTGACTGCCTTGACTATATGGAGCTTCACACAGGCTTCCGTGACAATGCACTCGGCTCCGCTTGTCAGGGATTTGTTAACAAGATAGGCAATGCTTTTGCAACATGCGGTATTGTTATAGCATATATGATTGTTGATATTCCCGTTGATCAGATGCTCAGCGACACGGCAATTAAGGCGGCAACGGAGCTTACGACATCGCAGAATTTCGCGATATTCTCACTTATTTCTATCGTTCCCGGTGTAAGTCTTCTGCTTTGCATTGTTCCCATTCTTTTCTATAAAATCTCAGGGCCCGAAAAGGCAAAAATGCTCAAAGACCTTGAAGAAGTCAGAAAACAGAAGGGCATTGTTATCGAGAAATAAGATAAAATCATAAATCATAAAAGCGTAGGTCGGTCAGCTCGGCTTACGCTTTTGTTATTATATTTCCCGCTTTTTATATAAAGAAAATTCAGGCACGCACACAAGTATAGTTTGACAAAAATCCTTATATGGGATAAAATATTTTTTGAGGTGATGACATTGTC
>CAVFPQ010000031.1:0-19992 GCA_963624415.1 Acutalibacteraceae bacterium | reverse complement strand
CTCACCGAAGGCAAGCACTGCTCGGTATGCAACGAAAAAATCGAAGCACAGCAGATCGTTCCCTCACTCGGTCACGATTACACCGTAAAATCAAAAACGGTTGCTCCGACCTGCACCGAAAAGGGTTACGATGTTTATAAATGCTCGCGTTGTGACCTGACGGAAAACAAAAATTATACCGATGCACTCGGACATGATTTCACCGGTGCTGTTCGTGAAAATTCCGACGGTACAATTTCTCATAAATGCACACGCTGTGATACTTACGGTCCGAAAGAGCAGAAACCCGCAGAACCCGGCGTAAAAGAAATTGAAGGAACCAAAAAGACCGAATTTGAAAAAACCGAAATTCTTGCTGTCTCACCGAAAATGATTGTCGAAATGTTAGACAGTGCGATTACAAAGGGTGAGTTAAAAGACGGCAATAATACAGTTTCCAAGGACGCAAAGCTGAAAACCGGAATGCAGATTGTATTCGAAAACACCATAATAAAGATTTCTGTTATGGGTGACATAGACTGCAACGGTGACGTAAGTGTTTCCGATGCTCGTCTTGCCCTTCGTGCCGCCGTTAAACTGGATACATTGACAGCTGAAAGATATGTTGCCGCAGATGCTGATTTCGCAGGTGATATTTCGGTTTCGGATGCTCGTCTTATTCTCCGTGCCGCCGTTGGGCTTGATGACCCCAAGTCATGGCTCAAATAATTTCAAAAGCATTGACGGCTTCCGACTGCAAAACGCAGTATCACTGTCCGAAATAAAGCAAAAAAATTTGCATTGAATAAAAAGTCCGCCCGAAGATCTTTTCTCCGAGCGGATTTTTTTACTGTCTTATTGTCTTACTTTATAAATCTTATTACATTCCAGCTCAGTGCCGGCACTGTGACAGTTGCCCTGCCGCCGTCAATCACGCAGGAATTTTTGATTTCATGCGGCACAACGTTTTCGGGATTTTCTTCCGTGTTGACCGCCTTTACATCATCATGATGAAGCACCGAGTGCATAACGCTGAACTTATCACCGAAGGAGCGAAGGTCTATGTTAAGCTCGCACGGCTCACTCATATCTCTGTTCACGCAGAAAACGGTAACATTTCCGTCGTCATCCGTCACAGCGTGCGCATCGATAACGGGAACATCCTCAAACTCGGCGCAGTCGTATTTCGGCGTGTCAACAAGCGTCAGAAGGGAAGTACCTCTGCCGTATTTTGATGCCTGCATAAGCGGATAGAATATAGTCTGTGCCCAGCATCCGCCGCCTGTTCTTGTCATGATGGGAGCTATGACGTTTACAAGCTGTGCCATGCAGGCGATTTTCACTCTGTCGGCGTTTCTTAAAAATGTGATAAGCATCGAGCCGACCAGAAGCGCATCCTCAAAGTTGTATATATCCTCAAGAAGCGGCAGCGCGCGTCCCCATTTGTCCTGCTTCCATACTTCCTTGTCCTGCTCCGATGAATGATACCATACATTCCACTCGTCAAACGAAAGATTAAGACGCTTTTTGGAGTGCTTTTTGCCCTTTACCGCATCGCACAGAGCCACAACGGAACGGATGAAATCATCAAGCTCCGTGCTTTTCGCAAGGAATGACGGTGTGTCATTTTTTCTGTTGTCATAATATCTGTGAAGGGATACATAATCAACATGATCGTAGCATTCCGACAAAACGGTATACTCCCAGTCGCCGAATGTACGCATACCGAAGCCCGATGAACCGCACACAACAAGCTCTATCGAAGGGTCAACCCATTTCATAAGCTTTGCGGCTTCCGTTGCCGTTCTGCCGTACTCCGTAGCGGTCTTGTGCCCCATCTGCCACGTGCCGTCCATCTCATTTCCGAGACACCACAGCTTAATGTCAAACGGATCTTTTCTGCCGTTCTTTATACGCATATCCGAAAGGCGTGTGCCGCCCTTGTGGTTGGCGTATTCTACGACATCCCTTGCGTTTTCGGGACCTCTTGTACCCAGATTTACGGCGTACATAAGCGAAGAATCCGCCTTCTTTGTCCAGTCATAGAATTCATGAAGCCCCACTTCGTTCGTTTCCGTTGTGAACCAGCCGAGATCAAGGCGTTTCGGACGGCTCTCTTTGGGACCTACCGAATCCTCCCAGTTGAAGCCCGACACAAAGTTGCCGCCGGGGTATCTTACAACGGGGACACCCAGCTTTTTTACCATGTCGATAACGTCCTTACGAAAACCCTGCTCGTCTGCAAGCGGATGATCGGGCTCGTAAATTCCGTTGTACACGGCTCTGCCGAGATGCTCGATGAATGATCCGTATATACGCGGATCGATTTTTGAAATAACATAGTCACGGTCAAGCTTGATTGATGCTTTTTTCATTGTTTTTCCCTCTTTCTGTTGTTGAATTTGTTTTAGTTGTCTTTAATATCGGCGAAGCTATATAAATCCGGGTCCTCAGGACTTCCTCAGTCCCCCGGCCCCTCTTTATTATTTCATCAAATATTCCTGAGGATAATTTTCAGTGTCTGTCCAGCGTTTTCAGAAACGTCACTCTATGCACCGGAGAAACGCCGTATTTTTTTATCATTTCATAGTGAAGCGCCGTGGGGTAGCCCTTGTGCTTCGCAAATTGATATTCGGGGTATTGTCTGTCAAGCTCAAGCATATATCTGTCTCGGCTGACCTTTGCGAGAATTGATGCCGCCGCAATCGAGATTGATTTTGCGTCACCCTTAATAATTGTCTCTTCTTTTATTCCCGTGTTCGGCTTGCGGTTGCCGTCAATAAGAGCTATATCGGGCTTTATCTTTAAGCCTTCAACGGCTCTTTTCATTGCGAGAAATGTGGCGTTCAGTATGTTTATCTCGTCAATTTCTTTCTCACTCGCACTCGCTATGCTGTAAGAAATCGCCTTTTCTTTTATAATGTCAAACAGTGCGTCACGCTTTTTCTCACTCAGCTTTTTGGAGTCATTAAGCCCTATGTCCTCAAGGCCGTCGGGGAGTATGACCGCCGCCGCAAATACAGGCCCCGCAAGCGGACCTCTGCCGGCTTCGTCCACGCCGCAGACAATATCAAAGCCCTCGGAATGATACAGATTTTCATATTCGTATGTCATTTTGGTGCCCTCTCGAATGTGATTTTACCGAGCTTGCCGGCTCTCAGCTCGTCAAAAAGCATCGTAGCCGCACGAAGTGTGTCGACCTCGCCGCCCGATATAAGCATACCTCTTTTTCTGCCTATGTATTCCAGCAGTTCAAACGGAGGCATATCGGCAAAATCCGTTACTTTATAGCGTTCGGTCAGCCTTTGCGGATAATCACGAGAGAGTATCTCAAGCAGCTTCATTGCGAGAAGCTCGGTGTCGAGTATCTCGTCCTTTATGCCGCCCGTAAAAGCAAGTCTGTATCCGACTTCGGGATCGTCGAATTTCGGCCACAGCACACCGGGAGTGTCAAGAAGCTCCAGTCCGCCGCCTATAACATACCACTTGTTATGGCGAGTGACACCTGCTCTGTCCTCAACTTTCGCTTTGCCGCCGCCTGCCATTCGGTTTATAAATGACGATTTGCCGGTATTCGGAATGCCCACAACCATTATTCTGAGTGCCTTGCCCGCCATGCCCTTTTCTTTGTTCTGTGCGATTTTGTCCTTCAGAACACTGTTTACGACATTGCGATAGCTGTTAAGCCCCCTGCCCGAACGGCAGTCAACCGCAAGACACGCATGGCCCTGATTTTCGTAATATTTAATCCACTCTTTTGTTGCGTTCTCGTCCGCCAAATCGCATTTGTTAAGCAGAATTATCCTCGGCTTGTTTTCGATAAGCTCATTAAGCTCCGGGTTTGTGCTTGACATCGGAATGCGAGCGTCTTTAAGCTCCGTTACGGCATCAACCAAAGACAGACTTTCTTTTATAAGCCTGCGTGTTCGTGCCATATGCCCCGGAAACCAGTTTATATTTGAATTTGTGTTATTTTCTTCCATAGTTTTCTTTCTTTTTTGTCATAAAAAACGGCTGTAAATCGCAAAATGAATTGTATTTACAGCCGCTTAACTTAATTTTGTGTGAATTATTTGTTGAAATTGGAATATATATTAAAGTTTTCGGCAATTTTAAGCTTGCCCGTTGTGTCGTCCGTCTCGGCAATTCTTATCTGAGCCTTGCCCATAAGATAATCAACCTCGGCAAAGCCAATATCCGAATATCTCGAATCCCACGACACGGGGCGGTTGTCGCCCATAAGCATAACACAGCCGTCGGGAACCGTCACGGGGTACTCGAGATCGCCGTGGAACTTGCCGTCATCAATTATATATGTTTCGTTCAGCTCTTCGCCGTTAACTATAACCTTGCCTTCCTCGGTGAGTGTAACCTCATCTCCGGCAACCGCGATAACACGCTTTACAAGACTGCCCTGTGCGGCTGTTTTCTTTGTTGAAATAACTATGTCGCCGTACTGCGGATCTGTGTAATAGGGCGTTACGATAAGCCAGTCGCCGTTCTGTAATGTGTTGTCCATCGAAGGGCCGTCAACGCCGACAAGACGGAAGCCGAAAGAAAATACAACCGCTATAATCATAATGGCTGAAATGATAATTGACACGGTGTCATACAGCGTGCCTGTAAAGCCGTAGTCCTCTTCTTCCTTCTCTTTCTTCTTTTTCTTTTTTTCTGTCGGTTTCTCGGGAAGAGCATCAATGTGCTCAACGAATTGTCTGCTGTTTAATTTTTCGTCCATATATGTCACCGCTTAAATTAAATTTTGTCAGAACGGCAATCTGCATACCGCTTTGCCGACTATCTCATCGATTTTTATAAAGCCGATTTCAGAAAATCTTGAATCGAGTGAATCGTCTCTGTTGTCGCCCAGCACAAACACGCATCCGTCCGGCACGGTAACGGGGTATGTCAGATCGCCCTTTACACTGAGTGCCGCGTTAACCTCGTATTTTTCGGGAATAACATATCCGTTGATTGTTATTATGTGCGTTTCGAAATTTATGTAAATCTCATCACCGGGCAGACCGATAATTCTTTTTATGAATGAACCGTTTGTGTCGTCGGCTCTGCCAATCGCTACAATGTCGCTGTAATCGGGCTCATAGAAAAGCCCCGATATAAGAAGTCTGTCGCCGCTTTCAAGCCCCGGGTTCATGGAGTTGCCGTCAACCACCGCAATGCGTATTCCCGCTGTAAAAACAAGAAAAATACAGCATATGCATCCTAAAAAAGTTCCGAGAAACGAGTAAGCCGACGAACAGAATCTGTTGTAAATTTTTTTCATCGCTTTTATACCGCTTGAAAAAGAGTTTTGATACCTTTTTATTATAATATACGCAAAACCAAAATACAAGCTTAAAAAAAACAGGGAAGAGACTTTTTTGCCTCTTCCCGAAAATTCGCTTTTTTGAAAAATTACTTGAGAGCCTCTTTGACCTTTGAAGCCTTGCCGACTCTGCCGCGAAGATAATAGAGCTTTGCTCTGCGTACACGGCCCTTACGTACGATCTTGACGGAATCAACATTGGGGGAGTGAATGGGGAATACTCTCTCTACGCCGACACCGTAGGAAAGACGGCGAACTGTGAATGTTTCGCTGATGCCTGCGCCCTTACGAGCGATAACGGTACCCTCAAAAGCCTGAAGTCTTTCTTTTTCGCCTTCACGGATTTTTACCTGTACGTTAACTGTGTCACCGATTTCGATGACGGGGATTTCTGACTTGAGACATGCGTCTGACATGAGTTTTAATGCGTCCATTTTTTAGACCTCCGAATTATTTTTCAGATGTTCATGCACCGCAAACCCGGTCAGAGGACCATCCGCTTTAGTATTTTGCGTACTAACCGCGGTGAGGGGAGTGCCCCACCCACGCGAACGCCTAAGTATGATACCATACCCCGCCAAAAAAATCAAGTACTATTTTCAAAAATTTCAATTTGCCTTACCCTGCATCAAATCGCGTCAAATTCGTCGAAAACCAAGATGTAAAACGCCGGCATTATATTAACCTTGACAAAAAACGCAACATAACATAAAATAAACTTATATCCTTCATGGTATACCGTATTGCAGAATTTGTCAACTGTCAAAAAAACGATATTGCCGATATAAAGAAAGAGGACCTCAATGATTGACCGAAATATGACTCCCGTTCTGAAATGGGCAGGCGGAAAAACTCAATTGCTTGACAGCATAGTA
The DNA here is from genome assembly GCA_963624415.1 of Acutalibacteraceae bacterium. Lineage (GTDB taxonomy): Bacteria > Bacillota > Clostridia > Oscillospirales > Acutalibacteraceae > RUG806. Next base: position 13,812 of record CAVFPQ010000031.1, on the reverse strand, counting down.
GGCAATATGCCGAGACAATACAATAACTATTATGAACCGTTTGTCGGCGGCGGTGCGGTTTTTCTTGCCGTTTCACCCGGGACGGCTGTGCTTAATGATATCAATGAACAGTTGGTTAACCTGTATCGGCAGATAAAAATCGGTCATAATGATATTCTCTCAATTCTTGACAGCCTTGACAGCCACAATTGCGACAAGGATTTCTATTATGAAATTCGCATGAAATACAACAGAAAAATCGAAAACAGAGAGCTTGATGCCGAGTGTGCCGCCATAATGATATGGATTAACAAGCATTGCTTTAACGGCTTATACAGAGTTAACGGCAAAGGTCTGTTTAATGTTCCGTATAACAACCGAGTGGGCGGAAAATCTGCCGATGCGGAAAATATTGTCGCAATATCGCAGTATCTTAACAAAAACAATATTACTGTCGAATGTATGGATTTTGAACAGGCGTGTGAAGGTGTAGAAACCGGGGACTTTGTGTATTTTGACAGTCCATATGTTCCCGAAAGCGAAACCGCCGATTTTACGGATTACACAAAAGAAGGTTTTTCATTTAAGGAACACGAGAGACTTGCCGAGCTGTTCCGAAAACTGGACGCTAAGGGAGCAAAGCTTATGCTGTCCAATAATGATGTTCCGCTTGTGCATTCTCTGTATAAAGATTACAACATTCGCTCGATAGACGTAAAACGCATGATTAACCGAAACGCCGCCAAGAGGACGGGCAGGGAAGTGCTTGTCACAAATTACTGATATGGGAATATATATTCGGGGCAGCAAGCCTTTTTATAAAGATGAATCGTCGGCACTGTTTCTTGAAGATACCTTTGACGCATTGGAACGGATGGTGCCGGAGTGTATAGATATGATTTTTGCCGATCCGCCGTATTTTCTTTCAAATGACGGCATTACGTGCAGCGGCGGTAAGGCGGTATCCGTAAACAAGGGCGATTGGGATAAAATAGACACACTTGAAGAAAAGCATGAGTTTAACCGAAAATGGATCAGACTATGTAAGAAGGCACTAAAGCCCGACGGAACAATCTGGATTAGCGGCACTTTGCACAATATTTATTCTGTCGGAATGGCTCTCGAGCAAGAGGGCTTCAAAATACTGAATAATATAACATGGCAGAAAACGAATCCGCCGCCGAATCTCGCTTGCAGGTGCTTTACCCACAGCACCGAGACTGTTCTTTGGGCAAGAAAAGCAGATAAATCATCGCACCACCTGTTTAACTACGACTTGATGAAACAGATAAACGGCGGAAAACAGATGAAGGATGTCTGGACAGGTGCTTTGACATCTCCTCAGGAAAAGAAATACGGAAAACATCCGACACAGAAACCGTTGTATCTGTTAGAACGAATAGTTCTTGCCTCTACTGCCGAGGGAGCTGTGGTGTTAGATCCGTTTTGCGGTTCATCGACTACCGGTGTCGCCTGTAAGGAGCTTAACAGATACTATATCGGCATAGACAATTGCCCCGAATACCTCAATATATCAAAAGAAAGGTTAATTCATACATGCAGAAACGAAATTTTACTGAATGGCTGAGAACTTTCAGACCGTCGATTAACGGCTACGATTACTATACGGATTTTTCAAGGGTATATGAAAATGCCGAAAAACTGAAAATAGAGATAAATATCCTTAATTCGCTGGTCGGTTCAAAGAACATTGAAAACGATTTTGAACGGATAACAGAGAAGTATCCTGAATGTCTTAAGGCGATACCGATTTTGCTTGCCGTTCGTGAAAATGAGATTTTCTGTCAAGATGAAAACGGTGCAATTCGATATAACTTTAACAAATCCACGCAGAGCATTGAGCAGTACAAATATTTCATGCGAAAAACAGGGCTGTTTGAAATGCTCGAAAACCATATTATCGGCAATCTATACGATTATGTGACCGGAGTTGAAGTAGGGCTCGGCTCAAATGGGCGTAAAAACCGCGGCGGTCATCAGATGGAAGATTTGGTTGAAAGCTTCTTAATTAAGTGCAATGTCGAATACTATAAAGAAATGTATTTAGCTGAGATTGAACAAAAATGGGATGTTGACCTTTCAGCGATTTCAGCCGAAGGCACATCTGCCAAAAGATGGGATTTTGTTGTTAAAACATCAAAAGGCATATTTGTCATAGAAACCAATTTCTATACAAGCGGAGGCTCTAAGCTGAATGAGACCGCAAGAAGCTATAAAATGATCGCCGAAGAAGCGGCTTCTGTCCCGAAATTTGAATTTGTATGGATTACCGATGGCGGCGGCTGGGTAAGTGCGAGAAGAAATCTTGAGGAAACATTCAATGTGCTTGATAATCTGTATAATATAGCCGATATGGAGAACGGTGTTCTTGAAGAACTTTTCGGTTAACCATTATGAAAGATCGTAGAAATACGATCTTTTTTATTATTCGCCCCTGTTTTGTGTAATATCACCATTTTTCTCTTTATCAAAATCATAAAAATATAAAATCTTCCCTCCGCTTCTCTCCTTTAAGCTTGACAAAACAACCCCATGACTATAAAATGGAACTATAATAAAAAAACACTTCACGGAAAATTCAACCAAACGAAATCGATACACATTGCAAAAAATGCCGGATATATTCATAGTCCTTAAATATGCGAAGCCGTATAATCCAAGACACGAAGTGTCTTCCGTCATTCTGCATTTTACATTATGCATTATGCATTGTTTCGATACGTTTTCCTCCCGAAGTACAAAAAAACAACATCTCAAAAAGGAGTCCTTATCATGAAAGACAAAATCAAAGTTGCAATTATCGGCTGCGGCAATATCGCCAACTCCGCGCATATCCCCACATATGTTGCCCGTGAGGATGCCGAAATAGCGTATTTCTGCGACATTATCCCCGAGCGTGCCGATGCCGCCGTTAAAAAGTACGGCTGCGGCAAGGCTGTATACGATTATCACGAAATTCTCGATGCCGATATAGACGCCGTGTCCGTCTGCACACACAATGACGACCACTCAAAGGTGTCAATCGACTTCATGCTTCACGGCAAAGACGTTCTCTGCGAAAAGCCGGCGGCGAGAATACTCCCCGAGGCTCTCGAAATGGAAAAGGTCTCCTATGAAACCGGCAGACTTCTTTCAATCGGTGTCTGCAACCGTTACGCAAATTCCGTTAACCGCATTAAAGAGATGATAGCCGACGGCAAGCTCGGTGAAGTTTATCATGTTTACGCTTCCTTCCGTGCGCACCGTTCAATTCCGGGGCTCGGCGGCGGATTTACCACTCATGCCGTATCGGGCGGCGGTTCTCTTATCGACTGGGGCGTTCATTATCTTGACCTTATAATGTACTGCCTTAATGATCCGAAGGTTCTCTCCTGTGACGGTGAGGCGTTCTGCAAGCTCGGCAAGGACATGAAAAACTATATCACAACTTCCATGTGGGCAAAGGATTCATCCGACATTGAGCACGGCACATATGACGTTGACGACTCCGTTGTGGGTCTTGTCAGAACAGACGGCGCTGTTATCAGCTTTAACGGCGCATGGGCTCAGAACATCGGAATAAACGAGCAGTTTATCGACTTTATGGGAACAAAGGGCGGCATCCGTCTTAAATACTGCGGCAACTTTACATATTATACAGCCGAAAACGGCGCGCTTTATGAGGTTCAGCCCACATATGAAATGAATGATATGCATCGTGATGAGGTTATTGACTTCATCGAGGCCGTAAGAGAGGGCAGACGCACAAGAAACGACATCAAGTACGCTGTCGGCACATCACGCATTATGCAGGCAATTTATGATTCATCCGACAGACACGGAGAAAGTGTCCTTTAATATATAATTTTACGAAAATTTGTAACATAGTTATAATTTTGTGTGAATAATTTGTACTGTTTGCATAAATAAAATGAATAAAATTATTGCCGCAAACTGTTGACTTATCAAAAATGCGGTGATAAAATGACTATTAGTCAGTTTTCTGACAAGTATATCTGTTTTGTGAGGTGATTTAATGGCATCACAGATAATAGCCGGTATTCTGTCCGTTGAAAAAACGTGCGACTCCCGTTTGTCCGACGCAAACAGCCATGCGGAACAAATCCTCGAGGACGCAAAAAACAGGGCGGACGAAATCATGCGAAACGCCGAAACGCAGGCAAAAGAAATTCATCTGTCGGGTGAACAGGACGCTTTGACCGAAGCAAAAAGGCTTCAGGCGGAGTCCGACGACAAGTCATCCGAGAATGTCAGAGCGTTAAAGGACACGGTTCGCAGGCGAAGCGGAGCGGCAACGGACGCGGTAATCGAGCTCCTTCTTAATTCTGTACGCGGGGGGAATTGATTTGGCAAAGCTTAAAATTGACATTATAGAGCTTGTCGCCGCAGCAGAGCAAAAAAATGACATTATCGATTATCTTCAGCGAAGAGGTGTCATGGAGCTGAGTGTCCCGACAGACACCGACGGCATGACACTTAAAGAGTACACACAAGAGCAGAACGTTGCCATCGCAAACATCCGCTCGCTTAATGATGCAGTGCATATTCTCTCTCGCTATTGCCCGAACAAAAAACCGCTTACGGCAATGCTTGAGCCGCGAAAGGATATGACCGCTCGTGAGTTTTCGGAAAGGGCAAAAAGCATTCCGGATATAATGAAATCCTGCGACGAAATTATATCCGCCGATAAAAAAATTGCCGAGCTTAATTCCGACAACGTGCGTTTTAATACGCTTATCGATTCTCTCACGCCGTGGCGCAATGTCGATATTCCGCTTAGTGAGGGCAAGACCGACAAAACGTCATATTTCTTCGGAAGCATGAAGGGTAACGTTGATCGTGAATACGTGCTGTCGCTTCTGGCAAAATCATTGCCCGAAAATGACCGCATAGAAATCGAGATTGTGTCGGCGGATGAGCTTCAGACAAACATTGCCGTTTACTGCATTAAGACAGAAGCCGCCGATGTCGAAAATGTTCTTCGCAGTGCGGGCTTTGTGCGTGCTCCCGTCTGTGAAACAACAGTCGGTGAGGCGATTGAGGGTTACGGCAAAAAAATCGACGATAACACAAAAAAGGTTGCAGGGATAAAAGAAGAGCTGTCTTCAAAGCACTCGCTGTATACCGATTTTGAATTTGCGCTCGATTATTTTTCTGTCAGAAAAGACAAGCTTAATGCATTCGGCAATATCCCGGAGTCGTCGAGAATATTCTATGTCCGGGGCTACATTGCCGAGCGTGACGAAAAACGCACATTAAAGTACATTGACGAGCATTTTGATGCCGCGGTTGAAATAAGCGAACCGCCGGAAGACGAGGATGTCCCGGTGCTTCTTTCAAACAACGCTTTTTCGGCGCCGCTTGAAAACATAACGGGAATGTACTCAATGCCTTCAAAGGGCGACATTGACCCCACCGGAGTTATGGCATTCTTCTATTATTTCTTCTTCGGAATGATGCTCTCCGATGCCGGCTACGGTATGATTATCGCACTTGCGACCGGGGCGCTTCTGCTTTTCAAACGCAACATGGAAAAACCTATGAAGAATACAATTAAAATGTATTTCTTCTGCGGACTTTCAACTGTCTTCTGGGGTGCCATGTACGGCAGCTGGTTCGGCGATGCCGCAAGCGTTATATCTCAGAATTTCTTCGGCAAACCGTCGGACTACACACCGGCATTCTTTAAGCCGATATGGACGGATGCCGTGTCGGATCTTATGAACGTGCTTATCGTGTGCTTCATTTTAGGGCTTGTTCATCTGTTTACGGGTGTTGTGCTTAAGGGCGTTACGGATCTCAAGAACGGTCACAAATTCGATGCGTTCTGCGACACCGTCCCCACATTTCTTGCGGTTATAGGCATGGCTCCCATTTTCTTCAGCCTGTTTTTGCAGGACACAATTCCGGACGACTACACCGCACTCGGAACGTTTATTTTCAACGCAGTAAAAACGGTGCACAGCGGTCTTTCTAAAGTGAATATACCTATTCTTATTGTGGGACTTGTGCTTATCGTTCTTACAAGCGGCAGGGACGCAAAGACAATCGGCGGCAAGATAGGCGGCGGACTTTACGCAGTCTATAATACCTTCGGCGGATATCTCGGCGATGTTCTGTCATACGCAAGACTTCTGGCGCTGGGACTTGCCACGGGTGTTATCGCAAATGTTATGAACATGCTCGGAACACTCCCCAAAAACAATGTTCTCAAGCTCATAATGTTCATAGTCGTATTTATCGTCGGACATATCGCAAACCTTGCCATAAACGTAATAGGCGCTTATGTTCATACAAACCGTTTGCAGTATGTTGAATTTTTCGGCAAATTTTACGAGGGCGGAGGCAGAGCCTTTGTACCCCTCGCGGCAAATACAAAATCTTACAAAATAACGGAGGAAAACTAATCATGGATTTATCTTCACTTTTCGGTTCAGCGGCAACAGAAGCTTCGTCTTCGCTTATTGACTATCTCGGAATATTCTTTGTTGTTTTAGGTGCGGCACTCTCCGCAATGCTCCCGGGCATCGGCTCCGCAAAGGGCACAGGCCTTGTAGGTCAGGCCGCAGCAGGTGTCGTTGCCGAAGATCCTTCAAAATTCGGCAAGGTTCTTATTCTTCAGGTTCTTCCCGGCACACAGGGACTTTACGGCTTCCTTACTGCCATTCTTCTGCTCTCGAACACCGGTATTCTCAGCGGAACAGCCGCCGATATTACATGGTATCAGGGACTTGCGTATTTTGCGGCATGCCTTCCTATGATTATCGTCGGACTTTTCTCGGCACTCTATCAGGCAAAAACAGCCGCCGCAGGTGTAGGTCTTGTCGCTAAAAATCCCGAGCAGTCGGGCAAAGCCATTATCTTCGCCGCCATGGTTGAAACATACGCCGTTCTCGCACTGCTTGTTTCGCTTCTTGCCATCATGAGCCTTAAGAAGGTATTTGTGGGTGCCTGATTTTACGCCCGCAAATAAATAAGCTCGAAAAGGGTGAGAAAATATGTCTCTTGAAAAAATCACGGCACGACTTATGTCGGACTCCGATAAAGAGTGTGCCGATATTATCGAAAAAGCAAAGGCACAGGCGGATGCCATCATAAAGAACGCCGAAGAACAGGCCGAAAGCATTGTCAACGAGGCAAAGGAACAGGCATATTCGGAGTTTAACAAGGCGGTTGAACGTGCGAAATCATCGACTGCGACAAACGAACGCCGTGCCATACTCGGCATGAAAAACGAACTTATAAACATTGTCATAAATGCGGCGAAAAAGCGTCTTTGCACACTTGATGACGACAAATATTTTGAGCTGCTTGCCGATATAGCAAAGCACAGCATTCGTGACGGCGACGGTGTAATGTTCCTCTCCGAAAAGGACCTTGCACGATGCCCTGCCGATTTTGTGTCAAAGCTCGGTCACAATGTGACTTTGTCCGATATCCCCATAAAGACCGACGGCGGATTTATTCTGAAGTACGGCGGAATCGAGATAAACTGCACATTTGACGCACTGTTTTCGGCGTATTCGGATGAATTAAGAGCAAAGGCATCCGAAATGCTTTTCGCCTGACATAGGAGTAAATCATGAATCAGTATGAATACGCCTATGCTGTCGGCAGAATAAGGGCAAACGAAAATACGCTTATGACCTCGTCTCAGCTTCAGTCTGTCATTTCAGCCCCCACCTTGGAGGATGCCGTCCGCAGAATAACCGACAGCGGATACGAAGTGACAGACGGCAACTGGAAAAAGGCTCTTATAAAGCGTGAGGGCGATGCTTATAAGCTCATATACGAAATTCTGCCCGACAAAAAAATGCTCGACAGCATCATAATAAAAAACGATTTCGCAAATCTTAAGGTATCATTGAAGGCTCTTGTGTGTGACAAAAGCACAGACGGACTTTTTGTGTCCCCGAGCGTATATGATGCCGAAGAAATAAAAAAATGTGTCTTCGAACGCAAAAACGACAGTCTCCCCGAGTGCCTTCGTCAGGCGGATGAGGATGCGTATAAAATTCTGACACAGACGGGCGGCGCACAGCTTGCCGATTCGGTTATCGATAAAGCGGCAATGGAACAGATGCTCTCGCTCTCGAAAAAAGCCGACAACGATGTCATACGCAGTGTTGCGGAAGCCTTTGTTGCGACAAGCGATATTAAAGCTCTGTATCGTATGATAAGGGCCGAAAAAGACGAAAGCTTTATGAAACGCTGTGTTGCCGAGTGCAGATCGTTTGACAAAGACGAAATTATAAAGGCGGCTCAGAAGGGCGAAGAAGCATTCTTTGAATTTGTGTCGCACACGCCTCTGTCGTCACTTGTTGCTCCGCTTAAGAGTGACACACGCCTGTTTGAAAAAGCGTGCGATGAGTATATTCTCACAGCCGCCAAGGCAAATAAAAACGACACATTCGGAATTGCTCCGATTATTGCGTTTTATTATGCCGTAAAATATGAAGTGCTTAATCTTAATATCATCCTCTCCGCTAAGCACAACGGACTTAAAGAGGATGAAATCCGCGGGAGAGTGAGGGAGCTTTATGTATAAAATCGGCGTTATGGGCGACTCCGACAGCATTTTCGGTTTTGCGAGTGTCGGTCTGTCGATTTTTCCGGTAGAAGATCCCGTTGAGGCGGGCAGACTTCTTAAAACTCTTGCGGATGATTACGCGGTAATTTTTATAACCGAAAAGCTTGCGTCCGCTCTTCAGACGGAAATTGAACATTACAGCGAGCATATGACTCCTGCGATTATTCCCATTCCCGGCATTACAGGCAACACCGGAGAAGGAATGAGGGGAGTTTCACGCTGTGTTGAGCAGGCTGTCGGTTCGGATATCCTTGCCGAATAGAAAACGAAAGGTTTTGATATTTTGAGTAAAGGTAAAATAGTTAAGGTCGCAGGTCCTCTTGTTGTAGCGGAGGGCATGCGTGACGCAAATATGTTTGATGTTGTGCGTGTAAGCTCACAGCGTCTTATAGGTGAAATAATAGAAATTCACGGTGACAGAGCATCCGTTCAGGTTTACGAAGAAACAGCGGGACTCGGCACGGGTGAAGAAGTCGAATCAACCGGCATGCCGCTGTCCGTTGAACTCGGGCCCGGTCTTATCAAGGGTATTTTTGACGGAATACAGCGTCCGCTCGAAGCCATTATGAAGGTTGCCGGCAACAGCCTTACAAGAGGCATAGAGGTGCCGTCACTTGACCGTGAAGCAAAATGGCACTTTTATCCCACCGCAAAGGTCGGCGATAAGCTTACCGCAGGTGACGAAATAGGCTATGTTAACGAAACGGATGTTGTAAGACATAAAATTATGGTTCCCGTCGGCACAGAGGGTGTTCTTGACGAGATAACCGAGGGGGACTACACCGTTACCGATACCGTCGCAAAAATCAAAAAGGCAGACGGCAGTGTTGTGCCGCTTACACTTATGCAGAAGTGGCCCGTAAGAAAGGGACGCCCCTATAAGCAGAAGCTTTCTCCCGATATGCCGCTTGTTACAGGTCAGCGTGTTATAGATACACTTTTCCCGATTGCAAAGGGCGGCGTTGCGGCTATTCCCGGTCCGTTCGGCTCGGGCAAGACCGTTACACAGCATCAGCTCGCAAAATGGGCGGAGGCAGACATAGTCGTATATATCGGCTGCGGTGAACGCGGAAACGAGATGACCGATGTTCTTAATGAGTTCCCGGAGCTTATCGATCCGCACACCGGCAAAAGCCTTATGGAACGCACGGTTCTTATCGCCAATACATCCGATATGCCCGTTGCCGCGCGTGAAGCGTCAATTTATACAGGTATAACAATTGCAGAATATTTCCGTGATATGGGTTACAGTGTCGCTCTTATGGCGGATTCAACCTCACGCTGGGCAGAGGCTCTTCGTGAAATGTCGGGCAGACTTGAAGAAATGCCCGGTGAAGAAGGTTACCCCGCATACCTCGGCTCCCGTCTTGCACAGTTCTACGAAAGAGCGGGCCGTGTAAAGTGCCTGGGAACACAAGACAGAGAAGCGTCCTTGTCCGTTATAGGTGCTGTTTCACCTCCCGGCGGCGATATCTCCGAGCCGGTTTCACAGGCAACCCTTCGTATAGTAAAGGTTTTCTGGGGACTTGATTCATCCCTTGCCTACAAACGCCACTTCCCGGCTATAAACTGGCTTACTTCATATTCGCTCTATGCCGATTCCCTCGGAAAATGGTTTAACGACAATGTCGACAGAAACTGGACCGCCGAGCGCGGCAGACTTATGGAGCTTTTAAGTGAAGAGGCAAGCCTTGACGAAATAGTAAAGCTTGTCGGTATGGATGCCCTCTCCCCGGGGGATCGCCTTAAAATGGAAGCCGCGAGATCCATTCGTGAGGACTTTTTGCATCAGCTTGCATTCCACGAAGTCGACACATACTCATCACTTAAAAAGCAGAATCTTATGATGAAGCTTGTGCTTGCTTATTATGACGGCGCCGTTGACGCTCTCAAGCAGGGTGCATCCGTTGATAAGCTTGCCGCAATTCCTTCAAGGGAAGCGATAGGCAGATTTAAGTATGTCCTCGAAAACGATATAGACGAGCAGTATAATAATGTTATAAAATCTCTTAATGACGACATTAAAAAGGTCATTGCCGAAAAGGAGGAATTCTGATGCCCAAGGAATACAGAACCCTGCAGGAAATAGCGGGTCCTCTTATGCTGGTGCGTGATGTTGAAGGCGTAAAATACGAAGAGCTCGGCGAAATTGAGCTTGCAAACGGTGAAACACGCCGTTGCAGAGTGCTTGAGGTTGACGGCTCCAACGCACTTGTTCAGCTGTTCGAAAACGCCGCCGGCATAAACCTTTCATCTTCTAAAATCAGATTTACCGGAAGACAGATGGAGCTTGGCGTTTCACGTGATATGCTCGGTCGTGTCTTTGACGGACTCGGCAGACCGATAGACGGCGGCCCCGATATTATTCCCGACAAGCGGCTTAATGTTAACGGCACTCCCATGAACCCGGCGGCAAGAAGCTATCCGCAGGAGTTTATCGAGACCGGTGTTTCCGCAATTGACGGACTTAATACTCTTGTAAGAGGTCAGAAGCTCCCCATATTCTCGGCTTCAGGCTTGCCTCACGCACAGCTTGCCGCACAGATAGCAAGACAGGCAAAGGTAAGAGGCACCGATGAGCAGTTCGCCGTTGTTTTTGCCGCAATGGGCATTACGTTTGAAGAAGCGAACTTCTTTGTTGAATCATTCAAAGAGACAGGCGCAATTGACAGAACCGTCATGTTTACAAACCTTGCCAATGACCCGGCGGTTGAGCGTATCGCAACACCCCGAATGGCACTGACAGCCGCCGAGTATCTCGCCTTTGAGCTTGATATGCACGTGCTTGTCATTCTTACCGATATAACAAACTATGCCGATGCTCTGCGTGAAATTTCGGCGGCACGAAAGGAAGTCCCCGGCAGACGTGGCTATCCCGGATATATGTACACGGACCTTGCATCCCTCTATGAGCGTGCGGGCCGTCAGAAGGGCAAAACGGGTTCAATTACAATGATACCCATTCTCACAATGCCCGAGGATGATAAAACACATCCCATTCCCGACCTTACCGGATACATTACAGAGGGGCAGATTATCCTCTCGCGTGAGCTTTACAGAAGAGGCGTCACACCTCCCATTGATGTTCTGCCGTCACTGTCCCGTCTTAAGGATAAGGGCATAGGAGAGGGCAAAACACGAAAAGACCACTCTAACACCATGAACCAGCTTTTCTCGGCTTACGCAAGAGGAAAGGATGCCAAGGAGCTTATGGTTATCCTCGGTGAAGCCGCTCTTACCGATATGGACAAGCTCTATGCTAAATTTGCGGATGAGTTTGAAAAGCAGTATGTTTCTCAGGGAAATTATACAGACAGAAGCATAGAGGAAACACTCGATTTGGGGTGGAAGCTGCTTAAAATTCTGCCCAGAAGTGAGCTTAAACGTATCTCCAACGAGCTGCTCGACGAATATTATGACAAAAATTAAGGGGGCGGCTTAAATGGCGACACTTAATGTCAATCCCACACGAATGGAGCTTACCAACTTAAAACGTAAGCTTGTAACCGCCAGAAGAGGGCATAAGCTGTTAAAAGACAAGCGTGACGAGCTTATGCGCCGCTTTATGGAGCTTGTGCGTGAAAACAAGGCGCTCAGACAAAAGGTCGAAAACGGAATAAAAGAAGCCAACAAATATATGTCGGTCGCGCGTTCCGTGATGAGTGATGCCGAAATTTCCGCCGCACTTATGATGCCTATGCAGGAAATGAGCATTGATGTAGGCGAAAAAAATGTTATGTCCGTTGTTATTCCTCAGTTTGAGACAAAGCTTAAAACTGCGGATGAAACCGATATATATCCTTACGGCTTTGCGTTTACTTCAACGGAGCTTGACGGTGCGGTAAAATATATTTCCGATATCATGCCGGATTTAATACGCCTTGCCGAAACCGAAAAAGCGTGTCGGCTTATGGCTGCGGAGATAGAAAAAACACGCCGCCGTGTAAATGCCCTTGAGCACGTTATGATTCCGCAATACGAAGAAACCATAAAGTACATTTCAATGAAGCTTGACGAAAACGAACGAAGCTCCAACACTCGTATCATGAAAGTCAAGGATATGATGCTCAAAGAAGCTCATAATTATAATTAACGGTAGGTGACATATGCCGATCAGCGACATAAGACGAGAACTTAAATTTTTCAGATTTTCCCTTACAAAAGCACCGTGGCTTATGCATATAGCATGGAGCGTTCAGAAGGTACTTCTGTTGATGACTCCAACGCACCGTGTAAATCACGAGAATGTGAATGTAATGCGTGATGACGGCACCATTATGCGGATGGATATTCTCACTCCGAAAAAATCGGAAGGGGAGTCTCTGCCGACACTGCTTTATTTTCACGGCGGCGGTTTCGGATACGAGGCGGCACCTCATCACAAAAAGCTGACTGCCATGTACGCCAAAAAGGCACATTGCAGGGTTATTTGCCCCGATTATTCTCTCTTGCCCGATTTTGCGTACCCCAAGCCCCGAAACGATGCTTATCTTGCTTATGAATGGCTCGAAAATCATTATCCCGATACGCCTTTTGCCGTAGGCGGAGACAGCGCCGGGGGAGTTCTTGCTTCTTATATCGTTGCCGACGCAAAACGAACACCTGCCGTGTGCCTGCTTATGTATCCCGTCACCGACCGTGAAATGAAAACCGAGTCGATGAAAAAATATCTTGATACCCCTATGTGGAATGCACTTAATAACAAGATTATGTGGGAGCTGTATCTTAAAAACGGCGAAAACAAAGAGGCAAGCCCCATGCAGATGACCTTGCCTCAAAAACTGCCGCCGTTTTATATCGAAACAGCACAGTTTGACTGCCTCCATGATGACGGTGTGAACTTCGCAAAACGCCTTGTGTCCCTCGGCACTTCTGTTGAAATTGTCGAAACAAGAGGCACTCTCCACGCTTTTGACATTGCCCTTTGGACACGCCTTGTAAGAGCGTGTGTAAAAAAGAGATGCGATGTGCTGAAGAAAGCGTTTGATAAAATGAGCAATTAGCAATTAGCAATTAGCAATTGTTCGCTGAAAATAAAAAAAGTGTCTTGTTTAGCCACGTGCTGATAAGGAAGTATTGTTTCAAAACAAAGACAAATCATCGACTTAATGTAAAATAAAGCAACTATTTGAAATAAAAATATGCTATTTACTTTTGTTGAATTTTTGTTTTGAAATGCAATGCAGTTTCGTAGCCAAGAAAAATTTTTCATATCGAAGTCC
>CAVFPQ010000030.1:0-20329 GCA_963624415.1 Acutalibacteraceae bacterium | reverse complement strand
TCCTCACTTGCCCTTCATCCGTTTGTAAACTCATACACACTCGCGCTTGAGCTTGCAGAAAAATTGTTTTAACAATTCCATAATAGAAAAATAGATAAATCATATTGTAAGTATTCAACAATAAGCAACGCTGCGTATTGTGCATTCATCCGAAATTCTTCCCCCCCCGATTTTTTTGCTTTAAATTCCTGAAAAGTTATGCTACGATAATATTGCAAAAAAAAGAAAAGGGTGAAGATTTTATGAAAAAACGTATCAACGGAACAATTGCGATTTTACTTACGGCTCTGATGCTTCTTCTGCTTATGCCGACGGCGTTTGCGGTTGACACGGCAAAATTTGCGCCGGGCTTTGAATTTTCTTTCGGCTCATATCCGCAGACGCAGGTAAAAGACAATGCGCTCATTGCGGAGCTTAACACAAAAGCAGGCTCAACAGACAAATGGACAAGCTATAACTATTATATAGCGAACTTTCAGATTGACTACATGAAATATACCGATGCAGAGCTTAACGGCGAAAATTACAGAGGTGTTTATTTCTCGTTCTATCGTCCGACAATTACTGCATTTGAGCCTATGACATCGGCCTCCAATCAGGAAAACAACGGATATCTTAAAGAAACCGTATACTGGTTTAAATACGAGCCTCTTACATGGCAGGTTCTGTCTTATGATGAAGATACCGACACTGCAGTAATTATCACGAAAAATATAATCGATACACAGGATTACTATTATTCAAGTGACGAAAGAACAATCGACGGCAAGAAGGTTTACTCCAACAACTACGAATACAGCAACATTCGCACATGGCTCAATGAGACGTTCTTTAAGACGGCATTCAATGACTCGCAGAGTGCGACAATAACAAAAACAACACTCACCAACAAGGCTTTCAGCGAGGCATATTCAAAATTTGACGCAAACGACACGACCGACGGCATTTATCTTCTCAGCACAACCGAAGCAAAGGAATACGGCTACGGCTATTATCCCGAGACAGACGCGTCACCCATTGCCGGCACGGATTATGCCAAGTCACAGGGACTTCTTATAAACAAGTCCGGTTCATCTTATTGGCGTCTGCGTACGGCAGGAGCACAGTACAACACAAACATGGTTGCGTACTACAACGGTTCAAAGGCCTACGGCGCGTATCAGGACTATATGAACAACATAGGTCTCGGCGTTCGCCCTGCGGCAACCGTTAAGCTGACAAAAGCCATTGATTCATCGTGCATGCATTGCGATAAAAACAGCGACCACCTGTGCGATGTATGCTCAAAAGTTTTAAGCGAATGCAAGGACGAAAACAGCGACCATCTGTGCGACATATGCGGTACGGCGATATCGGAGCATACCGATCAGAACTTTGATAAAAAGTGCGATATATGCGGCAAGGAATTAGGTGACGGCATTGAATGCGACTGCCTGTGCCACAACACAAATCCCATATGGAAAATCGTATGGAGAATTTACCGCATTTTCTGTGAGATATTCGGTGCAAACAAAACCTGCGACTGCGGCCTGGAGCATTGGGTATTTTCACTCTGGCAGTATAGTTAATCGAATATTTCTATAATCTAAAAAAATAACGGGCGAGGGCGTAAAAACCTTCGTCCGCTTTTCTATTCTTTAATCTTTAAACAAATCCGCTTCAATGGCGGCGCAGAGTGCGTGATACACGGGCAGAGTCAGCTCCTGTACTTCAAACGGAGTGTGTGCCGGGAGACGTATTGTAACTTCACTCAGGTGTGAAAGTCTGCTGTCTTTTTCTCCCGTTATGGCTATGCTGTGAATGCCCGCCGCTTTTGAAGCGATAACGGCGTTTACGATATTTTCCGAATTTCCGGATGTGCTTAACGCAATTAAAACATCATCTTTTTTCTGTGCATACACAAAAACCTGCTGTGCGAACACGAGTGCGGGGTCAACATCGTTTGCAAATGCCGTTATAAGCCCAGCCTGGCTGACAAGAGAAATTGCCCTTATTCCCTGCTGAAGTCTGTCTGACATTTTTCCGCCGTCGGGCAGAGACGCAAACAATGATTTCTGTTCGGCAGAGAGCGGTCTTTTAAGATTAAAGCCCTTCATAAGCTCGCCGACAATATGCTCACTGTCAGCCGCAGAACCGCCGTTGCCGCAGCACAGAACGGTTGCGTTTTTCTTAGCACATTTATAAAGAATCCTGTATGCCTCGTTTATTTCGTTTTTGCATACCTTAAGCACGGGGTATGTCTTATATAACTGTCTGAAAATTTCGGTTGATTTCATAAATCAGCTCTCCTCTATATAAGAAATTAAGTCACACAATAAAAGGGGGCAAGAGAAGTTTTGCGGAACAGGATTTATATGGCGTCGCTATGCAATCAGCGGTTAGCAATAGAATTAGCATTGAGAAAAAACAGTATCGCATTCCACTGAGTGCTGACCGCTGACCACTCCCCCGCCGTTCAGAAAAGCAGCGAGAGTGCCGCGACATCGCCGAGATATTCGTTGAGCTTACCCGGGAGAATTTCACACACGGATGAAGCACCGGGCAAGGCTTCTTTTTTTATTACATCTTTGATAATATCGTCAAACAAGGCTCTGTCACGGGTATAGATACTGCCGATTACAATTGCCTCGGGGTTTAATATGTCGATTAAAACAGCAAGTCCCTGTCCTAAATGAACGGCACATTCACGATAAATTTCCCGTGCGGCACCGTCTCCGTTTTTTGCGGCAATCGCTATTGATTTAGCGGACAGCTCTTCGCCCTGTTCTTTCAGAACGGACGGCTTATCGTACTTTTTCAGTATTATTTTTGCGAGATTTACAATCCCTCCGCCCGAGCAATAGCCTTCAAACGAACCGCACTTTCCGTAGCCTTCGGGGCCGTCGGAACTCAGGCGGATATGTCCGACTTCACCTGCCAGGTCACTTGTACCGGAATAGAGCCTGCCGTTTAGTATAAGCCCCGCACCCATGCCGGTGCCGAATGTCAGAAAAATAACATTTTCTTTGCCCTTACCCGAGCCGAATTTCCACTCCGCCACAGCACAGGCGTTTGCGTCATTCTGCAAAACCGTCTTTACGCCGAAATGGTTTTCGAAAATCTCGGTTATATGAACATTATCCCAATCCGGGAGATTCGGAGGACATTTTATTATACCGTTTTTGCTGTCAAGAGGGCCGCCGCAGCTGATGCCGATGCCGAGAATATCATTTTTCGCAATATTATTTTCCGTAAGAATTGCGTCCGCAGTCGAAATAAGCTCATCGACAACTTTACGCCAACCTCTTTTTACATCCGTTGCGAATTTCTTTTTTGCAAGAATAAGCTCCTCGGGGTTTTCGGGAATATAATCCCGTCCGAGTGTTACGGCGCATTTTGTGCCGCCAATATCAATTCCCAAAGTGTATTTCATTCTTCTTTTTCTCCTTAAGCGGCAAAATTCCGCCGATATCGACAAGTCTGCCGTTTGTCAGCTCCAGTGCGGTCATATTGTATTTTGCGAGGAATGACTTTATTTTATCGCCGTCACGGTGAGTTGAGAGCGCCCCGGTGAAAGCAACCGTCTTTTCTGACAGCTTGCCCGTACATCCGCCGATAAAACCGTAGTGATTGTCACTGAGATAAATATCGCCCTTGGAAACAAACAGCGTATCAATTCCGATTTTGCGGCACGCTTCATTTATTGACATATCATCCGTGATTATCGCATTCTCATTTACGACACACACAGAGCATTTTGCGTAGCCCTGCGCAACATTAACAACGGTCAGACTCTTTTTTTTCGCTTCATTCAGCAGCACGCCGGACAGATTTTTCTCTTTGCCGAAAATATATCCGCCGCAGACACAGGCGTTGAATTTTATGTCATCGGGGTATTCTGTTTTCGGGGAAGTGTCTTTTATCGCACTAAAGCCCTCACGGATAAGAAAATCCGACAGATTAGCCTGATATTCATCTATAATGATTTTGTCACCGCCCAAATGACACATAGCCATATCGGCATGGGAAGCGACCTCATTCTGCAAAAGCGGTGAAGGCGCCGACAAGAGCACACCCGCACCGCTTTTATCCGATATTATTTCCGCAAATTCTTTGTTGCCGCAGACAAACAGTGTTACATCGTTTTCGGGCAGATTTGCGTTTTTTATAAATGTGTCGTTCATCATTCCGCAAAACGCCGCCACGGTTTTATTGAAAACAGACAGCATACAGTGCCCAGAACGGCAATTACAGCCCATGTCACAACAACGGCGTTCCAGCCGAAATTTTCACTCACAGCACCGAAGCCGTATGTTGCGGCGGCAGAGCCTACATATGTAAGAGCGTTTATGATACCCGACATTGTGGCGGTTTTGCCGTATTTCTCAAACCGAACGGGAACAATACACACAAGATACAGGTTTACACCGTTCATTGCCGCAACTGCCAATGCGCTTACAACAAGCGTCAGATACTGATTTGAGCTGTAAAAGAACACAAGGAACGCGCAGCACGCAAGGCAGATAAAGAAAAAGTAAAACGCTCCCCTTGCCTCTTCTTTTATGAACTTATTGTTTATTATGCCGATTATTTTAAGAGCGATAACACCCAAAATCGGAATCAAGACGGACTTGAGTATCGCACCGGCACTGCCGATATTAAATGTACTGCATATAAATGACGGAATCCAGTTTGTTATGCCGTCACGAAGCGCCCCCTGAAGAATAATCGCAAGAGCGATAAGAACAAACCCGGAAGAAAAAAGTGTTTTTACACTAAGCCACGAATGTTCTTCGTTTGAGTCGTTTTCTTTTCTTTTGTCGGAAACCGGATTATCTTCATCGATATTCGCTTTTTTGCATCCGACAATCCACATTATGAGAATAACGGCACACATCACTGCGGAGCTTATAAAAGTATATTTCCAGTTAAAATATCTTATCCATATAAGCGACGACATAAGATACAGAAGTATCGTGCCCGAGATGCCTGCGATATTCGTATTAACACACGCGCTGTCATACCCTTTTTTGTCCATAACGCACGCCAGAAGACGCACCATAGGCGGCCAGAGCATTGACTGAGCAAGGCCGTTGAGCATCCATATGACAGCTCTCGCCCCCGGAGACGGACACAGTGCCATAATGACATTGAGAACCGCCGTAGCCGAGAGTCCTATGCCTATCATCTTCTGCGGTTTTATCTTATCGCCGAGAAATCCGCTTATAACCTGCCCTGCTCCGTATGCGATTGTTGACATACTCTCGGCAAGTCCCGCAACGGAGGAGCTTATCTGTTCGCTCTCAATTACCGCTTCAAGCACAACAGAGTAGTCTTTTCGTGTAAGATAGCTTGCGAAATAGACAACGGGACACAGTACAGCGAAAATTTTTGCGGGAGTAAGCGCCGAGGTTTTATCCTTGATTTTGTTCATTTTATTTTGTTCCGGTTGAGCCGAAACCGCCGCCTCCCCTTATGGTATCCGAAAGCGTGTCGGACTCGACAAATTCGGCTTTGACAAACGGCATAATAACCATCTGTGCCACTCTTTCGCCATACTCAACCGTCTGTGTTTCGGAGGAATGATTATAGAGCGACACCATAACCTCGCCCCTGTAATCACTGTCGACAACGCCCACCTTGTTTGCGGGAGCAAGCCCTTTCTTTGTGGCAAGACCGCTTCTGGCGAAAATAAATCCTGCACATCCGACGGGAATTTCAAATGACAGCCCTGTGTGAATAAGCTTTGTCTCCCCGGGCTTCAGCGTAACACAGTCATCGGCATTATACAGGTCCGCACCTGCGCTGAACTCGGTGCCGTAGGTCGGCAAAATCGCCTTATCCGTAAGTTTTTTTATTCTGACTTGTTCGGTCATGATTATATCTCCGATTTATTTTACAAATTCGTTGTAAATGGCTTCAATTGTCTTTTGGAAGTCCTTTTCCTCAACGGCAACAATTATATTGATTTCGCTTGAACCCTGGTCAATCATTCTGATGTTTATGCCGTTATTCGCAAGTGCGGTGAAAAGACGCGCGGCAACACCGATATTTGCGACAAGGCCTCTGCCGACAACGGCAACAAGAGCAAGATTTTCAACAATCGTGATGGAATCGGGGTTAACCTTCTTAACCATGTCGGCGGTAACAGAGCCCTTGCACTCCTCAAGTGCCTTTGACTCAATCATAACGCTCATGGTATCAATGCCCGAAGGCAGATGCTCGAATGAAATATTGTGGCTCTCGAGAACCTCAAGAACCTTTTTGCCGAAGCCGATTTCGGAATTCATCATGTCTTTTTCAACATGAATGGCGGTGATACCCTTTTTGCCAGCGATGCCCGTGATAACCGTTTCGGGGGATTTTGTAGCCGCCTTCGGAACAATCATTGTGCCGGGAGCCTTGGGGTCGTTTGTATTTCTGATATTTATCGGAATGTTCGCTTTACGCACGGGGAAAATCGCCTCGTCATGAAGCACTGTCGCACCCATGTAAGACAGCTCACGAAGCTCACGATATGTGATTTCGGGGATGGGCTTGGGATTGTCGATAATTCTGGGATCGGTCATAAGCATACCGGAAACGTCCGTCCAGTTTTCATAGATGTCCGCTCTTATTGCGCCCGCAATAATCGAACCGGTAATATCGGAGCCGCCTCGTGAGAATGTTTTTATTGTGCCGTCGGGCAGAACACCGTAAAAGCCCGGAATAACGGCATACTCATGAAGTGAAAGAATTTCGGACAGAGTTTTGTCTGTCTTTTCGGTGTCAAGTCTGCCTTTTTCGTCAAAGAAAATGCAGTCCTCGGCATCAACGAACGGGAAATCGAGATAAGCGGCAAGAAGCTTGGAGTTCAAGAACTCACCACGGCTTGCGATGTAGTCACAGCCGGCGTGATGCTTGATTGCAAGCTTTATGCCTGCCAGGTCCTCATCGAGAGAAAACGAGAGCTTTAAGTCTCTTATAATTTCACGATAGCGATTTGCTATTTTTTCGAATGTTTCGTCAAAATCACGCTTTTCACCCGCAAGACGGAAGCAGCGAAGAAGAAGATCGGTAACCTTTTCGTCATGTGAATTGCGTTTGCCGGGTGCGGATGCCACAACATAGCGGCGAGCCGTGTCGGACTTGATTATATTTGCGACTTTTTTGAACTGATTTGCGTCGGCAAGAGAAGAACCGCCGAATTTTACAACCTTTGACATGATAATACACTCCGTTTGATTTACTTTTTAACACATAAAAACTTAGTTTACATTATACCTGTATTTTATGAAGATAGCAATATGGATTTTGCTTAAATTTGCAGGGCATTTCCCTATTTACGTATAACGATTTTAATAATCCGGGTAAAACATGGAAATACAAAAACAATTAATAATTAATAATTAACAATTTCGGAAGACACTGCGTGTCTTGGATTATAAATTGATGCGAAAAATTTCCACAAAAAAAACACCGCAAACGGATGTCTACGATGTTTTGGAGCTGCTAACCGGAATTGAACCGGTGACCTCATCCTTACCAAGGATGCGCTCTACCGCCTGAGCCATAGCAGCACTGCATGGCGACCCGGAACGGGCTCGAACCGTCGACCTCTAGCGTGACAGGCTAGCGTTCTAACCAACTGAACTACCGGGCCATTAACAGCAACGAACAATATTATACATAACACTGAAGCAATTGTCAAGTAGTAAAATAAATTTTTTATGGGCACAGCCGCAAAATCGCCCCAATATAAAATATAAAGTTTTGAAAATATTAGGCTAAAGGCGAAGAGGCAAAACCAATTGACAATTCATAATAACAGTCCCTTGCCAACTGCTGAATTTTGCTCCGCTTACAATTTTTTGTAAGGGCAAGAAAAAAGGCTGCCCGAAAATCGAACAGCCAATTATGAACTAAAATTATTAAATTACTTTCTCTTCTTTGTGAAGACGAAAGCCGCGCCTGCGAGAACAACTACACCGGCTGCGATTGCAAGTGCCATGTTGTCACCTGTGCTCTTGTTGCCGCTTGAGGAAGTGCCAGAAGAAATGGGTGTTGCGGAATCTGTTGCCGCTGCACTGTCGTTATTTGCAGCTGCATTGCTTGCAGCCTTTGTTGCAGCCTCGGTAGCAGCTTCTGCCTTATTGTCGGCGGCTGTGGGAGGTGTTACGCCCTTGTTATCGGAAGAAGCGTTGAACTTGATTTCCGTCTTAATTGTAGCACCTGTGTCGTTGTCGGTATATGTAACCGTTGTGGACTTTGCCGTAGAATCAACAACTTTGAACTTTACGGTGCAAAGAGCCATATTAGCGGTTGTAACATTTGCCGTAACTTCATTTTCCTCGGCAAGCTTTTTGAACTCTGTGTCGGGGAGAATCTTATTTGCAACTGCTATGCCGACATCAATCTTGCCTGCCTCGTTTGTGTTGTAAAGAGGCATAACGGATTCGCCGATTTCGCTGTATGCTTCTGCAAACTCGCCTGTTGATACGGCGCCCTTTATTTCGAGAACGTCTGCATCATATTTGATTATACCGTCAACGGTTTCAAGACCTTCGGCATTTTTGGCACTGAGTGTAACAGTGTAAACACCGTCGCTGTTGCCGGAAGAGAGAACAAAAGTAGTCTCACTTGCAAATGCCATAGCGGAAAGAGCAAATACCATAGCGGCAGCCATTACGAATGCAAGAACTTTCTTTGCAATTTTCATTTTTTAAAACCTTCCTTTTCTTGTTTTATATTTGCGAGGTAAAATAATCTCCAAATATAGTTAAAGCTCGGATAAAAACCTTTACAGCGGAATTATACATTAACTTCGGCAATAAGTCAATAGTTTAAAATGTGAATTTTTATTCCGGAGCAAATTTCGATAAAAGAATTTTGCAAATTGTGTTATTTTTGATATCGATTTCTGTACGGTATACGGGCATTTTTGCCGTACAACCGGATTTTTATTACATTATATGTTGAAGAAAATCGGCGGATATGATAAAATTCAACGACAAGAGGTGACTGATATGACAAAAAGCGAACTGAAAAATTATCGCATAGAGAAATTTGAATTTATCAACAAGACAAGCGGAATACGAAGAATGGAGCTTACACACAGATATTCATATAATGTAGGATATGCCGGTGACAACACTTGCAGAGGCGAATTTACAGCCTCGATATCCGACAAAGAAACACCCGACAGCTTTCATATCAATATTACCGTTGTCGGCATTTTCGATACAGTTCCGGGCAGAGAAAAAGAATTTCTGCACCTTGAGACGTATGATATGCTTTTTCCGTATGTCAAAGCCCTTGTGGCGACAATGACCGCCGCCTCCGGTGTTGCTCCGGTTAATATTCCTTATGTAGACATTTCGGATAAGAATATCTACCGCATGGAAATTCCTCACTCGCCCGATAATAAATAAAGAACGGAAACATTTAATGAAAAAGAAGGATATTATACTCACCGTCACAAAGATTGTTGTGGCACTTACACTGTTTGTCATTGCGATAATAAATTATGATACACTGTCGAATATTAATGTAAAGGAAATTCTGTCTTTTACCGACAACAAGATCGTTATGACTGCTGTAATTCTGCTGATTTACATAGTCAAAGCACTTGTGTTTGTGGCCCCGGCGTCGCTTATTTATGTAGCCGTCGGCGCGATACTCTCCCCTGTTCACGCGGTAATTGTAAACCTTGTCGGCATATTTATCGAAGTAACGGTAACATTTTTTCTCGGCAGATTTCTTGGCAAGGATGCGGTGCATAAGCTTTTGTCAAAAAAGGAAATCGGCAGAAAAATTCTCGCAAAGAACATAGGAAGCAAGACATCCGTTTTGCTGACAATTCGTGCCGTGCCGGCATTTCCGATTGATTTTGTGAGCCTTTTTTACGGTGCGTCCGGATGCAAGTATCTTAAGTACGCACTTCTGTCGGTCGCAGGAATATCATGGAGAGTAATACTGTTTACGATTCTGGGCGACGCCGCGTTTTCATGGATACCGATGGACAAGATTATTCTTATTGTAATATGCTGTCTGCCTGTTTTTGCGGTATATACTGCGGTAAAGAAATTCATTACGGAACCGAGAAAATCAAAAAAGACAGAGAGCATGGAGCATTAACATCAGATGACAATTAATAATTAATAATGTCGGAAGGCACGGTGTGCCTTGGATTATATGGCTTCGCTAAAAAAATATTATCAAAGCAAAATTCAATTCGGCAATTACAAAGCTTATACTAATCAAGTACGAAAGGCTTTTGAAATTACGCAATATACGTTACACATTATTCATAAAAAAAGCGAACGCAAAACGGATAGTTCCGAGCTGCATTCGCTTTTTGTTTTTGTTGTAAGATTATTCGGCTGTGTTGTCGGAAGTCTTGTCGACTGCGTCGTTTTTGACAGCCTTTTTGTGGAAGAGAATTTTGTCAACCGGGAAGTAGATAAAGAACTGAATTGCGGAGCAGCACATTGTTGAAATGTTCGCCGCACCCTGTGCGCCTATGCCCCACGTTACGAACAGTCCCTGAAGTGTCGGGGAGAGCCATGCCGAGAAGCAGATAAGAAGTATCGTAAATACGATATAAATGGGAAGTGTAATCGCCACATTCGCACCTGAGTTGAAGGTCTTTTCTTTGTTTACGAAGAAAGCGACAATCTGAGCAAGAATATTTGCGATGTTAAAGGCGATAAAGTAGCCGAGACCGTTTCCTTCGAGGCCGTCGGAAGCGAAAACCCAGAATGAATAGGGGTCTGAGATGATCTCTTTAATCTGAGGAATAAGAAGAAGAATGTTAAGTGTGGCAAACTGAACGAGTGTTGCGAGGAGACTTACAAAAATAAACTTAACAAACTGCCAGAATGTAACAAGAGCCTTGCCTTTTTCGGCTGCCTTGTTGTCGATGTCACTAAGCTTAGACATAAAAACACCTCTTTCATATTTATCGTTAAAAAGTTTATCACAACAAATCATAAAAATCAATAAATTTAATGTTTCACAAAGTAAAAAGTTTGGAGCTTCAGACGCAAAAAATTGTTGACCGTGACGATAACGGGGAGTATAATTATAATGTTCAAACAGAACAAATCAACATAAAGGAGTTGAGCTTATGGATACAGGCGACAGTTGCACGAATTCGGGCGCCCGAAGTACGTGCATAAAAAACGCGGATGATGTTCCTTTGCGTCCTTATGACATAGGCTCACGGAGCATCCTTTAACACGGCGTCCGATCGTTGTGACTTCCTGTAATTTCGCCGATTTTCGGCATCAGAGAAACGGAGGAACACACGATGGATGAACAAAACGAACAGAGCCTTGTCGAGCAGGCTCTTGCTCTTATCGAAGAGCGAAAATTTGCCGAACTGCACGATTTAATTCACGAAGAAAACGCCGCTGACATAAACGAAATCATAGACGAGCTGACACCCGAACAGGGCGTTATAGTTTACAGGCTTCTTCCTAAGGAGCTTGCCGCCGAGGTTTTCGTTGAAATGGACCCCGATATGCAGGAGTTCCTTATCAATGCGTTCAGTGATGTTGAACTTAAAAACGTGCTTGATGAGCTTTATTACGATGACACCGCCGATATTATCGAAGAAATGCCGGCAAACGTCGTAAAAAGAATTCTGAAAACCGCCACACCAGAGATGAGAAAGGCGGTTAATGAGCTTCTTAAGTACCCAGATGATTCCGCCGGTTCAATTATGACAACGGAATTCGTACGGCTCAAGAAAAATTACACAGTTGAGGATTCCCTTGATCTTATCCGCAAGGTCGGTATTGACAAAGAGACGATTTACACCTGCTATGTCACCGATGAAAAGAGCAGGCTTATAGGGCTTGTTACGGCAAAGGATCTTCTGCTGTCCCCTCTTCAGAACACCATTGAAAACATAATGATTGAGCATGTTATTTCGGTATCGACACTTGACGACCAGGAACAGATTGCTCTTCTGTTTTCAAAATACGGTTTTATCGCAATGCCGGTTGTCGACAATGAGAACAGACTTGTCGGCATTATAACGGTTGACGACGCCATTGATGTCTTGCAGGAAGAAACCGAAGAAGACTTCGCAAAGATGGCGGCTATTGCTCCCACTGAGACGGATTATCTCAAAACAAGTCCGTTTGCTTTCTATAAAGCCCGCATCCCGTGGTTATTATTACTGATGATATCGGCAACATTCACGGGAATGATAATTTCAAATTACGAGAATGCGCTTGCGGCACTGCCCGTTCTTACGGCGTTCATACCCATGGTTATGGGCACGGGCGGAAACTCCGGCAGTCAGACTTCCGTTACGGTTATACGTGGTCTGTCACTGGGGCAGGTTGAGTTTAAGGACTTCTTCAAGGTTGTATTAAAGGAATTTCTGACGGCTCTGCTGTGCGGTGCGACGCTGTTTGCCGCTACGACACTCAAGCTCCTGCTTGTAGACAAGCTGCTTCTCAAGAACACGGGAGTTGACTTTACGGTTGCCGTTACGGTCGGTCTTACGGTGTTTGCGACAACAATCTGTGCGAAAGTCATAGCATCCATGCTGCCTCAGCTTGCGAAGAAAATAGGTCTTGACCCCGCTGTGCTTTCGAGCCCGCTTATTACGACAATAGTCGATGCGCTGTCACTTCTTATTTATTTCGGAATGGCAACACTGATACTGCATATAGGAGCATAAAGGCTGACGAACTGACGAAAGCTTAAAGATAATTCGGTTGTCATATTTGCGGAAAAACTGCGAAGAATTTACAATTTACAAAATCTGTATGGATTTTTCCGGATTAACAAAATCCGCTTTTCGCCATACGCCCATAGTCGGCGTGTGGCGATTTTATTTTGCCGAATACAGAATAATAAAAAAAATCGAAAGAGGTACTGTATGAAAAAGAAAATCACATTCCCGAGCGAAGTCGTCTATTTTGCCGCGATTGCGCTGCTCTCTCTTGCCGTGGCAATTCTGACAGCGGCCGATTTCGGCGTGTCGATGATAGTGGCACCGGCGTATCTGTTCAGTCTTAAAACGGGTGTGCTGACATTCGGTCAGTCGGAGTATGTCATTCAGGCGATTTTGTTTATCGTGTTCTGCATTGCAATGAAGGGCTTTAAACCGATATATTTATCTTCCTTCGTAACCTGTCTGCTGTACGGTGCGGTGCTTGACCTGTGGCGTAAAATCCCGCTTTTCAATCCCGATGTAACAGTACCCGGCAGTATGGCAATGTGGCAGAGAATTATCATGTTTATTGTGGGCGTACTGCTGACTTCCCTTTCGGTCGCACTGTTTTTCAAAACCTATCTCTATCCGCAGGTTTACGACTTCTTTGTAAAGGGAGTAAGCGAAAAGTATAATATCAAGCTGTCAAAATTCAAGACCTGCTTTGATTTAATCTGTCTTGCGGTGTCCGTCATAATGACATTCGCCTTTTTCGGAAAAATTACGGGAATAGGCTGGGGCACGCTTGTTATGGCACTGATAAACGGGACACTTATCGGAATGTTTGATAAATTCTATGACAGAATTTTTGAATTTAAGCCGATAATTAAGAAGTTGGCGAATTTATTTGAACTTAAATAGCATCGATAATTAACAATTTCGGAAGTCCTGCGGACTTGGATTTATAAGGCTTCGCAGGCGGTTGGATACCGAATAAAAATCGAAGAAAAAAACACCTCACGGCAAATATAACCATGAGGTGTTTTTGTTATTATACATTTTTATGCAGCAGGAAAACTATTAGCAATAAGACTGCCTTTTGCGAAGCTTTATAATCCAAGACACGCAGTGTCTTCCGAAATTATGCATTGTGCATTCTACATTATGCATTATTCAGCCCCTGCTCCCTGCTGACTTATAAGGCTGTCCGTTTTGCCGGGTACTAAAAGTTAGCCCCATTCCAGCCCCACAGATTGCCGCCGGTATATCTGACATATATTCTGTCGGAGTTAACACCTGCGTGTGTTTCGAGAATGTCGCACAGCTTGGCGGTGAAACGCTCGGCGGAGGCAGGGTCAACGGGTCCGAAAAGCTTTACTTCTGCAAAAGCACTGTCGGATGTATTATTTCCCTTGAACCACATATGCTGTCCGTCGGCTATTGAGCACATAAGCCACGACTCACTCTTGCCCGGGAAAACGCAGATCGCTTCTCCGAGTGCCGTTTTTATGGCTGTTTCAATGTCGGGTGTAAGTTTTTTTGATGTTTTGATTTCTATAAAAGGCATTTTTTACCTCCCTGATTTATGAGAAATAGCCCTTAAGCTGTTCTTTTATTGTGTCGAAGTTGCCGAACGCAAGGAACAGTGCTTTGAAGAAAGCAACTATTTTGCGGAAAAACTCCTGCAAATTACTTGTACCGTGTCCGGAATCAAGGTCGCCCTGATCGCCGCTCTCGGCTGTTACGGTATAGCTGAACATAGCCTCAGCCGCATTGTGGTCGGAAGAGGATTTGTTATATCTGTTGATAACGTCAACATACTTAAACGATGTGCAGTCGATATGTATGCCGCCGCCGTCTTTATAGAGGAAGCGTTCAACGGAGTCCCAGTTGCCCCACTTTGCGGGCAGAGTGCCGTCAACAGTGCTTGCGTAATAAGAATCATCGGTATAGATGCCGTTGTTGTAAAGCTCTACCCATGAATCCTTAAGACCGCATTCGTCTATAAGAATATCCTTTAGACCGCAGTCGGAACCGCCGAGAAGATAAACATTGAAATCACCTGTTACAATAACGGGACGGTCAACAGTGCGGCTGTCAATAAGATTTTTAAGCTGTGTGAAATTATCGAGACGTGCCGCCTGTGAATCCTCGTCACCGTATGCGTCGGCATGAATATCATAGAAATCAACAAGAACGCCGTCGGCTATCTCTATGCAGACATATGTAATGCCCTTCTGCGAAAACTGATCCGCACCGCCCTCAATAAGGCCTGAAAGCGTATCCCACGGAATGTGATTTTCGTTGTACATTTTGTATGTTTTTGTAAATACGTTTGTGCCGTCACCGGAGGGAACGCCGCCGTGGTGCTGTGTGGCGTACTGATAGGATTTAAGCTGTGAGACAAGATTGTCGTGATAACCGAAATCCTCCTGTGTGGCAAAAATATCGTAGCCTTTGCTCTCGACATATCTGCCGATATCAATCTGATTCTGCATGACGTCCTTGTCTTCGCCGCCGGTCAGAAAGTCGATGGTGGGAAGTCCCGCGACATTGTAGCAGAACACTGAAAATGTGCCGCTGTCACCGACAGACGAGGCGGACGCACCTGCGGCACATACGGGTAAAAGCATAAGAATGCTTAAAAATACAGCTAAAGCTTTTTTCATGAAAAATACATCTCCGTTTCGGAAAAATATAAAGGGATAGGCTTCCCTACCCCCTTATTATACTATCATCAAAAAATTATGTCAACTTATATGCACAGTTTTTTGTTGCATGACAGAATTATTTTGTGTATCTTTTACACAACCTTTATGCCGATAACAGCCTTTTCGCCGTTTATATCCCAGTCTTTGACATTGGCATCGGGCTCACCGAGGGTTACACTGTCGGCAAGAACGTCGCCTGCGATGTCGTTAAGATGGTCGGCGATAATGCCCTCAAGCTTTTCACTGCCCTTGATGACAACGGCGATGTGATCGGTGACATTGAAGTCCGATTCTTTACGCATGGTCTGAATTTTAGAGATAATCTCTCTTACAAATCCTTCGGCGATAAGTTCATCGGTAAGCTCGGTATCGAGTGCGACGGTGTAGCCGTTATCGGTTACGGCGAAGGAATTTTCAACCTGTTCGGCGGAAATAAGCAGATCGTCTGCGGTCAGCTCAATATCGCCTGTTGAAACAGTAAGCGTTACGTGACCTTTTTCGTCAAGCTCTTTTTTGGCTGTCATGCCGTCAAGATTTGCGAGGGCATTTCTTATCTCGCCGAGCTGTTTGCCGTACTTCGGTCCGAGAGTCTTAAGCTGAGGCTTGAAGGAGTAGGAAACAAGTCCGTTGGCGGTATCGGTAAAGACAACCTCTTTTACGTTGAGTTCATCTCTTATAATGTCGGTATATTCTTTGTCGAGAACTTTTTCGGTAACAACGGTGATATTTGCGAGCGGCTGACGGTTTTTGATGTTTGAACCGTTTCTTGCGGCTCTGCCGAGAACAACAACATTGAGAACCTCATCCATTGCGCTCTCGAGCTCTTTGTCTATCCACTCTTCTTTTGCTTCGGGATAGTCGCAGAGATGAATGCTTTCGGGGGCGTTCTTGTCAACGCTTCTTACAAGGTTCTGATAAATTTCTTCGGTAAGGAACGGAATCATGGGAGCCGCCGCTTTGCATATTGTAACAAGAGCGGTGTAAAGCACCATGTAAGCGTCAATCTTGTTCTGAGGAAGTCCCTGTACCCAATAACGCTCTCTGCCGCGGCGAACATACCAGTTGGAAAGCTCATCAACAAAGCTCTCAAGTGTCTTTGCGGCTTCGGGAATGCGGTAATTGTCAAGATGTTCGTCCGTCTCTTTGACTGTTGACGCAAGACGGGACAAAATCCATCTGTCCATTACATTAAGCTTGGAGTAGTCTATTGTATATTTTGTGGGATCAAACTCATCGATATTGGCATAAAGCACATAGAACGCGTATGTATTCCACAGTGTGCCCATAAACTTGCGCTGTCCTTCTTCAACTGCCTTGCCGTGGAAACGGTTGGGAAGCCACGGAGCGGAGTTTGTATAGAAATACCAGCGAATGGCATCGGCGCCGTATTTGTTGAGTGCATCGAACGGATCAACGGCATTGCCCTTGGATTTGGACATTTTCTGTCCGTTTTCGTCCTGAACATGGCCGAGGACTATAACGTTCTTGAAGCAGGGCTTATTGAACAGAAGAGTTGAAATGGCATGGAGAGAATAGAACCAGCCTCTTGTCTGATCGACAGCCTCGGAAATGAAGTCCGCCGGGAACTGACTCTCGAACAGCTCTTTGTTTTCAAAGGGATAGTGATGCTGAGCAAAGGGCATTGAACCTGAATCGAACCAGCAGTCGATAACTTCGGGCACACGCTTCATCTGCTTGCCGCACTGCGGGCATTTGATTGTGACTGCATCGATATAGGGGCGGTGAAGCTCAATGTCATCGGGGCAGTTGTCGCTCATTTCTTTAAGCTCGGCAATGCTGCCTATCGAGTGACGACAGCCGCATTCACACTCCCAGATATTAAGCGGAGTACCCCAATAACGGTTACGGGAGAGACCCCAGTCCTGTACGTTCTCTATGAAGTTGCCGAAGCGACCCTTGCCTATGCTGTCGGGCATCCAGTGAATCATATTGTTGTTGCGGACAAGATCATCTCTTACGGCGGTCATCTTGATAAACCATGACTCTCTTGCGTAATAGATAAGGGGTGTGTCACAACGCCAGCAGTGGGGATAATCATGCTCGAATTTAGGTGCGGAGAACAGCTTGCCCTCTTTTTCGAGGTCAACAAGAATGGGCTTGTCGGCATCCTTGACAAACATTCCGGCGTAGGGGGTTTCGGCTGTCATCTCGCCCTTTGAGTCAACGAACTGAACAAAGGGAAGGTTATATTTTCTGCCGACATTCGCGTCATCCTCACCGAATGCGGGAGCAATGTGAACTATGCCTGTACCGTCGGTAAGTGTAACATATGTGTCGCAGGTTACATAGAAACCTTTTTCGTTCTTCTTTGATACATAGTCACCGGTGCATTTAAAGAGAGGCTCATACTCCTTGTACTCGAGTGCCGTCCCCTTGAAGGTGTCGAGAATTTCATAAGCCTTTTCGCCGTCCTTCGCAAGAGAACCGAGAACTTTGTCAACAAGTGCGACAGCCATATAATATGTATAACCGTCTGCGGCCTTTACGAGGCAATAGTCATTGTCGGGGTTTACGCAGAGACCCACGTTTGAAGGAAGTGTCCACGGGGTTGTCGTCCATGCGAGGAAGTAGTTATCTTCGCCTTTTACTTTGAAGCGGACAACGGCGGAGCGTTCTTTTACGGTTTTGTAGCCCTGAGCCACTTCGTGAGAAGACAGGGGTGTTCCGCAGCGGGGGCAGTAAGGAACGATCTTGAAGCCCTTATAAAGAAGTCCTTTGTCCCAGATCTGCTTAAGAGCCCACCATTCGGACTCGATGTATGTATTGTGATATGTAACATAAGGGTTGTCCATATCTGCCCAGAAGCCGACAGTGCCGGAGAAGTCCTCCCACATTCCCTTATATTTCCATACGCTCTCTTTGCACTTCTCGATAAAGGGAGCAATGCCGTATTCCTCAATCTGCTCTTTGCCGTCAAGTCCCAGAAGCTTTTCGACTTCGATTTCAACGGGCAGACCGTGAGTGTCCCAGCCGGCTTTTCTGGGAACCATACAGCCCTTCATTGTGCGGTAACGGGGTATCATATCTTTTATGACACGTGTGAGAACGTGACCGATATGAGGCTTGCCGTTAGCCGTGGGCGGGCCGTCATAGAAAACATAGGAATTGCCTTTTTTGCGTGAATCCATGCTCTTTTCGAAGATATGATTCTGCTTCCAGAAATCCTCTACGAGCTTTTCACGCTGAACAAAATTAAGATCGGTAGAAACTTTTTCGTACATTGTGTATTCCTCCGTATTAAGATAAAAAGCTCCCATCCGCAATAGGACGAGAGCATCGTTTATTACCACCTATTACATACTGACATATGCTGCTCCGTTAACGCTGAGCCTGCGTCCGCACTTACTTTGTTGGGCACGGCGACTCGGAAGTGATTTTCGGTATCGTTTACTTATACGGTTCTTGCAGCAGATGAACCGCTCTCTGTGATGTTCGGCGATAACTACTCTCTTCGTCACTGTCTTTTGTATTTACTCTGCTATTTTAGAATACCGGGACGCTTTTGTCAAGTTTTTTTAAATCATTCGGCATAAAAAGCGGAAAACGGCACTGATACAGGGGCCGGGGACCGGGGTCAGGGGCCGAGGGCTGAGGAAAGCACAGTGCGACTTGGAGCATATAGCTTCGCTGCGGGGAAGTTTTTCGCTTGATTGCAAATGCCTTGCCATAGCCCGGTCATTCAGCCGCTCGGAAGTGACATTCCTTTCAAACAACCCAAAATAGTATTGTTTAGGCAAAGTGCCGGAAGCCACATTCCTTCGCGGCTGCCCTTCGCTCGCCTTCGTTTGTCCTGCCGCCACAGGCGGCATCACAAACTTGACTCGCTCGGGGTATATGCTCGCTTCGCTCGCATCACCGATTCCCCGGCAATGTCTTATAAACCAAAGTCCGTATGACTTCCTTAGCCCCGGCCCCTTATAATATTGCTCATTGCTAATAAAAAGAGCCGAACTTCCGACATATTGCTAATTGCTCATTGCTAATTGCTAATTAAAAACTCGCCGCCCTGCACGGATAACCTCCAATGCAGAGCGGCTGTTTTATTCGCTTAAATCTATTACTTCTTGAAAATCGAGAAGAGCTTTTTGAAGAAGCGAACTATAAGCTCCCAGAAGGAAAGCTTTCTGCCGGATGTGTTGCCGTCGTCATCGGTTTCGGTTTCGACTGCCGCACCGGCGATTGTTACAAGAACATTCTTTGTTCCCGCGGGGATATGATATACACCGTTTGAATCGGCTTCAACTCTCTGTCCGTCTATATATACGATATATGTGGGATAGTTGAAGTTTGAGTATGTGTAAACGGTGAACGGACAATCACTGTTTCTTGACCAATAAATCGCGCCGTTGTTGTAGACCTTATAGAAGCCCGCAACAGTGTAATCCATCTTGTTGATGTTCTGGAATTTGATAATTCTGACATCTCTGCCGGGAGCGGAAACGGTAACCGTCTTTGTGGCTTTAAGCTTGCCGTCCGCAGTGACAGCCGTAAGAGTAACGGTGCCTTCACCCAAGGTGTAGAACTTGCCGTTATAATAGCTGATTACGGAGTCGTCGCTCGAAGTCCATGTGACATCATCCATTTCGATGTCGGCGGGCATTCTGACTGCCTTGAAGGTTACTTCACTGCCGGCTGAAATTACAGCGGGAGCGATTATCTCAAGATAATCATCGGTTTTATCGTATGCGGGAAGAACCTTTGTTTCGGTTGCGCCGCAGCGTGTGCAGGTGTGCATTGCTTCACCGGTTGAGGTGTATGTGGGAGCGATTGTTGTCTTCCACTCGCCGTAGCTGTGTCCGAGAGCATCAATTTCTGTCTGTGCCTTAATGGTTTCGCCGCAGACGGAGCACTTTACGCCGTCGGAAATACCCTTATCAACACAGGTTGCGGGAGTGCCGGGTACTGTCTCTTCCTTATGACCTGTTGCCGCAACTGTCTTGTGCTCGGTCTTTATTGTCTCGCCGCA
>CAVFPQ010000029.1:0-20592 GCA_963624415.1 Acutalibacteraceae bacterium | reverse complement strand
GCGTAGCGACTAATGAGGACCGGCGGCAGCGGTCCGTCAAACCAAAGCAAAGAAATCCTGCGGATCTGATTTATAAAGCTCCGCCTCTTGCGAAGCACCCCTGACCACTGCCTACCGTATTTTACTGTATCGGCGGCAGGAGCTCGCTTGCGGTGTCTATAAATCTCTGAAGCTGAGGTGTTATTGCCTTGCCTTTTAAGTATGCCAGCTGGCTCCACTGATACATATCGCAGTCCTTTACGGCAATCTGCGCCATTTGTCCCTGCTTTATATATTCACGAACGAGAAAGACGGGGAGCATTGCGACATAATCGGCACGCTGTACAAGCTTTATCATGGTTTCGGTGTTCGCAAGCTCCAGGGCGGGCGTTACATACAGATTGCGTTTTGCCAGCTCATCATCAAATAGATATCTGTACCCTTCGCCGACAGGCATGAGAATAAGCTTCTGCTGTGTAAGATCCTGAAATCTTACATTCTTTTTCTTTGCCAACGGATTATTGGGAGAAGTGACGAAAATAATCGGCTCAACCTCTTCTCTTACACGAACCCACTCCTTGCGAGGGACTTTGTAGTCGAGCATATAACATAAATCAAGCTCATTTGCACGCATTTTGGTTTCTATCTCACGTGCCGAACCGATATACAGACTTACGCTTATCTGCGGATAACGGCGGTTAAATTCCGGCAGAATATCCGTAAAACAGGCGTTAAGAATGGAGTCAACAATGCCGAATCGTATGGTGCCTTTCATGGTGTCGGGATCGCTCGCGAAATTTGCCGCACGGTCAATCGCTTCAATGGCATCTGTGGCGTAATCCACAAAATTAAGTCCGTACTGTGTCAGCTTTATATTCTTGCCCACCCTGTCAAAAAGCGGCAGACCGAGTTCGTTTTCAAGCTGCTGCATCTGCACCGTAACCGCTGACTGCGAATAACCGAGCTCCGACGCCGCCTTTGTAAAGTTGTTAAGCTCCGATACCTTCAGGAATGTTCTTAAATTTCTTACGTCCATATGACACCTCTTATATTAACAAATTTTATTGAAAAACCGAATTCAATTAATTATATTGCAAATTACCGCCGTTGTCAAACAGTATAGTATGTTACAGTTTAATAAAAAAACAATAAATAGGTGTGGAAATTTTTGTATTAATGTGATACAATTACAATTGTTAATTACATAGTCTTTTCAGTAAAAAAAACAAAGTTATTCGGAGGTTTCATATATGAAAAAAATTAAATCCGTATTGAGCATCATGCTTGCCGTTGTTCTTACATTCTCGTGTGCCGTTCTGTTTACAGGCTGCGGCAAAACCGAGGCGACAAAAAACACAATCGACCTTATAAAGGCAATCGGTAATGTTGACCTTAACAGCATTGACGCCATAAACGCCGCAAATGACGCTTACGCAAAACTCAGCGAAGAGGAACGTGCCAAGGTTTCAAACTACAAAAAGCTTGAAAAGGCACAGGAGACATACAACACCGTAAAGGGTGTAAACGATGACATTGCCGCCGTCGTAAATGCCGCCGAAACAACATACTCGGATGAAACATTCAAGCCCTCTGAGCTTGTCGGCAAAATCGATGACATAAAGTCACGCTATGACGACCTTAAAAAGTATCAGAAAGAGACAATCGAGAATTACGACAAAATCGATGCATCCGTTGAAAAGCTCTGCACCTATATCGACAACGCAAAAAAAGCCGCCGCTAAATATCTTCAGGCTTTCACCAAGACCGAAAAGGGTACAGGTGCGACCGTTACTGCCGTTTACTGCATAAAGCAGATAAGAAACGAGGGTGAGGAGTTCCACTTCATGGCTCTCACCTACAAGGGTGCGGACGGTGTCGAAAAGGATGTTTACTCCTCCGCCAGATTTACGCAGGATGTATCCGTTGACGCTATTATTGATCGTGTCGATACATTCTATGCGGATGCCCCCGTCAGTGATGATTCCAACGCAAAGACAAACGGAAATGTAACACTTGATGTTGCCGAAATTCAGGCACTTATAGGATAAAAGAGGTAGTTTAAGATGGGTGTCAAAATTATCGCGCACAGAGGCTCCAACAAAAAAGCGCCGCAGAATACTCTCCCCGCTTTTCGTCAGGCTATCGCGGAGGGAACTGACGGCTTTGAAACCGATGTGCATCTTACAAAAGACAAAAAGCTTGTAATATGTCACAACTACACAATCGATGATACTTCCGACGGGCGAGGTGACATTACATCATATACCCTGGCGGAGCTTAAAAAGTTTGACTTCGGTTCGTATTTTTCGGAGGAGTTCGCAAATACTCCGCTTCCGACGCTTGATGAGTTTCTGGAGCTTGTCGGCCCTACCGATGCCGAAATTATCAATATTGAAATAAAGAGTCAGAAGGACCGCAGTACCGAAATCGTATATCATACGCTTGATGAGATAAAACGCCACGGCGTGCTTGACAGAATTATTATTTCAAGCTTTGATCCCCGTGTTCTTAAAGCCGTAAAGGCGATTGAACCGAGATGCAAAACGGCTTTTCTGTATCCGACAAACGATCCGTTCGTATGCCGCTTTATAGCAATTCCGTTTTTTATCGCAAAGAATGCGGGAGTTGATATACTTCACCCTGCCGCACCTATGGTCAATAAATCCATGGTGCATCTTGCCCATAAGCTCGGCTATAAAGTCAACGTGTGGACCGTAAATGAGCCTTCAACCATTCGCCGCCTTGTCGCCTGCGGAGTTGACGGACTTATAACAGACTGCCCCGGCAAGACGAGGGAGTATGTTGAGGTATGCGAAAAGAAGTAAGCGGTACGAGTCGGCAATAAAAAGGGGCCGGGGAGCTTCGCAGTGGATAAGTTTATTTATCAGCTCAAAATGATTTTTTTGTCTGCGACATTATGCACTCTGCATTGAAGTGTATGATGAACGACGGAATAAGCCACAATGAATCGCTGAAATAGGAGAGAGCGAAAAGTTATGCCAAAAAAAATAACTTTCAGCTTCGACGACGGTGTCACGCAGGATATCCGTCTTATCGAAATGATGAACAAGTACGGAATAAAGTCAACATTCAATCTTAACTTTGATTTGCTTGGGCTGTCGGGCGATATCTCGCAGAACGGTATAACAGTTACGCATAACAAGGTTAACAGAGAGGATGTCAAAAGCATATACGCAGGGCACGAGATAGCGTCCCACACGCTGACGCATCCGCTTCTGACAGAGCTTGACGATGAAGAAGTAATCAGACAGGTTGAAACAGACAGACTGCACCTGTCGGAGCTTGCGGGATATGAAATTGTCGGCTTTGCCTATCCCGGCGGCGGTGTAAATTACAGTACTCATGCGGCGGATGTCATAAAGAACAGCACCGGTGTAAAATACGCCCGTACAACAAAGGAGTCGCATAATTTCAATGTGACGACAGGTGACGGATTATATACGCTTATGCCTACCGCCCGCCACAGAAATATTGACGCACTTTATCCGCTTTTTGACAGCTTTATAAAATCCGATGACGACAATGCCCTTTTTTATATCTGGGGGCATAGCTATGAGCTTGATTTTGATAACGCATGGGATAAATTCGATGAATTTCTCAAATTTATTTCATCGCATAAAAATATAGAATTTGTAACAAACAAGCAGGCACTTAATGCTTCCTTATCGGCACGTGGTTAAGAACAGAATTTATTTTTTCGATATTTAATCCGGTATGAATTTTTTTGTTAACAGAAAAACCGAATTATCGACGGCTATGCGGCGTGGCTTTTGCCTTGTCGCAGCCGTTTTTATGTTTATATGCGGTATTTTCCCCGTAAACGCGGTTAAGACGAGCGAAAAAAAGCAGAAGGTATTTTCCGATTCCGCAATTTCCGTCGGATGGGGAGAGGGCTATGACTGCACATTCGTAAGGTCGCCGCTTGAATATTTTGCCGACGGTTACGCCGCAGATATTCCGTTTTATCTTGCCCGGAAGCTGTCTGACGCAAAGCCCGAAATCACGGTTGAGGTGCTTTATGATGTCACTCCGGTTATTTTCGCGCGCCCCGAAAAGCATAAAATAATGTCGTGGGGTGATGCGCTGTCGGGTACGCATACCGTTATGCTCTCAAACAAAAAGACGGAGAATATTTTTGCCGTGCTGTCCGCTTCAAATGCGGTATACGGCACTCCCAAGGCGTATAAAAAGACGATAAGCAAGCTCAGAAATCTTAAATCAAAGGGGCTTATTGTCAGTGACGAGGCGGATGCCGATCTGATAATCGGTCTTGACTTTGAAACGCATGAGGGCTTTTCTCCCATTGTGCCGTCTGACGGCAGTTTGTCTTTTTCCGTGTGTGCCGTGTCGCAGAATGTTTTTACCGTTACGGATGATGCACGTGCGTATTTTTCGAAAAACGGAGCTGAGAGAGCAAAAACTCTCGGAGGAAAATTAACCTCGGCGGCTTCGCTCAATGTTGATATTTCAAAATGTGTTGACGGCACAAATACGCTGCTGATATTTCTTGAAAAAAGCGGAATAAGAGAAAAAATGGGCCCGTACGGCTATATAGTTTTCACTGTTGCAGTGATTTTTCTTCTTGTTGCATGGTGCGTTACGGCACTCAGACGCAGTATGCAGAAAAGCTTTACAAGATGCGTGTTCGGCACGGGTGTTTTTATCGCGCTGTGGCTTATCGCAAGAACGATAAAATGGGCAACGGGTGACGAATACGGCATTAACACTTTTCTGTGGTACTCGTTCTATGTCTATTTTCTGGGATTGCCTCTTCTGCTTTTGTGGATGGCGTCAAAGGTTGGCGACAGAGCCGACAACGGCAGACCGCCCAAATTCTGGTATGCTTTTCTTGCCGTAAGTGTAATTCTTGTGACAATGGTATTTACAAACAGTTCGCATAATCTGGTTTTCAGAATAAACAACGGAAACATAAACGACTATACATACGGCCCGTTATATTATACAATTGTCGCTTTTATAGCCGTTATGATAAGCGTGTCCCTCGCTGTTCTGTACAGAAAAAGCAAAGCAAGTGCATATAAGCCGTTTATAGCACTGCCGATAGCACTTTTTGCACTGCCGATTATATGCTGGCTTTTGTATATATGGGGTGCGGATTTGCTTGTGTCGACAGATGTGACTCTGTTTTCGTGCCTTTATGTCGTGTGCGTCTACGAGATTATTCTGCGAACGGGGCTTGTGCCATGCAATATGAAGTATAAAAAATTCTTTGCGTCATCGCCGCTGGCTCTCGAAATAATCGACAGTGACGGCAAGCAAGTCTTTCACTCCGAGGGTGTCAGAAGTCTGTCCGAGGAGGATATAAAGGCAGTCGAAAACTCAGATGAAGCGTGTGTTAAAGAGGATGACCCCGATGTGCTTTTGTCGAGAATCGATATTCCGGGCGGTGTTGCAGTATGGCAGCAGGATATATCGGCAATTAACAGAGATGCCGAGGAGCTTCGCCGTTCGGTAAGGTCGCTTCAGAACGCAAACAAGGCTCTTGCCAAGCGTGAACGTGTTGAGGCACAGAGAGTTTCCGAAAAAGAAAAGCTTCGTCTGTTTGATGAGCTTGACGAAGAAATAAAATCGGCTTTAGCGGAGCTTCGGGATATAGTATCACGCCTCCCCGATGAAATGACGGAAGAAAATGCGGATGAGTATAAAACGCTTGTCGGAGCGGCGAGCTTTGTTCTGTGCTACATAAAACGGCGCAGTTCGCTTCATTTTAAGCGAATGGGCAAGGTTGTGGTATCGTTTGACGATGTTGTCACAAGAGTAAGCGAGCTGTGCGAATTTGCCGGACAGACCGGTCTTGCGTGTGCCGCCTATCAGAGTGTCGGCGGTTCATTGCCTGCCGATAAAGCCGAGGTTTTCTATGACTTCTGCTTCGGTGTTCTTGACTATTCAATGCGTCACAACTGCGACAGTGTTATATTACGCTTTTACAGCGAAAACGAATGCATTATAATGAGTGTGATAGGAGAGGCGTCATATGATGACTTTGCCCCGAACGATAATTTAAGAAACGAGCTTGACGGCGTAAATGCCAAAATCGAAAAAAAGTGTCTTTTTGATGCTCACAGTATAACACTTACGGTTAAGGAGGCAAAAACGGAATGATATATTTCTATTTTATGCCTGTATATTTTCGTGTCGCCATTGCTTCGTTCCTGCTGTTTTGCGGCGGCATAAGTGTTGTGAACTTTATGGTTACGCTGTTCAGACGATTTAAGCCCCTTAAAAGAATTGCGGCCGTAACTAACGCGAGCGTGTCGCTTGTGCAATGTTTTATAACGGGAATAATGGGCAGTATCTATCTTCAGAGCTTCGGCGAGGGTATGATATTTACGGAATTTTTCGAAAGCGTAAGGTATTCACTTGCGGCGATTTCGATTGCGGCATGCGTTCTGATGTGCATAGCCGATAAAAAAGCGTATTGGAGCATTACGTGTGTTCCGCCTGTGCTTATGAACCCGGCACTCGAAAATCAGGTTGGGGAGGACTATCCGTATGTAGTTCTCATTGCCGCCGTTATGATGGCTGTTATCGATACGATAATTTCAATTGTCAATGTTAAAAAGCTTCGCAGTGAAATAAGCGTGCTGTCGATAAAGACGGCGATTGACGAGCTGCCTGTCGGTGTCATGCTGTGCGAACCTGACGGCAGACCGAGAATTATAAACAACAGTATGATGGATTATGCCGAAGCACTCGGCGGTTCTCTCGCAAACGGCGGAACCTGCTTCTGGAAGCACGTTATTTTCGGTGAGCTGCCTCAGGGTGCAAAAAGAAGTATAATAAGCGACACCCCGATTATAGAATTTGATGACGGCAGAGCAGTTAATATTACACGAGATGTCATAAAAATCGGCAAGAAGCGGTGTTTTCAGCTGACAGCTTCCGATATTTCGGACAGGTGGAAAATAAACAGTGACCTTCAGGAACGGAAAAAAATCCTCCGTGAACGCAGTGTTGAGCTTAACGAGATGATAAAAAATGTCGGTGATGTGTGCAGAGAACGGGAGCTTATCTCCGCCAGAGGGCGTGTGCATGATATTCTGGGACAGCGAATTACAATCTTTCAAAGATATATAAATTCGGGGATAATGCCGCCTAAAAGCGTTGTCGCAAATCTTGTGTCGGATTTATCTTTAAGACTTCGAGAGGAAAAACAGTCGCCTGCGTCAAAACGCCTCAAGGATTTGACGGAAATATTCGAAAGCGTTGATGTAAAGATAATAACAACCGGAAGCATGCCCGGCGATAAGCGTGTGTCCGAGTGCTTTTTCAGAGTAATACGAGAGGCGGCAACAAATTCCGTTCGCCACGGCTTTGCGAGTGAAGTCTATGTTACGCTTCAGAACGGCAGTAATTTTTATTCGCTTACCGTTACCGATAACGGTACGGTGTCGGATGCCGAAATAAAATACGGTACGGGTATAAAAGAAATGCGCCGCCGTGTCACCATACTCGGAGGCGTGTTTGAAGTGTCGATGCGGCCGGAGTTTGAGATAAGGGCGTATGTGCCGAAGAATAATTAATAACTAACAATGTCGGAAGACACTGCGTGTCTTGGATTATATGGCTTCGCACAGAGGCCGGCGGATGACGGTATTGATAAATTAGCGGAAATTTGAAGGAGTGGGCTTTATGATAAAGATTTGCATAGTTGACGATCATCGTTCCATACGTGATTCATACAAAGCCGCAATAGAAAAAAATGAGGGATTTGTTGTGACGGGTTCTCTGCCCGGCGCGTTTCTGGCGGATGTATGGTGCAGACAGAACAGTCCCGATCTGGTGCTTATGGACGTATGCACCGAGGGCGGCGAATCCGGACTTGAGGCCACCCGCAGAATAAAAGAGAGAATGCCCCGGATTAAAGTTATAGTTATGACGGGCTTTGATGAAATATCATATGTGACCCGTGCAAAAGAAGCCGGTGCGGACGGATTTGTCTATAAGGCGGAAAGCTTTGATGAACTGAAAAAAGTCATGGATGCGGTGCTTTCGGGCGAAAAGGTATTCCCCGAGCCTCGCAAAATCACAATGCCCGTCGGCAATACACCTTTATCGGAGCGTGAAACAGAGGTACTGCGTCTTTTGTGTCAGAATAAATCCCGCACGGAAATTGCGGAAGAGCTGTCTTTGAGCGAGCACACCGTCAAACGCCATATTCAGAATATGCTTGACAAAACAGGCTTCAGTTCCGTTGTTGCACTCGCAGTTT
The DNA here is from genome assembly GCA_963624415.1 of Acutalibacteraceae bacterium. Taxonomy (GTDB): domain Bacteria; phylum Bacillota; class Clostridia; order Oscillospirales; family Acutalibacteraceae; genus RUG806. Next base: position 12,359 of record CAVFPQ010000029.1, on the reverse strand, counting down.
ACATGGTCTCAAACGGCTGGATTAACCCGAATTTCTGAAAAAAGTCCGGTGTGAGAAATTTTTTTGAAAAAGTTAAAAAAACTTCTTGACAATCGGAAAATTAAGAGTATAATTGCAATATAAATTTTAATTTTTGTTTGAAATCAAGTGTTTATTTGATGATTGACGGGGTCAAGTACCCCCTAAAGGCATCGGTAGACGCTTTTTTTATTTATTATTCGGGAGGTGAGTGCATGAAGACGATTTTGCTTGTAAGCAGTTCCGTAAAATTTTTCGGGCAGATAAATTCCGCCGCGGATTTCTCGGACTGCGAAATTCTGCGTGCCACAGGCATGAATGAGGCAAAGAAATATCTGCTTGTCGGCGGAGTTGAGGCTGCTGTGATAAACTGTCCTCTCTCGGACGGCTTCGGCTTTGACAGTGCCGTGTCACTTGCCGACGGCTACGGCATAAACATTCTGCTGTTTGTTAAAAACGACCTGGCACAGTCCGTCAAAGAAAAAATCGGAGACAATCCTAAAGTGACTGTTATTTCGAAGCCCGCCGACAGCGAAACAGTAAAAGCGGCAGTGGATGCACTCAAAGAAAATCTTCCGAAAAATGCACTGAAAAAAAAGGATGAGACCGACAGTGCTCTTGCGGAGCTGAAGCTTATCTCCCGTGCCAAAATTCTTCTTATGCGGCAGTTTTCGATGAATGAGGCACAGGCACACAGATATCTCGAAAAACGCGCGATGGACACCGGACGGACAAAAAAGGCGATTGCCCGGGGAATAATTACGGCGTACAGAAACTGAAATCAATTAGCAATTAGCAATGGAGGATATATAAATCAAGTTCGCAGGACTTCCGATATTATGCATTGCGTATTCTATATTTAAATAAAACTTCAAAGCCAACTAAACTAAAGGGAGCGATAAATATGACAAAGTACATTTTTGTAACAGGCGGCGTTGTTTCGGGGCTCGGTAAGGGCATAACAGCGGCATCTCTCGGCAGACTGTTAAAGTCGAGAGGACTCAAGGTGGCGGCACAGAAGCTCGACCCCTACATAAACGTTGACCCGGGCACAATGAGTCCGTATCAGCACGGCGAGGTTTTTGTTACCGAAGACGGAGCGGAAACCGATCTCGATCTCGGTCACTATGAGCGTTTTATCGATGAAAATCTTAACAAGTACTCCAATCTTACAACCGGTAAGGTCTACTGGAATGTGCTTAACAAAGAGCGTCGCGGCGAGTATCTCGGTTCAACCGTGCAGGTCATTCCCCATATAACCGATGAGATTAAGAGCTTTATTTACTCCGTCGGTCAGAAAACAAACGCCGATGTTGTTATTACCGAAATAGGCGGCACAACAGGCGACATTGAGAGTGAACCGTTTCTTGAGGCTATCCGTCAGGTCGGCAGAGAGGTCGGCAAGGAAAATTCTCTGTATATTCACGTGACACTTGTTCCGTTTTTAAGCGGTTCGGACGAACATAAGACCAAACCCACACAGCACTCAGTAAAGGAGCTTCAGGGAAAGGGTATCAACCCGGATATTGTTGTTCTTCGCTGTGACAGACACCTGGAGCCCTCTATATTCAGAAAAATCGCAATGTTCTGTAATGTAAAAGAGGATTGCGTTATAGAGAACATAACTCTGCCGGTACTCTACGAAGCACCGCTTATGCTTGAGGAACATGATTTCTCGCTTATCGTCTGCCGTGAATTGGGGCTGTGGACAAGAGCCCCCGAGCTTGGCGAGTGGAGAGCGCTTGTCGACAGAATTAAGGGACTCGAAAAAGAGATTACAATCGGTATTGTCGGAAAGTATGTTCAGCTTCATGATGCGTATCTGTCTGTTGCCGAGGCTTTGCACCATGCCGGGTATGAGAATAACTGCAAGGTAAATATTGCGTGGATTGATTCGGAAGAGGTTACCCGTGCAAATGTTGCCGAAAAGCTTAAGGGGCTTGACGGTGTAATTGTTCCCGGCGGTTTCGGAAACAGAGGAATTGAAGGTAAAATAGAGACTGCCCGTTATTGCCGAGAAAATGACCTGCCGTATCTCGGTATCTGTCTTGGTATGCAGATTGCCGTTATTGAGTTTGCCCGCTCGATTTTAGGCTGGAAAGACGCAAACTCCGGCGAGTTTGACCCGGATTCAAAGCATAAGGTTATAGATTTTCTGCCCGATCAGAGTGATGATATAAACAAGGGCGGAACGCTTCGCCTCGGTGCTTATCCGTGCAAGACGGTTGAGGGTACGCTTATGCGTAAGTGTTACGGTTCAGAAATGATAAGCGAACGCCACCGCCACAGATATGAGTTCAACAACGACTTCAGAGATGAGCTTATAAAAGCCGGACTTACCGTCAGCGGTATGTCTCCGGATGAGAGAATTGTTGAAACCGTTGAGATAAAAGAAAATCGCTTCTTTGTCGGCGTTCAGTTCCACCCCGAATTCAAATCACGCCCCAATAAGGCACATCCGCTGTTTTCGGGGCTTGTAAAGGCGGCGCTCGAAAATGGAATTAACAATTAACAATGTCGGAAGTTCTGCGGACTTGGATTATATTTTTAATGCATAATGCAGAATTTCGGAAGACACTGCGTGTCTTGGATTATATAGCTTCGCGGAAGGTTGGATTTTCGGCGTTGCCGGGCTATTTGCAGAATTGCGAGCCGGCTTCGCGGAAGGTGGGCTTTTGGTGATGCCGGGCTTTTGCCGTACCGGCGGGCCGGGCCGCCCGTCGGGGCACCTGTCTGTCCGTTCGGTCAACTTTTTGAAGTGTGTCGGCTTCTATGCCGGACAGCCGGGTACCGCCTCCGGGCGGTCGCCCCTCGTTCGCTTTCATTTGTTAAGCCGCAGAGGGCTGCGGCCCAACAAATTCAGCTCACTCGGGGCGTGTGCCTCCTCCTCGCTCCTGCCTTCGGCAGTTCGCTCGTCGTCGGCCCGCCCTCGTCGTCGGCTTCGCCGCCTCCTCGGGCTTGCGGCTCGCTTCGCTCGCCTCCTCGCCCTCGCTTCGCTCGGGCTCCCTCCATCAACCTTGATTTTCAAATCTTCGTATTTTTATCGCAAAAGAAAAAGACCGGTTCACACCGGTCTTTTCTATGAAAAGCTTATGTCTGACAAGCTTTTCACTTGCAAGAAATAGCTTAATGTTAAATTATGCCTGAGCTTCTGTAGTGTCGTCTGCGGCTTTTGTTGTCTCTTCGTCACCGAAGGTGAAACCGAGCTTTTCCGCAAGCTTCTTGAATGCCTCAAAAAGGGACATAAGGAACTGAAGAAGGGAAGCAAAATCGAAAGTGCTTGACATTTGTTTTCACCTCTGAAATATTTTTTAAGTAAATAATATCTTATGCGTTTTCTGCTTTTGTGTCGTCTGCCGCAGCCTCTGTTGTAGTTGTTAAGCCGAACATATCGCCGAAGTCAGCGTCAAAGCCCAAGAACTTTGAAAGTGCGGAGAACAGGTCAACAAGGAACTGAAGGAAAGCCTGGAATGTATCGTTCATTATATTTCACCTCTTTTGATGATAAAAGAATAGCAGAACCGATTATTCGGCAGCCGGTTCTGTAGCCTTTACGGTTGTTTCGACTATATCCCAGCTGTCGTCATAGTCGCCGCTGTCGGGGAACAGCTTAATGCCGAATGCCGCAAGGAAGTTTGAAACGAGCTTTAAGAACTCATCGAAAACCTTCTTCCAGTCGTCAAGACTCCAAGAAAAATCTATTTTCATTTAAAACACCTCTTTTATTTGAACCTGATTAAGCGTTGGTATAAGCGGGATAATCTTCTTTCTCCTGCTCATTGGGCAGAATGAGAACTCCGAGCCATGCGAAGAACTTTTTGAGAGCACTGAGAATTTTCTCGAAGAATTCTTCAAGCTTTGACATTGAAAGATCGCCTGTTATTGCGTTGCTTGTGGTGGTTTCATCCATTGTGAGCACCTCCTTGTGTCTACTGATTGCAGTTTCATAATAACATATTGTAAAATAAAGTACAATATACAAAATTGCCAAAGATTGTGCGATGAGTTATTATTTACAATTTGTTCATATTCTTGTAGCTTTTCTGTTAGTTTTCACAAAATATTCCCGCTTCAAGTTTATTTCACTTGCGAATTATACATTTATTTTTTTTATTTGCAAAAAAAGAATCTTTCTTAAAACAGTACACTTTCGTCCTGTTTTTCCCTTGACATATCGTAAGTTTGATTGTAAACTTGTACTGAAGTAAGTGAAAATTCAAGGAGAAATACATATGAGTTTCATCACAAAAATTATGCTTCTTATAAGCTTTTTGCTCTCGATTTTCGGCATCGATGTTCCCGTTGACACCGAAAAACCGCAGGAATACGAATCATGGCAGAAGGTTATCATTGAAAATTATGACGAATTTATAAATGAAGTCGACGGCGACGAAAATAAAATTCCGCTTATTCTTTCAAGTGACCAGCATGGGCTTGTAAAATATAACAGTGAGGTTTTTGATTTTATAAACGAAACAGTCGATTGGTCGAAAATTTCAAAAATCGTCAATCTGGGCGATACCGTTACTCTTCTGTATAATTCAACGGATCTTAACGAATATAAATACGCCACACGCAATCTGCCGACAGAAAAGCGAATTGAGATTACCGGCAACCACGACAGTCACCTGCTTCTCACTCAGCCCGATATGAGCAGATGGTTCTCGACATACGGTGCGGTCGGCACGGATAATATGAATGCGTTTACGGTAACTGACGAGCAGTTTGGCGTAACGTATCTTACAATTGATCCCATGAGCTATCCCTGGACATATACCAACGGCAAAATCACATCCGAACAGGCTCAGTTTATAATTTCCGCTCTCTCGGTTAAGGACGATAACGATATTGTTCTTCTTGCCCATCCTTATCTCTTTAATGATGCTCTTATCCGCCGTGACGGCTCCGTGTTTACGGGTTCCGAGACATTTATCGGCGACTCCGATGTAAAGGCGTCTTTTGTCGATATGCTCAAGGCGAGAAAAGACAAGACCTCCGGCGTATTCACCGACAGCGAGGGCAAGACGCACGCATATGATTTTTCGGACTGCACAAGTGATTTTCTTATGACAATTCACGGACATCATCACAGTGAGGGCTACGAAACAAAGAACGGCATAACTTCATTCCTCTGCCAGGGCTACAAAGAGAATAATGAAGATATGGACGAGCCGAACTGCTTCTATTTTGCCTATATCGATACCGAAACCAAGACATTCAAATGCTGGAAAAATGTTGAAGGCTATGACGCTTGGGAAATCAGCATCGCATAAAAAGTCACGGACACAAAATGTTAACAAATTCTGAATTGTGTCTTTATTGTGTCATAAATGTTGCCGGCACTTGAATTTTGGAATTGTTATTTTATTGTTGTTGTAATTTTGTGAGCATTGTGTTATTATGATAGTGCATTATAACGCAAAAAGTATAATTTTACGGAGGTGAAACAGATGAAAGCAAGCACAGTAGCATGGAATGATCCCGATGCAAACGGCATTCTCCTTATAATTCAGAAGTTCTTTGCAGCTATCACAGCTATACTCAAGGCTCTCGGTATCGTTAAGGACGAAGAGACCACAGCAGCTCCCGAAGCAGACGCATAAGTTACAGTCACTGACGAGTGAATTTAATTTTATAGCATGCTAAAAAATGACGACCAATGCGGTCGTTATTTTTTTGATTTCAGGGCTATGCTTTTGGCGCAGACCGAAAAACAAAAAGGGTTTTGTTTTTCTATCCGCTTTTTACTCACTCGCAGTACACAAAGTACAGCTTCGGAGTAAAAAACGAATTCTGCATCCAAAATCATACGCCCGGAGAGTTAATGTAAAGATATAAGAAACAAGATAGTTTGGTGGAAAAGGCTGAAAATAAAATTAGAAGTGATTCTTTGTTCGCTTTTTAGCCGCTCGCAGTAGACATCCAAAATCATACGCCCGGAGAGTTAATGTAAAGATATAGAAAATAAGGTAGTTTGGTGGAAAAGGCTGAAAATAAAATTAGAAGTGATTCTTTGTTCGCTTTTTAGCCGCTCGCAGTAGACATCCAAAATCATACGCCCGGAGAGTTAATGTAAAGATATAGAAAATAAGGTAGTTTGGTGGAAAAGGCTGAAAATAAAATTAGAAGTGATTCTTTGTTCGCTTTTTAGCCGCTCGCAGTGCGCATCCAAAATCATACGCCCGGATAGCCGGTTTGTAGATATAGAGAACAAGATAGTTTGGTGAAGATGGAGTGACATAAAGATAATTGCCGTACATTACAATTGATTTTCGTGTCTGTATGTGGTATTATTAAATATGTATGTAAAAACTTTTATCCGATTGTGTGGGTGTGGTGAAAATGAGATACAATTCTGTTCTGAAAATAACAACGGGCGATGATGATGGATTTGACATGGCGAAATATAATGGTGTTGTTGAGCTTGATGACGACTGCTGTCTGATAACGTATCATGAGCTTGATGTTGACGGTGCCGAGCTTGTCCTTACCGATATTGTTGTCAGAAACGGCAGTACCGTTACAATCGCGCGCTACGGCAAACACCCCATGAAAATGAATATAACCGAAAACAAGTATCATGAAATGCCGTATGGCACAGCGTACGGAGATCTTACTCTGCGTACACACGGAAAAAAAGTAGCATTTTCAGCCGATGAAAACGGCGGCAGACTCGAAGCGGTTTATGATGTCTATCTGAATGATATATTCTCAACAGAGAGAAAAGTCATTATTGAATTCAGCGCCAAATGAGCAATACTCACTAAGCGGAGTAGTGATGCTTATAATCGGGGACACTCAGCGTTTTCCTTCCCCGGTCCCCCGAACTCAGATTTTTAATGATACGGTTTTATATAAAATTGTGAAAGGAACACAAACTATGAGCAAAATTGTTAATCTTGCCGAAAAACAGGTAAGCGATATAGTTACGGCGGCAATAAAGAAAGCACAGGCGAAGGGTACTTTGCCCGAGGCGGAAATTGCCGATTTTAAGGTGGAAATCCCCGCCGACAGAAAAAACGGCGACTATTCCACAAACGCCGCAATGGCACACGCGAGAGTGTTCAGATGCGCCCCTCCCAAAATAGCTCAGGCTATTGTCGATGAAGCGGATCTGTCCGGTACATATTTCGGCAAGGTTGAGGCTGTTTCGGGCTTTATCAACTTCACGCTGTCCGAGAGCTATTATGCCGATATTCTTAAGGATGTTGAAGAAAAGGGCAAAATGTACGGCCACTCCGATATGTTCAGCGGCAAGAGCGCACTTGTTGAGTTTGTATCCGCAAACCCCACGGGTCCCATGCACGTCGGCAATGCCAGAGGCGGTGCTATGGGTGACTGTCTTGCGGAGGTTCTCTCATGGGCAGGATACAGAACCGAGCGTGAATTTTACATAAATGACGGCGGCAATCAGATAGAAAAATTCGGTCTGTCGCTTGATATTCGTTACCGGCAGCATTTCGGCGAGGATATCGAGATGCCCGAAGACTCCTATCACGGTCAGGATATAATCGACCATGCCGAAAAGTTCGCCGAGATAAACGGCGATAAATATATGCATACATCCGATGGTGAACGCAAAAAGGCACTTGTTGACTATGCTCTGCCGCTAAACATTGCCGGACTTGAGCGTGATCTGCTGAAATATAAAATCAAATATGACACATGGTTTAAGGAGAGCACACTGCACAATTCAGGTGCTGCACGCCATGTCGTTGAGCTGCTGACCGAAAAGGGCTTTACATACGAGCAGGACGGTGCAGTATGGTTCAAGGCGGAGCAGTTCGGCTGTGACAAGGATTTTGTTCTTGTCCGTTCAAACGGATTTCTGACATATATCGTTCCCGATATCGCATATCATTATAATAAGCTGTGCATACGCAATTTTGATATGGCTGTTGATATTCTGGGTGCCGATCATCACGGCTATGTGCCGAGACTTAAAGCGGCGCTTCAGGCACTCGGTGTTGATCCCGACAGACTCAAGGTCGTGCTTATGCAGATGGTTCGTCTTGTCAAGGACGGCGAGGTTATAAAGGCATCAAAGCGTTCCGGTAAGGCGATTACACTTGTAACTCTCCTTGATGAAGTGCCGATTGATGCCGCAAGATTTTTCTTTAACATGCGTGAAGCGAACACCCACTGCGATTTCGATTTGGGGCTTGCCGTTGAAGAAAGCTCGCAGAATCCCGTTTACTACTGTCAGTACGCCCATGCCCGTATCTGCTCTATTTTCCGCAAAATGGCAGAGAAGGGAGTAACCGAAATTCACTGCACTTCGGAGCAGGCAAAGCTTCTTGTTGCCGATGAAGAAAAAGAGCTTATCCGCCACATAGCGTCACTTACCGGTGAAGTCGAGAGCGCGGCAAAGATGCTCGATCCGTCAAAAATGACACGCTATGCCGTTGAACTCGCGACACTGTTCCATAAATTCTATAACGCCTGCCGCTGTGATGTAGATGATGAAAATCTTAAAACGGCACGTCTCTTCCTTTGTGACTGCACAAAATCGGTGCTTGCCAATGTTCTCGGACTGCTTAAAGTAGACGCACCGGAAAGCATGTGAGCAATTGCTAATTTGTTTATATTGGTGATGGAGGTGTTTCTTTTGCAAAGAGTGGCACAGAATAAAAAGGCATATCACGATTATTTCGTTATGGAAACTTTTGAAGCCGGGCTTGAGCTTTTCGGCACCGAGGTAAAAAGTATCCGCGAGGGCAGAGTTAATCTTAAAGACTCCTGGTGTCACATAAGGGACGGCGAAATTTTCGCGAACGGTATGCATATTTCCCCGTATGACAAGGGCAATATTTTTAACCGTGATCCCATGCGGCCGAAGCGTCTTCTTATGCATAAAAGAGAGATAAATCGTCTGTACGGCTTGACAAAACAGCAGGGTTATGCGATAATTCCGTTGAGTGTGTATTTTGTCAACGGCAGAGCCAAGCTTGAAATAGGTCTTTGCAAGGGCAAAAAGCTCTATGACAAGCGTGCGGATGAAGCCGAGCGTGACGCAAAACGCAATATTGACCGCACACTCAAGGCACGGGAATAAACGCGCATTCCCCACAAAAACGGGATCGAAAGGATTTCGACGGGGGAGAGGGTGCCTGATAAGCGAGCAGAGGCGGGGCACCTCTATAAAAGCTTCAACTTAAATAATAACTGACAATAATAAGACAGTTTTAGCAGCTGCCTAATCGCAGTTGCCGTCATTCCCGGGAGTACTGCGGCCCGGTGCGTGGCGTCATGCAGCAGTGAACGTGCACAGGCACACCGCCTTATAACCTGTCATGAACAATAGGGCTTTTTCAAACCGAAGGGTGTTGCTTCCCGTCGGCGCGCAGAGAATAAATAAGCAAATACGCTCGTAGAAAGTCATGAGGAATTTCCTTCGGACAGGGGTTCGACTCCCCTCGATTCCACCATAATCGGACACTGATTTCGGTACGATGAGTATCATAATCGGTGCCCTTTTTTCTTTCGTACTAAAATAACAGTCTTGCGATTGATTCAGTAAGACTGCCTGAAAGGTTGTTTATTGAATTAATCTTTTTTTGAAGCTATTCTGTCGCTTTTGCTTTTCAAAAAATCGGCGAATATTAAAAGTTTTTGCATTTCAGTGCAAAAAAACTTGATTGTCTGTCTTGTCTGTATTGGTTAATGAAGGACTTCTGAGTGACGCAAAGCGCAAAGGTTCTCCGAGTGTTCATACCGTGCAGGCGTATGTAAATGCTCTTTTGGAAAGTTATTTCTTCTACGAAATCAAGCGTTTTGATATCAAGGGTAAATCATATCTGCGAACGCTCGGAAAGTATTATGTCGTGGATATCGGACTGCGAAATTATCTGCTTGGTTTTCGTAATCGTGACAGCGGTCATTCTATCGAGAATGTCGTTTATTTTGAACTGCTTCGCCGTGGTTATGATGTCGCAATCGGCAAAATAGGCACCGCTGAGGTGGATTTTATCGCAACGAAAGCTGATGAAAAAAAGTATATCCGGGTTACTGAATCCATGATGAATGAGGATGTACGCAGTCGAGAGCTTGCGCCGCTGAAGAATATTCACGATAATTATGAAAAAATTGTATTGTCTCTTGAGCCCGGTCTTGATTCCGTTTATGACGGCATCAAATCCGAAAATCTTATAGATTGGCTGCTGAGTGAGTGACAGCCGAAGCTTTTGAATAAAATCAAAAGTTTTGCCGTATAGAAAACCCCGGTTGTCGGAACTGTCGATTGACTGAAACAACCCGGTGTTGTATAATCAGATAAATTATTAAAGTGAGGTTTTGCTATGTTCTTTTCAGTCGGTACAGTGTTTGTTATTACCGTTCTTTGCGCGGTGGGTCTTCTTTTCAGCCGTTCGGTAAGATACGGTTATGTTTTTGCGGACAGCGTTTTGTTTAAGAAGGCCTCTTTCTCATTTTATGTGTTTTCGATTTTTGTAACGGCGTTTATGTTTGCCGTGCTGTGTTTGGGAATAAAAGGCGGCACGTTATTCGAAAACGGATTTGTAAAAGCCGGAATTATAATCGGTCTCGCAGTCGGCATACTGCTTGTTGTTTATTCCGCGGTTGTAATTGCGGTTGACAAGGGCATGGGGCTGTCTACGGCAAAGTATCTTTGCAAAAAAGCATTGCCGGTATGGAGTGCCTGTGTGTTCGGCTCTTGCTTTATTTTTCTTTTTCCGCTTATTGAGAATGTGAAAATTAAAAATATCGTATCTGTTTCTGCGGTATTGTGTCTTGCGATTATTCTGTATTCTTCTCTTTTCCCTGTCGGTCGATTTAAGATTTCGGCAGGCCCGATTGTTGTCGATAACGGCCGGGACGGCTACTCCGTGATTTTTGCGACAAGCGACAAGGCGACAGGTTTTGTTGAGTATACAAAAGACGGAAAAACCGTAAGAATATACGATGAAAAAGACGGCAGAAAAAACGGACAGAGCATTATTCATACTATAAGAATAGACAGCAAAAAGTCGCTTTCGGGTGCATCCTACAAAGTCGGTGCGACACGTGTTACAGATGAATTGAGCTACGGCGGCACTCTGGGCAAAACAGTCGAAAGTGATGAATATATATTCAATGATAATCTTGACGGTGATGTGAATATACTTACCGTGTCCGACTGGCACACATATAACAAAAAAGCCGGTGAAGCCGCCAAAAAAATCGGCGTTGATTACAGTGCCGTTCTGCTTCTCGGCGACTGCTCACCGGGGCTTATGAGTGAGAAAGATATTGCGGACTATATTGTAAAATTCGGATTTATTTTGACACACGGAGAAATGCCGATTATCTATGTCAGAGGCAATCACGAAACAAGGGGAATTGAAGCGACAAAGCTGTCCGCTTATCTCGGCATGGACAGATTTTATTATGAGACGAAAATAGGTGAGCGCAGGGTTATTGTGCTTGACAGCTGTGAGGATAAAGAGGACAGCCACCCCGAATACGGCGGTATGGATGATTATGAAAACTATCGCAAAAAAATGGTAAGCTGGCTTGAAAATCTTGAAAACGATAATTCGGAGTTGATAGTATTCTGCCACGCAAAAGAAATTTGCAGAGAGAAAAATCTGTCGAAAGCGGCATATGACAAGCTTAAGAAAATGAACGCTTCACTTCTTGTCAGCGGACATGAGCATATATATAAGTTCGATAAATCGGGAGATATGCCCGTGTTTGTCGACGGCGGCATAGATTCTGCCGGTAAGGGCGTTTTTGCGGCGGCAATGCTTAAACTGAACGACAGCACGATTGACTGCCTTTGTGTTGACAACAACGGAAAAGTGCTTGTGGATGAAAAGGCAGAGTGGAAAACGATGATATAAAATGCATAATGCATAATTTCGGAAAACGCCGGGGCGGTTTGGGTTATAAAGCGAAAAATACGATAGAAATATAAATTTGCAGGCGGAGGGGCCCGAGCCGCAGGCGAGGGCACAGGCGCGACGACGACGCGAAGCGGAGGAGGAGCGAAGCGCTGCGACGAGCTTTGCGAGGAGCAGCTGCCCCGACGAGGCGGCAAGCGTTTTGTTAAGCTGACCGCTTGATTTCGGAATGGCGCGCTTCGTCGTCGAGGAGGGGCACCGCCGGCTCGGATAGCGAGACGGCGGCAATAATGCCGTCAGAAGCGTAAGCGGTATGACGGCAAGCATCGCACCGGCGGCAGCGAAGCCGTAGGCAGCCGCGAGGAATGCGACTTCCGGGATATACGATAAGTTTGCCTTATGATAAATGTAAAGGAATGTCGCTGACGAGCGGCTTATTCCCGGCAGTGCAATCAGCTTTGCCCCACCGAAAATCCCACCTCCCGCGAAGCTATATAATCC
>CAVFPQ010000028.1:0-20668 GCA_963624415.1 Acutalibacteraceae bacterium | reverse complement strand
GAAACTGCTTTGCATTTCAAAACAAAATTCAACAAATTTGCATATGACATTTTTTGTTATGAATAACAGGTATGTTGTGCATTATATTGATAATTTGTCCTTGTTTTGAAACAATACTTCCTTATCAGTACGTGGCTTTACCGAGGCTTTTTTATCTGATCTTTTAGTTTACTTCTGCAATACGGGGAATGTGTTATCAAGTCTTATTGCGTATCTGAGAATAAGTCTTGCGTCTTTTACGGAGATTTTGCCGTCGCCGTCAACATCGCCGACTTTTTTGAGAATGCGTGAAGGTTCGCTTTCGAGTCCGACTGCGTATCTGAGTGCTATACGCGCGTCCTCTACGCTTATGCCGCCGTCAACATTCAGGTCGCCGTAGTAGTAATCGTTCAGGTCAACATCCGTGGCGTTTGTGTACGCATAGACTTTTCCGCCGAGAACCGCTTTTCTCATGTACTGCGGATATGCGTCGGAATCGTAAATTGTACGCTGTTTGTCAGAAAGCGCAAGCCACAGAATAAAATCAACCGCTGTTTCGTGAGTGTATTCCATGTTCTTGTGGTTGCATATAAACCATGTGTTTTCGGGCAGGAAGCAAGTTGACGCATCGCAGTATTTGTTCGGCTCCATGTGTGAATGATTGCCGTATGAGCAGGTTGTTGTCGTTTTTATGCTGCTGTCAATGTCGCCTGTCTTAACGCCGAAGCCTGCGTATCTTGTGGCTACAAGGCCGTCGGACTGTTCGTCAATTCTTGCCGTTACGGGCAGAATCTGCAAGCCGTAGCCCGCAACAATGCAGGTGTTTATTCCGTTTGACTGAGCTTCTTCAAGTGTGCTCTGTGTGTTTGCAAGTACGGTGCGGTAGTTTTCTATCTTTTCGAGAAGCTCTTTTGACATGGCGGCTCTTGAACCGAACATCATCTTTATTGCGTCCTCGTAGTCTTCTTCGGGAACAAGCGCCCAGAAGCCCGGAACGTATTTCATGACATCTTTTATCGCCATGTTATAGAGTGAATTTTTGTTGGAGCTTAACACTGATTTGTAGCCTTCGCCGATCATGTTGAGAAGCTCTTCTTTCTGGGCAATCTGCGAGAAAATAACAAGACCGATTTTTACCCAAAGCTCGGCATAGTTGTTTTCGCCCATATATCTTGCGAGAAGGGTAGTGAAAAATCCGCCGGGATCCTGTTCAATATATCTCGCAAGCGCATCACCGACATCTTTGCCGTCGATTGATTCCTTTATGGATGTGCCTATGTCGAAAATATCATCGCCGTCTTTAATGGTAACGCCCTTGATAATGTCGCCGCTCATAATTCCGCCGATAAGCGAGCTGCCCATTGCGTCGGAATCGAGAAATACGCAAGAACGCAGATATTTCTTAGCGTGATCCATGTGAGCGTAAAGATAGCTGTTTACCACATTGCCGCCTGTGCCGCCCGAAACAAGAGCAACACGGCTCAATGCGGGCTTTGCCATAAGAAAATCAATGTAATCCATCAGCTTGTCGGCGTTCTCGGTGGGGTCAAGACGCCAGTCATAGTTGAAAACATAGATATTTTCCGTGGGGATTTTGCCGTCGGCATATTTTACGAGAGCATCAATGTTCTCGGTGTAAATATCCTCGGTTGTGTTCTCGGTCACGGGACGGCGATATTCGAGTGCGCCGACATTTTTGTCTTCGGAATTGCCGTACTGATCCATTCCTATGTCACGGAACATCATCTTGATGCCTGCCGCCGCCTTGCTTGCGCCGCTTGTTGTTTTGCTTTCCTGTGAAGCAATGGCAAGACCTGTCAAAACGTCAACGGCACTGCTGTTAAACGCCTCATTGCCGACCTTGAATACAAGTGTCTCGGTGTCAACACTGAATGCGGAGCTTGATTTGTTCGTTTTGTAAAGGCTTATGTCGCTCATGTCGGGCACGTAAATGAGTGCCGTGTCGGTGCTGTCATAAATAACCGCACCCGCCGTCAGCGGAAATGAACAAATCATTATTGCCGCCAGGAGCATGGATATGACTTTTATAACCCTGTTGTGTTTCATGGATTTTCCTCCCGTGATTTTATCAGAAGATTGCGTATATTGCGACCGCACAGACACTGAGTGCCATAAGTACGGCAAGGATAATCGCAACTATTTGTGTAAATTTTTTGTTCATTTTATTCACCTATTCCCAGCATTTCAAGAATTTCTTTTTTGTATGATTCGGTCTGCTTTGCGGCGCAGTTGGGACACGCACCGCTTGCCATGATATAAACCTTTATTTTCGGCTCGGTGCCTGCCGGACGAACAACAACCTTGTCGCCGTTGTCGAGTGTCATTATAATCACATTCGATTTCGGAAGTGTAATCGGTGTTGTTTTGCCGCTCTGCTTGTCAAGTGAAATTGACTTTTTGTAGTCATCAACCGTTTTTACCATCTGATTGCCGAGAACATCGGGAGTGCTGTTTCTGAGTGTGTCCATAATGCCGACCATTTTTGTCATGCCGTCGGCACCTTCGAAATAGAAGTTGAACAGTGAGTTTTTCCAGTGGCCGAAACGTTTGTACAGATCGTTCATTGCGTCAATCAGCGTTTTGCCGATTGATTTATAGTACGATGCCATTTCGCATATCATCATGGAACCGTTAACGGCGTCCTTGTCACGGGTGTGAACACCGGTGAGGTAGCCGTAGCTCTCTTCGAATGATATTTCAAATCTGTCGGCTTCGCCCTTTTCTTCGAGCATTGTTATATATTCGCCCATGTATTTGAAGCCTGTGAGAGTGTTTATTACTTCGGCACCGTAGCTTTCGGCGATTCTTGCCGCCAGATCGGTTGTGACGATTGATTTTATTACAATCGGATGCTCGCAGAGTGTGCCGTTTGCTTTTTTCTGTGAGAGAATATAATCAACAAGCAGACAGCCGACATCGTTGCCTGTGAGCAGGGTATACTCACCCTTGTCAAGCACGGCAATGCCCACTCTGTCGCAGTCGGGGTCGGTGGCTAAAAGCAAATCAGCCTTTTTGTTTTCGGCAAGCTTCAACGCTTCGTTAAATGCCTCTCTTATTTCGGGATTCGGGAACGGGCAGGTAGGGAAGTTTCCGTCCGGATTTTCCTGTGAGGGAACAACCGTAACATCCTTTATGCCTATCATATCGAGAATGCGTCTGACCGGTTTGTTGCCCGTGCCGTTGAGGGGAGTGTAAATTACGCTTAATCCCGCTTTTTTAATGACATCCTCGTTTATTGTGCGGGACTTTACAAGGTCATAGAATTTGTCGATTATTTCGTCGGGAACATAGCTTATTTTGCCCTCATTTACGGCGGTGTCAAAATCAACCGTGCCGACATCCGAGAACATATCAATCTTGTTTATGTATGCAAGTGTCTTATCTGCCGCCGCGTCTGTCATCTGATAGCCGCGTTCGTCATAGCACTTGTAGCCGTTGTATTTTGAGGGGTTGTGGCTTGCGGTGATTATGATACCGGAGCTGCATTTTAGTTCTCTTACGCTGTATGCGACAATGGGAGTGGGGATAAGCTCTTTGAAAAGATAGACTTTTACACCGCCTGCGGCAAGCACACACGCCGCTTCTTTTGCGAAAAGCGAGCTGTTAATGCGTGAATCATAGCCTATGACACATGACGGATTCTTAAAATCATCGTTTAAGTATCTGCAAAGACCTTCGGTGGCCTTGCGAACGGTATATATGTTCATTCTGTTTGTGCCGGCTCCCAGAACACCTCTGAGTCCCGCAGTGCCGAAGGAGAGATCCTGCCAGAATCTGTCGGTTATCTCGTCATCCTTGCCTTCAATCGCTTTAAGCTCTTCTTTGATTGCGGGGTCGGTCGCCTTTTCGCACCATTCTTTATACAAAGCCATTACATCATTCATGCTGTTCACGCCTCTCTTTTCGATATATATGTCCATTATATAATTTTTCGCGTGTATTTACAATACAAAAATTTAATTTATCTGTAATACTTCTCAGGTGTCGGCGAGTTCTTTTTGCGTTTGAGTTTATGGAGAACGGTAATTCCGGGCAGGGCGGCAGCGGCGGCAACGGGTGCGACTTTGAGAAGAGGCAGAACGGCGAGGCTTAAAAGAGTCATAAGCACTTCGCCGGTGTGGTCGACAATAACCGGTGTCGGCATCTTCTTTTCGGGCTCTTTGGTGAAATCGAAGTCCGCGTTGCGGTCGGGAACAAAGTTATTAAAGAGCATAGGCTCGATAATCTCGCTGACTGTGTAGCCCTTGAGAACGTTTTTGCGTACATCATAGAACGGCTGTGTTTCGATGATGCTGTCCAAAACGGCGCAAAGGCCCATCATAAATTTGTATGTGGGAGTGTCGGGAGTGTATTCACCGTCTCCGCCGAGCATATTTGTAACGCAGGTCATAAGAACATCGAAAATGTGAATGTCCTTAATTTGATTATATTCATCGGGTGTAAGTCCTGCGGCACGTTTGCAAAGGGGATAGAGATGCTTTACACGGGCATCTGAGATAAGCTTGTTAAGCGGCGGCTTCATGTCGGCTATTTTTTTGCGGTAGCCGTCGATAAATTCGTCTTTTATGTGTTCTTTGACGGTTTTGCCGCCGAGATCCTCGCCCTCTATGTCGCTTATTTCAACGGAACGGACGGAGATTTTGCCGTTTTTGCCGTCAAGATCAGCTACTCTGTATTCGGGCGGATAGAAACGGACGGACGGTGTTGTTATGTCGCACAGAAGATTTCCTTTGTCGGAGCGAAGGAAGCCTATATCCGAAAAATGCGTGTGACCGGTGAACGCGAGATTTATGCCCATATCGGCAAGCATATGTCCGACATAGGGTTTGCGCATATTTTTGTAATCCGCACCTATTCTGTAAGCGGGGAGCGGCGGTACAAGCGGATGGTGTGAGCAGGCAAATACGAAAATGCCCTTCTCTTTTGCTTCGTCAAGAACGCTCTTTATCCACTTGAGGCATATGGGCGAATATGTGGCGGATGAATTGCCCTGTTCGACATTTCTGAAGTCGTCGTTGAGCATCAGACACCATGTATCGGGTGAAAGCTCGACACAGTAGGAGTGTGCCTCCTCGCATACGGACACAGCCTGTTTGGGGCCGAATTCGTAATAAAGCTCCCACAGCTCATTAAGAGAATATGTTTCAACAAGCGAGGGGACAAGGTCTTTTTTGGGCAGGTCGGCATATTTTTCTTCGACTATCTTTGAATAGTCCTCTTTTTCGGGGTCAAAAAACGGCTCGTCCCACGGCTTTTTTGTGTATTTTATGCGGTCAACGTCTTTTGCGACGAATGAGCAGAAGTGATGATAGTCATGTGTGGCGGTTGTGACATATACCTTTTTGCCGCTTTTTACTATATCGCGGAGGATTTTTATAAGCTCATCGTGGCTTAATCTGTCGCCGGTGTTGGTAAGGTCGCCTGTAAGGAGCATGACATCGGTGTCTTCCTTTGCCGCCTGATAGAGTGCCGCACGGCTGACCTTTGACATAAGGTGCTTTTCGGGATCGGCAGTCTCGGTAAGCATTTCGGGGGATGTGTAATGTATATCGGACAAGACTGTAAATTTCATTTTATCTTTTTTCCTCTCTGTCACTCCGAAATAGTCGGTTTTGGAGTGAAATTCAATTTATTATAGATTAGAATAATTATGTTGTCAAGTGATACAAAAAAATTGACAAGTAAGGATTTTTCTGCTATACTTTGCACAGAAAGGTAAGGTGCAACTTATGAAGAAGACGTTTAAGAAAATTCTGGGTGTCACTCTGGCATCGACCATGCTTATGTCATCGTGTGCTCTTGCGGCGTTTGCCGGAACAGGCAATACGGACTATACAATAGTCAATCCGTATGAGACTGTGGACTGGGATACATATGATACATACAAGGCGTGTCTGCACGTTCACACAAACGCATCGGACGGTGACCCGACACTTGACGAGATGGTGCAGGGCTACTATGATGCCGGATATGATATTCTCGCTATTACCGACCACGGCGTTATAAACAACGGCTGGACAAAAGAGAAAACGACAAACGGAATTTTCAATGGCTTCCGCAAGGTTTATCCCATGAGTGAGGAGCAGTACGAGAGATTTACAACAGGTTCCGACAGGGGCGGCAGAGGCATTACCGATATAACCGGCGGTGTTGAAATAAATATGGCGGTCATATCAAAGACTCACGTAAACGGCTATTTTACAACATACGGTCAGGGCGTGTGGGGATTTGAAAACGACTACGAGACCGCACCCAAACGCATAGAAGCGGCGGGCGGCTATTCCGTTCTTAATCATGTCGGCGACTGGGTAAATTCGAATAATTTCCCGGCACGTTCGCATCAGGACGGATACATATCTTATTTTGCTAATATTTTTACATCTTATAAAACGTGCCTCGGCATGGAAATCGTAAATAATACCGACAACGTTTCACGCTCCGACAGAGCATTGTGGGATGAGCTTTTAGAGGTTGTAATTCCGACAGGGCGAAACATATGGGCGTTTGCGGATGACGACTCCGAACAGCTTGATGAAATAGGCAGAGCGTTTGAGCTGTTCCCGCTTGCCGAAAATAACGAAGAAAATGTCAAGCAGGCGATGATAAACGGCGCATTCTTTGCCGCAAGCAAAAATAAAAAGGCGGAGAAGAACTCCGGTGAAGAAGATTTTGAGGGCAACGGAAATGTTCCCGTTGTTACGGATATTGAAGTTAATCAGGATGAGAATACAATTTCCGTTTCGGTGTCCGATGATACGCCCTGTGACAAGATAAGCTGGATTGCGAACGGCAAGGTAATTTCGAATGATTATACAATTGACCTTAATGATTTCGAGTCCGAAATAGGCTGTTATGTCCGCTTTGAGCTTATGGGCGAAGGCGGTGTGACATATTCTCAGGCGTTTGAGGTTCAGTATGAAGGCAGACCACAGAAGATGATACCCGAAGCAAAGCTTCAGAAAGCGGCCATTGATATGAGCCATACACATATTGTCGCGCTGTGGGCACTGATAATAGAGAAAATTGCGATGCTGTTTGGTATTATATAAAACAGGGGCAGGGGATAAGGAAATCCTCCGGACTTGATATAATCAGCAATTAGCAGTTGGCAGTTAGCAATCATCAATTGCGGAAGTAAGCTGTGCGATCGCGAAAATTACAAAAAAAATGGGCTGTATACTTTTTTGGTGTACAGTCCTTTTTGCGCTTTTATGTTGTTTTCCGGATAGTGGTGTGTCTTGGTTTTGCGTTACGGTGAGTTGCGCAATTGCCGCCATGCCGTGAGCTGTTTTGCTTCGCATGGGGTGAGCTTTCGGGGCATCTGTGGGCTTTGCCGTACCGGCGGGACTGAACCGCCCGTCGGGGCACCTGTCTGCCCGGTAGGTTAGCTTTCAGAAAAAATCCCGATTTGTATGCCGGTCGGACAGGTACCGCCTCCGGGCGGATGCCCTCCATTCGCATTCATTTGTTCGCCTGCCGGGGGCAGACTCACAAATTCTGCTCATTCCGGGCATGTGCCTCCTCCTCGCTCCTGCCTTCGGCAGTTCGCTCGTCGTCGGCCGGCCGCTCGTCGATGCTGTCGCATCTCCTCGCGGCCCCGGCCCTCCTCAGCGGCTTCGCCGCCTCGTCGGGCTTGTACGCTCGTCGCTCGCTCCTGCCTTCGGCAGTTCGCTCGTTCCTCGCGTCCCCTGAATCCAAGCCACGCAGTGTTTTCCTATATTGTTAATTAATTCTAATCCCCAATTCCCTGATTTTATCCTGCAGCTTCAAAAAGTCCTCAAAGCAATCACCTTTTCTTCTCGGGTCTCTCAGCAGAGCGGCAGGGTGAAATGTCCCCATCATAAGCGTGCCGTTTTTATTATAGAAAACCCCGTGATCCTTTGTTACTCTGAAATCGGGTGAAATCAGTCGCTGTGCCGATATTCTGCCGAGGCAGACTATAATTTTCGGCCGCATGATACGGACAAGCTCTCTTAAATAATTTATACATAAATCCATCTCGGCGGGTTTGGGATCACGGTTCTGCGGCGGACGGCATTTGAGCATATTGGCGATATAGATGTTTTCTTTGCGGTCAAGACCGATACCGTTAAGATACAAGTCGAGAAGCTTTCCGCCTCTGCCGACAAAAGGCTCACCGGTCAGATCCTCATTTTCGCCGGGGGCTTCACCGACAAAAAGTATTTCGGCATCCTCTTTGCCTATACCGAAAACAATGTTTGTTCGGCTTTCACATAGGGGGCAAAGACGGCAGTTTTCGACTTTTTTACGCAGTTCATTAAGACTTTCAGACAAAATAATCACCTCATTTGTGCAGTTTAAACTAACAACAGCTTTAATTAAGCTTAAATTTTAACTAAAAGCATAATTGAAAAATGTGCTGTCAGCTGATAAAATGTCTGTATTCATTGTATAGTATTCGTGCAAAAAAGTCAAACCGATTAATACAAAACTCTTGACTTATCGGCGGCAATACTGTATAATGCTTCTGTAAAGGTTACGAATTGTAACCGATTTATATGTATATTTGGAGATGTAAGGCTCACGAATATAAAAAAAGGAAAAGGAAGGTCCTCAAAAATGAAAATTGCTAAAAAAGTGCTTGCACTCGTCATGGCAGTTGCTATGATCGCATCACTCTCCGCAATGGCATTTGCTGCAGACGGAACAACCTTAAAGCTTGTTGCCGAAGAGACTGCTAAGGGTTACACTGTTACTCTTGTGGCAGAGAACGCCGAAGGTCTCAAGACCGTTGACGGTACTCTCACATATGATGCAGCTGTTCTTCAGGCTCCTAGGAAGGTTTCTGATGGTGCGTTTGTTGATGCATACAAAGAGATCGGTGAGTCCTGCAGTTCTGCATACAACCTTGATAACCCCGGCGAGATAATTGTTGGTATTGCTATTGCGAATTACATTTATTCCGATGCCGATTATGCAAAGCTTGTTGAGGAGTTCGAAGTTGAAGATGCTGCTGCTATAACAACAGATTCTCTTGAACTTTTCAGCATCAAGTTCACTGTTCTTGACGCAGATGCAAAAGACGTTAAGATTACTTACACTGACAAAAACACAGGTGCAGTTGCCAGCGTTGTTCTCAACGAAACAGTTGTAGAGCCCGAGACAACAACAGCTCCTGCTGCTCCCACAGAGCCCGCTGCTCCCACAGAGCCCGTTGCTCCCGTTGATCCCGCAGACAAGGGTGACGCCGGTGACAAGGGCACAACTGATGCCGTTACTCCCAGTGGCGACAAGGGTGACGATGCTGACGGCAATGAGACCACAGCTAATGCTGTTCCCACAGACGTTAACAAGAACACCAATGGCAACAAGACCACAGGTGACAACATGGCTCTTGCAGCTGCTGCAAGCGTAGTTGTACTTGCCGGTGCCGCTTTCGTATTCACAAAGAAGAGAAAGTAATTAAATAATTAAATTTGCAGTTTAATTAAGGGTTTCCCAAGAGCTGTCCGACACCTTACATCGGATGGCTCTTTTATTTTGTTGTGAAAAACAGACACAATAATAATTAACAATTAACAATTGGGGATCTCTAAAAACTCGTTAGTCTCTTAAAAAACACCGAAAAATTGCGAAAAATGGCTGTTTTTATCGCTTTTTCATTCCATTAGAGAATTATAAACAAAAATATCTTAGTTTTTAGAGGTGCCCAATTAACAATGTCGGAAGGCACTGCGTGTCTTGGATTTGTATGAGTTTAGCGGGGGGACGCGAGGAACGAGCGAACTGCCGAAGGCAGGAGCGAGCGACGAGCGTACAAGCCCGACGAGGCGGCGAAGCCGCTGAGGAGGGCCGGGGCCGCGAGGAGATGCGACAGCATCGACGAGCGGCCGGCCGACGACGAGCGAACTGCCGAAGGCAGGAGCGAGGAGGAGGCACATGCCCGGAATGAGCAGAATTTGTGAGTCTGCCCCCGGCAGGCGAACAAATGAATGCGAATGGAGGGCATCCGCCCGGAGGCGGTACCTGTCCGACCGGCATACAAATCGGGATTTTTTCTGAAAGCTAACCTACCGGGCAGACAGGTGCCCCGACGGGCGGATAAGTCCCGCCGGTACGGCAAAGCCCACGGATACTCCGAAAGCCCACCTCATGCGAAGCCAACCAGCTCACGGCAAGGCGGCAATTTCACCCCCGTAACGCAAAACCAAGATACATCACCATCAAAAAAACGAAAATAAAAGGACTGTACACCCAAAAAAGTATACAGCCCATTTTTTTGTAATTTTCGCAATCACACAGCTTACTTCCGAAATTGCCGATTGCTAATTGCTAACTGCTAATTTGGCACCTCTAAGAACCAAGCTTTTTTACTTATAATTCTCTAAAAGAATGAAAACCCGGTAAAAACAGCCATTTTTCGCAATTGTTCGGTGCTTTTTAAGAGACTAACGATTTTTTTAGAGTTCCCCAATTGCTAATTGCTAACTGCTAATTGCTAATTATATCAAGTCCGCAGGACTTTTGCTCCCACGGTCTCTTCAAGTTGCCGTTTTTCTGTTTCTTTTTGCTTATTTGTTTTCTTCCAGCTTCTGCAGTGACTGCATTTTAAGATACGCGTTTATAAATCCGTCAAGATCGCCGTCCATAACAGCGTTTATGTTGCCGTTTTCGTAGCCCGTGCGGTGGTCTTTAACAAGCGTGTAGGGCATAAATACATATGAACGAATCTGACTGCCCCAGCCGATTTCTTTCTGGTCGCCCTTTATGTCGTGAATTGTGTCAAGATGCTCACGCTCTTTTATTTCGATAAGCTTTGATTTTAGCATCGTCATTGCAACATCTCTGTTCTGATACTGACTGCGTTCAACCTGGCACGAAACAACTATTCCTGTGGGGATATGCGTAAGACGAACCGCGGAAGAGGTCTTGTTAACCTTCTGTCCGCCCGCACCCGAAGCACGGTATACGTCCATTTTTATATCCTCGGGACGAATGTCAACTTCGATAGTGTCGTCAATCTCGGGCATAACCTCAAGGGAGGCAAATGAAGTGTGGCGTCTGCCCGATGCGTCAAACGGTGACACACGAACAAGACGGTGTATGCCCATTTCACTCTTTAAATAGCCGAAAGCATTCTCGCCCTCGATAAGCACAACAGCGGACTTAAGCCCTGCTTCTTCGCCGTCAAGATAGTCAACCGTGGTTGTTTTGAAGCCGTGACGCTCACCCCAGCGGTGATACATTCTGAAAAGCATAAGCGCCCAGTCCTGAGCCTCCGTGCCGCCTGCACCCGCATGGAATGTAAGAATTGCGTTTTTGCTGTCATACTGCCCCGAGAGCAGTGTTTCGAGAGTCTGCTGTTCTATGGTGTCTTCAATCTCTTTTACACTTGCCGAGCATTCATCGAAAGAGGACTCATCCTCCTCCTCGTTGCACATCTCGATAAGAGTGAGTGTATCGTCGAAAAGAGTTTTCAGATCCTCATATTTTTTAACCTTGTTCTTTAAGCTTGCCAGCTTCTGCGATACCTTGTTGGCCTCGGCTACATCGTTCCAGAAGCCCTCGGAGGCTGTCTTTTCTTCAAGCTCCGCTATTTCTTTTTTAAGCTCCGAAAGACCTATTGCGTCCGCTAAATCATTAAGCGGTTTTTCGCTTTCAAGAAGCTTTAATCTGAGTTCTTCGTACTGAAGCATATATTTCAACCTTTCAATCATAATTTCGGGTACGGTCGCCATAACACAAAAAACACCGCAAAAAGCGGGGCGACACATTATGTCTATATTATATAGGCGATAACGGCTTATGTCAAATGATTTTCTTTGATTTAATTAAAATAAATCGGTTTGTTTATTGCAATTTTAAGTTATATTATATAAAATAGTACCGTATAACCAAAAGAAAACTTTTTGTGAGGTACAAAATGAGATACAAAGATATTGAATGTTCCGTATGCGGAAAAAAGTTTGACGAGAACAGCGATGTTGTCGTATGCCCCGTCTGCGGTACTCCGTGCCACAGGGAGTGCTGGCAGAGTGTCGGTCATTGCATACACGACAGCGAGCATGATTTAGGCTACCGTTGGGTGTTCCCCGTGAAAGAATATGCACAGGAGGAACAGCCGAATGCCGAGCAGGATAATCCCGACAACCCCTTTGACGGCATAAAGTTCAAAAACGGCGAAAATGTTGTCAGATGCCCAAACTGCGACACTGCGAACTACGAAAACGATATGTACTGTTCACGCTGTCACGCTCCGCTTAAAAAGTCCGACAACGATTTTTCGAACGACAGACCGCAGACGGACGAGGAACACAAGAAGTATGTCGATGATATAATTAACAACTTCAACGAATACGGCGGACTCAAGCCCGATTCCGAGGTTGACGGCATACCGGTCAGAGAAATGGCGACTTACATCGGCGGCAAAGCTCCCGGCAAATTTATAAGACGCTTCTCGACAATGGAGAGATACAACAAATCCGTATATCCCACATTCGGAGCGATATTGGGGCCCATATGGTTCTTCAGACACAAAATGATAAAAGCCGGTGCGATAGTATCCGCTGTTATGCTTCTGCTTGCGGCCGCCGCCGGTATTGTCGGAATGACAACGCCTTTTAAGCAGATGGCAAAGTCTGTCGCCGACCTTATGGGCGAAGTGACACAGGGCACAATGTCGTCATCGGATATGCAGAACGCATTATACTCCATTCAGGAGGCCTATGCGAACGCCGAATATACAAGCGAGGATTTAACACGCGCAAAAATTGCGAATGTGCTTTACTATCTGTTTATTTACGGCGTGCCTATGACTTCGTTCCTTGTCGGTATGAGTGCATACAGAACAAAAATCAATAACGATATAATGAAAATACGAGGCGAATGCTCAACAATGGACGAGTATATGAACACGCTGTCATTAAAGGGCGGCACATCGGCGGGGCTTACCGTTCTCGGTGTGCTTGTGTGTCTGCTTGCGGCGTTTATGTATTCTGAACTGCCGGTTTTGCTTGTGCTGGCAGGGGCGTAAACAATCATCAATTAGCAATGAAAAATAAGTCGGTAAGGTGCAATGTGCAGTTAAGCTTCGCAAGAGGCGTCAGCTTATAAATCAAGTCCGCATGACTTCCGACATTACGCATTATGAATTGTGAATTATGCATTTCTCGGCTATTGTCGATAAATAACCGACAGCAATTAGCTGTATCTGAAGTGCAAAATGTATAAAATCTAAAAAAAGCGAGAGAGATAAATGAAAGTTACAAAAGCAATAATCCCCGCAGCGGGACTCGGAACAAGAGTTTTGCCGGCATCAAAGGCCGTGCCGAAAGAGATGCTTAACATTGTGGACAAACCCGCAATACAGTATCTTGTTGAGGAATGTGCTGCGGCAGGCATAACCGACATTCTTATTATTACAAACAGAGGCAAGGGCATAATAGAGGATCACTTTGACTATTCGTTCGAGCTTGAACAGAATCTTCTCAAAAATCCCGAAAAGCACGAGCTGTACGAGGCGGTTCACAGTGTGGCAAACCTCGCGAATGTTTATTTTATCCGTCAGAAAGAGACTAAGGGCCTCGGCCATGCTATTCTTGCGGCGGAAAAATTTGTCGGCAATGAGCCTTTTGCCATTGTCTACGGCGATGATATCATAATTTCCGAAAATAAGCCCGTTATCGGTCAGCTTATTGAGGCATACGAAAAGTACGGCAAATGCACCACAGGTGTAAAGGAGTGCTCAACCGAGCAGGTTATGAAGTACTGCACCCTTGATGTGACTCCGCTTGAAAAGAACATTTATGACGTTCACAAGATAATCGAAAAGCCGACAAAAGAGGAGATTATTTCTCATTTCGCAATTCTCGGCAGAAATGTTGTAACGCCCGATATTTTCGACCTGATAAGAAACACCAAGCCGTCACCCAAAACGGGGGAAGTGTATCTTACGGATGCTCTCTCGGCACTCTCCGAGCAGGGCAAAATGCTCGCTGTTGACTTTGACGGCAAGCGTTACGATATGGGCAACAAGCTTGGCATTATGATGGCAAATGTCGAAGTCGCCTTGAAGCACAAAGAGATAGGCGAGGACTTCAGAAAATATCTTAAGGAACTGGTAGAAACACTTTAATATGATAAAACAGAGCTTAAACAGAAACGATATAATCGAAATTGAAATTGAGGATTTTACATCCGAAGGCAGCGGCGTGGGGCACGTAAACGGACAGACTGTATTTGTCGCGGGTACTGCCCCCGGCGATACCGTAAAGTGCATAATAATCAAGACAAAGCCGAATTACGCAATCGGCAAAATGACAGAAATAATAAAAGCATCGCCCGACAGACAGATACCCGACTGTCGGGTTTTTCCGAGATGCGGCGGCTGTGCGTTCAGACATATTACATATGATTCCGAGCTTAAAATGAAGCAGAAGCGTGTGTCCGATGCCATGCACAGAATAGGGCATATTGATCTGGACGTGCAGAATATAGTTCCGTCACCCGATGACAGACACTACCGCAACAAGGCGCAGTATCCGCTTGCAAGTGAGGGCGGACGGCTTCTTACGGGCTTTTATGCTCCGTTTTCACACAGGGTTATCGACTGCAAAACGTGCCTTTTACAGCCGCAGAGCTTTGCGGTAATTCTGCGAACCGTTGCAAGATGGGCAGAAAAATACAAGGTGTCCGTCTATGACGAGCGTACCGGCAAGGGGCTTTTGAGGCACATTTATATCCGCAAGGCATTTGCGACGGATGAAACAATGGTCTGCCTTGTCGAAAACGGCGAAAAGATGTTCAAAACAGATGTGCTTGTAAATGAGCTTATAAAAGCCGATCCGAGCATAAAAACTGTTCTTATAAATATCAACCCTGCGAACACAAATGTCATATTGGGCGGCAAAAATAAAATTCTGTACGGCGACGGTTATATAACGGATGAACTTCTGGGAAAGAAATTCCGTATATCTCCGCTGTCATTTTATCAGGTTAACCGCGCACAGGCTGAAAAGCTCTATACAAAGGCGCATGAGTACGCTTCACAGGGCAAAACCGATGTTGTGCTTGACCTTTACTGCGGTGCCGGCACAATAGGGCTTACATTCGCCGATAATGTCAGAAAGCTTATCGGTGTTGAAATTGTCCCCGATGCCGTAAAGGACGCAAAGGTGAATGCCGGGCTTAACGGCATATCAAACGCCGAATTTATCTGCGGTGACGCATCCGCCGCCGCAAAAAAGCTTGCGGAAGAAAATATAAAGCCGGATGTCATTTTCCTGGACCCGCCGAGAAAGGGCTGTGATGTTTCACTTCTTAACACTGCGGCAGGCATGAACCCCGACCGAATAGTCTATATTTCATGCGATCCCGCAACCCTTGCCCGTGACTGCGCCGTGCTCGAAAAATCGGGCTATAAGCTCATAGAATACACCCCGTTCGATATGTTCCCGAGAACGGCACACGTTGAGACGGTGGCTCTGCTGGTTAGAAAAAAAGCCGGACACGGTTCTTGATGTAAAAATCGATTTGAGCGAGCTTGATGTGACTCCGCCGAGACAGAAGCAACCTATCGGGAGATTAAAGATTATATCTTTGAACAGCATGGCGTTAAAGTGTCGTCACTTTACATAGCGCAGGTGAAGGAAAAACACGGGCTCAAGGAAAGAGAGTGCTACAACAAACCGAAATCAGAGAATTCCAAACAACTGCATTGTCCGGCTGAGAAGGAGAAGCTGATTGAAGAAGCACTGAAGAATTTTAAGATGATTTGATGGATGCATGCATATGAGCGTAACGGTATCCGATCTGCTGAAGCTCCCATCCCTGCGGCAGGCAAAGGTGATTGGTGGAACCGGGGGACTTCATAAAGTCGTTTCTTCGATCTCCGTGTTGGAGTCCATAGACCCCGCCGTACTTATCAATGAGGTATTTACGCATGAAAAGTATTCCGGCAGTGAGATTGTCATTACCGGTTTTCTCAATTGTGTGAATGATATTGACCGGCAATGTTCCAACCTTCTGCGGCTGATTGATGGCGGGGAAGTTGGCCTCGTGCTGTACTATGTCGGCGTGTATCTGCCCTGCGTGGATCAACGGCTCATTGATATTGCTAACAAAAATGATTTTGTCCTCATCTGCATGCCGGAGGGACAGCGGCACTTGCGATATAGTGATCTGATTACCGATGTGACCGAATGTATCTACCGGGATCGCTGTACCGGTGTTTCACTGGTTTCTGATATTCTTGCACGGATATCCTCTGTGCCACGCCCTCAGCAAACAGTGGGAACCGCACTGCAGATTCTTTGTGCAGAACTGGGATGCTCCGCCGTGCTGAGCACTCACGAGGGAAACATCCTGAATCTTGCAACATGGCCCAGCGGTATGGAGGATACAATCCTCCGGGGAATCGAGCACTATTTGCCGCTTCCGACAGAACAGAATAGCATACCTTGTCCGTTTCTCTCGGATGCGGAAATGTCCTGTATCCCCATACGCTCTGATTTGGCACAGCCGCTTCAGCTGACTTTAATCAAGGTCGGTGCACCGTTGAGTCCTCAATTAACCGAGCAGGCGGCAGATACGGTGAGAATCTGCATTAACATTTGGGGAAAACAGCATGGTGCGGTTGCAATCCATGAACTGGTGCGAGCAATTTTGCAGGATGAGCCACTGAAGATGCGCCGACTGGCAGAAATCTTCCATGTGGACGTTGCATCGATTCATGAGTTGTGGATGCTTTGCGGAACAGATGCCAATGAGGTGGAGACCCGTATGGAGCAGGATCTCTCCCTTGCCCGACAGTGTGCAGATTCTGTCGTTGGAGCAACCTTTGAAGGACAGCCGGTCATGTTTCTGAGCACACCGCATTCTCTGCGGGAAACTGAGTCCGTGATGAAGGAGCTTCTTTCCAACGCTTTGAAGACAAGCCCGGATGCTGTTATCGTCCGATGCAGCGGATTGTCCAATACGACAAGCTGCCGGGAAGCATATTTGTTAACACTTGACAATTTGGCGGATGCAAAACGCATCTTCCCACACAAAAAGCTATTCCTTCTGGGAGAGTTAGAGTTGGCCGCCTCTTGCCGGAAACAAATTAGTGAGGGGGAGGCCGCCGCCCTACAGCGTATCCTTCCACTGACTGCTTTACAGTCCAACCGGGAGTATTCGGATTTGCTGTATACCGTCTGTGTTTACCTTTTGGACAGTGACAGCAGTGTTACCAGAACGGCAGAAATGCTGTATCTGCACAAGAATACTATCAAATACCGACTGCAAAGAATCTCTGATCTCCTGGGCTATCGACTTGGGAAAATGCCGGAGACCATTGATCTTTATAGCGGTGCAGCCATTTATCGGTTACTCCATGATGTGCGTTAATACTTAAAACATGCCATGTTTCACTCTTTGTCTCAAAGGACAAAGAGTGGAGCATTTTTTCTGCCCATTCGACAATATTCTTTAATGCTGTGAAGTGCTATACTTTACCTGTTCTTTGGTTCATCCTCAGAATATAACAAAGAGAAAGAGACGCTCATTATGAGTGAAAACAACAGCGGTTTCAAGATCGACGAATCGCAGCGGCAAAGCCGGCTGTCTATTGCAGCAATCCGGGCAGGCGGTATGATTTGCGTGCCGTGTCTGATGATTGGCGGTGTTCTGGCGGGCGGCGGTCTGAGCCTCGGAGAGATTGTCCTGTCAATCCTCATCGGCTACGGCCTTATCTGTGCCTATATGATTCAGGGAAAGAATATTGTTTAATATCTACCGCGGAAGGAGCAAAGCATCTGTCTGATCCTCCTTGCGTTGCAATTCTAATGAAAGAAGGAAAAAATCATGCGAAAAATCGGAATTCCCGAGATTGAAGATATCGCCACCGGTGCGGCTCTGCTGGGCGCAGGCGGCGGCGGCGATCCTTATGTTGGCAAGTTAGTTGCTATCGGTGCTGTGCAGGAGTGCGGCCCTGTGACCCTGCTTGACCCGGATGAGGTGCCGGATGACGCTCTCATCGTTCCCATCGCCATGATGGGAGCACCTACCGTTCTGGCGGAAAAAGCCATCGGCGGCACAGAGTATAAAAAGCTCTATGATATGGTCTCCAAGTTCTTCGGTCAGAAGATCTACGCCTTTATGCCCATTGAGGCGGGCGGTGTAAATTCTATGCTGCCCATCGCAGCAGCGGCCCGACTTGGGATGCCTATGGTGGATGTGGACGGCATGGGCCGCGCATTTCCGGAATTGCAGATGGTCACCTTTACCATCGGCGGCATGAAGGCTACACCCATGGCACTGGTGGACGAAAAGGGGAACAGCTGTATTTTTGAGACCATCACCAACAAGTGGACAGAGGAACTGGCCCGCGCTGTTACCATGAGCTGTGGCGCTTCCGTTTCTGTGTCTCTCTATCCTATGAGCGGCAAACAGATGAAGGAATTTGGTGTGCGCGGTATCGTGACCCGCAGCCAGCAGCTGGGCAAGGCCATCCGTACTATCAAGGACTGCGGCGATCAGACACCGGAGGAGCACTTCTTGGAACAGTCCGAGGGATTCAAGCTCTTCAAGGGCAAGATTGCGGATGTGCTGCGTGAGACCCGTGCGGGTTTCAACTTCGGTAAGGTTGTGTTGGAGGGCATCGGTGAGTGCAAGGGGCATACCGCCTATGTGGAGTTCCAGAATGAGAACCTGACTGCTACGGTAGATGGCAAGATTCTCGCCACAACGCCCGACTTGATCTCTCTGGTAGATACGGAGACATTCCTGCCTGTTACTACCGATGCTTTGAAATACGGCAAACGCGTCATGGTGGTGGGTCTTAAGTGCTTCCACCTCTGGCGCACGGAAAAGGGCCTTGAACTGGTAG
Organism: Acutalibacteraceae bacterium; assembly: GCA_963624415.1. Classification (GTDB taxonomy): domain Bacteria; phylum Bacillota; class Clostridia; order Oscillospirales; family Acutalibacteraceae; genus RUG806. The sequence continues at coordinate 1,842 of CAVFPQ010000028.1, read as the reverse complement.
GCCCCCGCTACTTCGGCGTAGACACCGATTACATTCCGCTGGAAGAGCGCTGCAAGGGAGGTAACTAACAATGTATAAACTCGGAATTGATGTCGGCGGCACCAATACGGATGCCGTTCTGATTGATGAAAACCGCACCGTTGTGGCGGATATCAAGTACCCCACCTCTGCGGACATTTATGATGGCATCTTGGGCGCTATGCGCACTGTGCTGGAGGTCTCTGGCGTGGACCCCAAACAGATACATCAGGCCATGCTGGGCACGACTCAGTGCACGAACGCTATTGTTGAGCGCAAGAACCTTGCTTCCATCGGTATTCTGCGCATTGGCGCCCCTGCCACTACCGGCATCCGGCCTATGGTGGACTGGGCGGAAGACATCCGGAAGATTGCCGTTGGCAGCACCATCATCGGTGGTGGCTTTGAGTACGATGGCAAGGAATTGGCCTCGCTGGATACCGAAGCTGCCAAGGCATTTTTTGCGGATATGAAGGCGAAGGGGGTCAAGTCCATTGCCATCTCCTGCGTGTTCTCCACCGTGCGCAATGACCACGAAGTAGCGGCTGCCAACCTTTGCCGTGAGGTCATGGGAGACGATGTTCATATCTCCATTTCCAGTGAGATTGGCTCCATGGGCCTTATTGAGCGTGAGAACGCCACTATCCTGAACGCCGCACTCTGGCAGGTAGCCGAACGTTTCACTGAGGGCTTCGCCAAGAGCCTGCGGGATGAAGGAATTACCAATGCCGATGTCTACCTCAGCCAGAACGATGGCACGCTCATGACCATGGAGCATGCCCGTCGTTATCCCATCTTGACAGTAGCGTGCGGCCCGACGAACTCCATCCGTGGTGCCAGCTATCTTTCCTCTCTGAAGGATGCAGTCGTGGTTGACGTGGGCGGCACGACCACCGATCTCGGCGTGATCCAGAACGGCTTCCCTCGGGAGAGCAGCGTTGCCGTTACTATTGGCGGCGTGCGTACCAATTTCCGTATGCCGGACGTTATCTCCATCGGCCTCGGCGGCGGTTCCATTGTGCGCATCAAGGAAGACGGCAGTGTGACAGTCGGTCCGGACAGTGTGGGCTATGAGATTACCAAGAAGGCGCTTGTTTTCGGCGGCGATGTGATGACCACTACCGATATTGCTGTGCGCCTCGGTATGGTGGAACTTGGTGACAAGTCCAAGGTCGCATCCATTCCGCAGAACGTAGCCGAGAAGGTCATGGCTGTCATTCGCTCTCTGGTCGAAGACAGCGTAGATGCCATGAAAGTTTCTAATGCGGACGTTGACCTCATTCTCGTCGGCGGTGGCTCCATCATCCTGCCGGAGAATCTCAACGGCGCAGCATCCGTTTTGAAGCCGGAGCACTTCGGCTGTGCCAACGCCATCGGCTCGGCCATCTCCAAGGTCAGCGGCACCTATGAAAAGCTGATGAACTACGACGAGCTGCCCCGTGAGCAGTCACTGGAAAAGGCAAAAAAGGAAGCCATTGAGCTTGCGGTTGAGGCCGGCGCTGTACGTGAGACTGTCGAGATTATCGAAATGGAGGATGTGCCTCTTGCTTATTATCCCGGCAACACCAACCGCGTAAAAATCAAAGCTGCCGGCGATCTGAGCTGACAAATAGAGAATAGCTTCAATAGAATTTGATAAAGTCGTGAAAATCCGTGTTTTTTGGATTTTCACGACTTTTTTGCCGTTTTTAGCGAAATGGAACCATGCGAATCTGCAGCATGAACAACATCCGCACAAGAGTCGAAGAGATTATTTTAAATGACTTTATCTACAACTGAATACTCCAAAGATATAGCGTCTGCTTCCGAAAAAGAGGCAGGCGC
>CAVFPQ010000027.1:0-20738 GCA_963624415.1 Acutalibacteraceae bacterium | reverse complement strand
ACGGCTGCACCGGACTTACGATTATTCGCGGTTATGAAAATTCCTATGCACAAAAATATGCCGAAGAAAACGGTTTTGAATTTGTGATTATTTCAAATACAGATGAGCCTACAACAACGAATTCTAATGTTGAAAAAATCGTAGACAAAATTGACGGTGCAGAAGTTCAGAAGGACACTAAGGGCAGTGAAATTATTGTAGCTGTTGTTGATGTCGCTTCATCAAAGGTGTACACAGCCGATGCCGGTGTCAAAATTACCGACAAGAACGGCAAGTCTGTTGACAAAAACACACCTCTTGCCACAGGTATGAAGGTTACAATGCCCTCCGGTGAAACAGTTGAAATCGCCGTTCTCGGTGATATTGACGGCAAAGGCGATATAAGCGTTTCAGATGCACGTCTTGCGCTGAGAGCCGCTGTTAAGCTTGACACACTCTCGGGCGTATACGAAATTGCCGCCGAAGTCGGTCAGGGCAAAATCAGCGTCTCCGAAGCACGACTTATTCTTCGTGCCGCAGTAAAACTTGACGACCCCAAATCCTGGCTCAAATAACCCCATATGAAAAGCGGGAGGCTGTCCGTAAGTCGGGCAGTCTCCCAAATTTTTTTTGTAGAAAAAAAAAGCATTCTTGATATAATTCAGATGTGCCGTTATGCCGTCCTTTTCAACGGTAACCTCGGCTATGTCAAATCTGTATTCTCCGTCATCGGGTGACAGGTCGTTTTCGTTCATATATTCGGCGGCATTGGTTTTCAGCCGCTCCTGTTTATCGTGTGTCACCGCATCGGACGGCGGAAACATTCCTCCTGCCGTGCGTGTTTTTACTTCAACAAAACACAGTATATCATCCGGCGAAAATGCGATAATATCCGTCTCGCCTTCGTATGTGTGGTAATTTCTCGCAAGAATCGCATACCCCTGTGACTGCAGAAAATCCGCTGTCAGATCTTCACCCTTTTTGCCTGTAATCAGATGCTCTGCGGACATAACAATAAATCATCTCTCTTAATCCGTTGTTATCGTCTGTATCAAATTATTTTTCAGACTTGCTTGTTTTCCGTTCTCTCTCTGATATCCGTCAGCTTCACGCCGTGATAAGTAAACCAAAGTGTTCCCTGGACGGGATGTGTAAAGCCCTTCAGCTTTTGCGCCAGAGCGGAAACCGAGGTTGTTTCGCCGTTATATTCAATTCGCCTGTCATCTATTACTTTTGCTTTTATATCGGGATTTTCAATAAACTCAATATAACTGCCGATGGGAATATTGCAGTCACTGAAGCGAAACGGGCCTCGTCTTGCGGTTTCACGCACCTCAGTTGCAATCTGTTCGTCTATGATTTCATGACCTTCCGGGGAAAGGCGTTTTAATCTGTCCTGAGTGCCGCTGATTTTTGCGATGCTCTCAAGCAGTCCGTAAGCGTCTTCGGGCGACATGGCATAAAATTCCTTGACACGCTCTTTTCCGTCAAAATTTTCAATGGTACGAAGATCCGGATTTAGCTTGTCTATCAGCTTATGAAGTTCCTTGTCGGTCAGTTCGCTCTCCACCGAATACGCCGCATAAACACGAAAAGCAAACGGAATTGTTTCGCTCCGATTAAGCTGTTTTAACCGACTTTCGATATTGTGCGCATAGCCGATTTTTACATAGTCCGGAAAAGACGGATTTGTAAGAATATATATGCAGCCTGTACTCTTTTCTTTGCTCATAAAAATCCTCCGGTTTTTATAAATTATTATTGAGGTTCAAATTTTCTATTGCCTGCCACAGCTCTTTTATTCCTTCACCCGTTTCAGCCGAGCATTCCAAAACGGCCGCGGCATTTTTAAGTCTGCTGTCTGCGGCAAATCCGGCACGCATTTTTTCGCGTTCCGTCTTTTTAAGCTTGTCGCACTTAGTAAGCACGCAGATATATCTGTAACCTGCATCGGACAGAAAACCGAGCATGGTTTCATCATCCTTTGTCGGTTTGTGACGCATATCAAGAAGCTGTATCACAAGGCGAATATCACGCTGCTGTGCAAAATAGCCTTCCATAAGCTCGCTCCAGCGTTCAATTTCCGTGGCTGAGCGTTTTGCGTAGCCGTAGCCCGGCAGATCCGCAAAGCGAATACCTTCAAGCGTAAAAAAGTTTATTGTTGTCGTCTTGCCCGGGACGGAGCTTACCCTCGCAAGCTTTTTTCTGTTAAACAGCTTGTTTATAAGCGAGCTTTTGCCGACATTTGATTTTCCCGCGAAAACTATCTCGGGCTTATCCGATGCCGGCAGCTGTGACGACTTGCCGTATGACGCTTCAAATTGTATGTTGTTTATGTTCATATGAATCCTTTCATGCGGTAAAATTCGGTGGGGAGCCCGAGCCGCAGGCGAGGGCGAATCGCGAGCGAAGCGAGCGTAATGCCGAGGAGGAGGCTGAAAGCCGACGACGAGGCACAGGCACGGAGTGAGCCGAATTTGTTCAGCCGCAGCCCCATGCGGCTTAACAAATGAAGGCGAACGGAGTGCAGCCGCTCAAGGTGGCGCCTGTCGGTTCGGAATTGAGGTCAGCCTGTTCGGAAAGATAAGAGACCGAACAGACAGGTGCACCGCAGAGCGGCTCAGCCCGCCGGTACGGCTAAACCCGGGTAATGCCCAAGCTCACCTCCCGCGAAGCCCAAAACTCAAAACTCACTGTAAAGCCCTGCACCTTCTCCAAAATCCCACCTCCCGCGAAGCCATATAATCCAAGACACACAGTGTCTTCCGATATTATGCATTCTGCATTCTGCATTATGCATTAAAATATAATATCCAAGTCCGCAGGACTTCTTGGCTTTGGTTTGACGGACCGCTGCCGCCGGTCCTCATTAGTCGCTACGCCAAAAATCATTCACCGGATGATTTTTGCCTGCGACATTGCTAATTGCTAATTCCCTTACGCATTCATTCAGTATAGCACCCTGCTTATAACTTCCTCCGCATTCTTAACCGGCACAAATTCAACATGGCTCTTTACCGTGTCGTCAACCTCTTCAAGGTCGGGCTCGTTTGAGTAGGGAATATAAACACGCTTTATTTTCTTGCGATACGCCGCCATGCTTTTTTCACGCAGTCCGCCGATAGCGGTAACACGCCCTCGAAGCGTGATTTCACCCGTCATTGCGACATCGCTTTTTACTTTTTTGCCGGTAAGCGCCGACACAAGCGCCGTTGTAATTGTAATACCGGCACTCGGTCCGTCCTTCGGTGTCGCACCGTCCGGGAAATGAATATGTATATCCTTGTCGGTATAGAACTTCGGATCGATTCCGTATTCGTCCGCTTTGCTTCTTACAAAGCTGACCGCTGTTCTTGCCGACTCTTTTATTACATCGCCCAATGACCCCGTAAGTTCCAGCTTTCCTGTACCGGGAAGCACCGCAACCTCCACCGGCAGAAGTGTTCCGCCGCATGCGGTCCACGCAAGACCGTTTACAAGTCCTACGCTGTCCTCTCGTTTATCATCTTCGGGGCGGAATTTGCGTACACCCAGAAATTCGGCGAGATTTTTGTCCGTGATTTCAAGCTTTTCGGTGTTTCCGCTCGCAAGACGAACTGTCTCCGCACGGCAGAGTGCGGCAATTTTTCTTTCAAGCACACGCACGCCGGCTTCTTCGGTGTAGCCGTCGATTACAAGCCGCAGAGCCTTGTCCGAAATTGACAGGTTCTCTTTTTTCAGTCCGTGCTCCTTAAGCTGTTTCGGTATAAGATGCTTTTTCGCTATCTGCACCTTTTCCTCGAATGTATACCCCGGAATATCTATAACTTCCATTCTGTCTCTGAGTGCATCCGGAATGGAATATTTATCGTTCGCCGTTGTTATAAACAGAACCTTGCTCAGGTCAAGCGGCAGGTCAATATAATGGTCTTTGAAAGCGAAATTCTGTTCGCCGTCAAGCACTTCAAGCAGAGCCGACGCCGGGTCGCCCTTTATATCCGAACCCAATTTGTCGACTTCATCAAGAAGAATGAGAGCGTTCTGCGTGCCGGCATCTATAAGGGCATTTACGATTCTGCCGGGCATTGCGCCGATATATGTACGGCGATGTCCTCTTATTTCCGCTTCATCATGTACACCGCCTAAAGAAATACGGGCATAGTTTCTGCCTGTCGCCTTGGCGATTGACCTTGCTATCGATGTTTTGCCGACTCCGGGAGGGCCCGCAAGGCAGATAATCTGCCCTTTTATGTCGGGCGACACGATAAGAGCCGCAATCATCTCAACAATTCTCTTTTTGACCTCTTTAAGACCGTAGTGGTCCTTTTCCAGAACCTTTGACGCCGCATCAAGATTTGTCTTTTCTTTCGAGAATTTGCCGATGGGAATTTCAAGACACTTCTCTATATACGAACGCAGAACAGCCGCATCGGGTGACGACGGTGACAGTCTGCGATATCTCTCCGCTTCCGTTCTGAGCTTTGCCTTGCACTCATCCGACCATCTTGATTTGGCTATCTGCTTTATCAGCATGGCGGCATCGTCGGAATCGCTCTCGCCCAATTCGTCCGTTATTGCCTTTATCTCTTCACGAAGGTAATATTCACGCTGATTTTTGTCCATCTGCTGCTGGACTTTGTCCTCTATCTCATTTGCCGCCTTTGCGATTTCAAGACCTGTTAACAGCAGTGCACAGGTTCCGAGCGCTCGGCGATAAATGTTTGCTTCCTCAAGAATAAGCTCCCTTTCGTTCGTCTGAAGGGGAATTGTTCCGGCAATCAAATCCGCCATTTCACCGGGATTGTCTATACTGAATATCTCATCGGGAATGTCTGTCGGGTTCTCCGCTTCAAGTCGCCAAAATTCTCCGAACAGTGAAAACATTCTCGCTATAAGCGCGCGTGAGACCACTGTGGGGTCGGCATCGGTTATGTCCGTCACATCTCTTGTTATGGTATAATCGTCCGCGATTTCGGTTACCGTACCCGACAGATACGGCTTTTCGGATGTTATCTCATCAAGATGCGCACGCCTTAGACCCTCTATTACGACACGGATAATATTGCCGTTTTCGGGCAGACGCATAAGCTGATGCACAACGCCGATAACACCCACAGGATACAGATCCTTCTGTGTGGGTTTTTCATCGGTTATATTACGCTGTGTTACGAAAAATATTTCCGTATCATCTCTGAATGCTTTTTTCAGAGCTGTGACGGAGGGTTTTCTGCCTGCGTCAACATGTATTGTAAGACCCGGAAAAAGTACCGGACCTCTGAGTGCCACAATGGGCATTTCTGTTGTTTTTATTGGGTTCATTAATAATTCTCCGCTGGTTTTATATTTGTGTAAGATAAGGGGCCGGGGGCTTCGCAAAAGATCAGCTTTGGTTTAAGAGTCAATCTGAAACTCAGCGAAGCTATACAAATCAAATCCGCAGGACTTCCGACATTGTTAATTGACTATGTCTGTTCCTTGCCGGTATTTCTTTATTTTCCCGACACCGTAACTCCCCCGAACGCCACATACGGCAGTACGCAGGAGCCGTCGGTTATTGTTTCACGGCTTATGGCTTCTATGTTGTTCAGCATGTCGGCAAAGTTTCCGCTTATCATGGTTTCGTTAAGAGCGTCTGTAATCTTGCCGTTCTCGATAAGAAAGCTGTTTTTCGCAACACCCGAAAAGTCGCCGTTGTTTGACGGTTCACCGCCCGAGAAGCGGCAGACCAGAATGCCCTTATCTATGCCTTTGATTATTTCTTCAAGTGATTTGTCCCCGTGGAGAACCTCAATGGCTCCCGAGGAACTTTTCGCGCGTGTAAGTCCCGTTCTGTTTGCGGCATATTCCGAAAGACAGAAGCTTTCGAGTACGCCGTTTTTTATTATGTCAAAATTCTTTGATTTGTAGCCGTCCGATGTTATCTTCTCGCCGCAGACTATTCTTTTGTCGTTCGGTATGACCGAAAGTGTAAAGCAGTCGCTCGCCACCTTCTGTCCCAATTTGTCTTTCCACGGGGATGTGCCTTCAATGAGCGCGAAGTCGCCTGTGAATGAGCCTTCTATAATCGAAATAAAGTCCGACAGACAGCTCGGTGAAAATACGGCTGTCGACATGAATTTGCCCTCATAAGATTTTGCTTCAAGCTCTTTTATCGCTCTGCCGAACATAATCCTTGGCAGGTCTGTGTCCATTATAACCGTATTGGGATCAAGAAAATCAATATCGAATGAATTAAACGATGTCGATGTATCCCCGTCGTGTGCGGAATACATAACGCCGACAGAATAGCTGCCGTCCTCCTCCGTAAAAAGCACACCGTTGGAGTTTGCTAAAACGTGCTTTCCGTGAGAATAGGAAGCAATAAGCTGTTCTATCATTATCTGCGGAAATTCTTTTTTTATATCATCCGTAAAGCGAATGAGCGAATCGAAAAACGCCGCCTTGTCGGGCTTTAATGTGCCGTCGACAAAATCCTCATTTTCTTCGAGTGCGGCAATTGTAACGGCATCATCCGGAACACCCGCCTCAGCCGAAATCATGCACTCCCTTACTGCCGAATCAACACTTTCTTTGTCAAGACAGTTTACGGAAGCCGTGCCCTTTTTTCTGTCCTTTATAGCTTTTACCGCAATGCCCGACGAATATACACTGCGAATAAGAGAAAATTCGCCTGCGTCAACGTTGAATTCCTCGCCTACGCCGCTTGAAACGCTTACCTGTGCCTTGTCAGCACCCGCTTTAATCAGCTCATCTATCGCATAAGCCGCCGCTTTTTTTAGCTCTTCCATTTCTGTATCCCCCTTATCTTCCGCCGATATTAACCTTGCATCTGATAGCAGGGCCGCCCATTGAAACAGCCATGGGCTGCTTTTTGCCGCAGTATCCGGCAAAATCCCAGGAAACACTGTCCGACACCATGTCAACCGTCTTAAGCATATTAAAGGCCACGCCCGAAATTGTGGTATCACGAAGTGCTCTGCCCAATTTTCCGTTCTTTATCTCATAGCCCATTGTAATGCCGAACATAAATTCACCGGTCGTGTCCGCCTGTCCGTTCTGTGTGCGTGTAAGATAATATCCGTTGTCAATTGACGCTATCATATCTTCCAATTTGTCTTTGCCCGGGTGAATGCACGTGTTTCTCATTCGGATAAGCGGCTCATCGGAATAGGCGTATGCTCTGGCATTGCCCGCAGGTGTCATTCCGAAATGCCTTGCGCTCATAAGGTCATTCATGTAGCCCGTCAGAACACCGTCCTTTATTATGACGGCATCGACAGCCTGTGTGCCCTCATCGTCCGCAAAAACGGGCAGGGGCGCTCTTTCTCCGAATGCTGTGTGTGCAAAGTCCGTGAGGCTTATAAGGGGAGACGCGACAACATTATTCAGATTTGTCGCCGCAACACTGCCTGCAAGCACAAGATCCGCTTCGGTTGTGTGACCGACAGCCTCATGTGCCACCATGCCGCAGATTGATGAATCAATTACGCATGTGCATACGCCCGCATCGGGGTATATGCCCTCACGCTTTTTCATAAGCTCCGTATACAGAGTGTCTATCTGTTCATAAAAATCGGCAGGGGAGCGATAATATTCATCAAAGCTCCCTGCGCCGCCGCCCAGAATATCGAAAATTTCGGCAGTCGAGCCGTCGGGAGTGTCAACGGACATTGCGACAATTATATACGTCCTCGGAAACAGCTGATGTGTAAATCCGCCTTCGGATGTATACAGTGTCTTATCAGCGCACATTGTGCGAGCCGATACCGTGCGTGAAGTAAGAACCGGATATTTTTCACCTATGTAGTCGTCAATCGCCTTTGCAAAGTCAATCAGAGTTTTCTGTTCAATATCTCTGTAAATGTACCGGGTTTCATATGTAAAAGGATTTGCGTTGTCGAGCGGTCCCGAATTTTTCGGTCTGCGTGAAGATAACAGACAGGCGTTTTCTTTCGCCGATGACAAAAGTGTCGGCGCAAAGTCCCTGCGAAGTCCGCTTGAGGACGCAAAGCCCCATACTCCGTCGTCATAGACTCTCGCCGATGCGCCTGTTGAGACACTTGACACGTTCGATACGAGATTGCCGCTTAATACGGATACGTTTCTGCGGCTTGTTTTCTGTATTCTGAGTTCCGCGTGCGACCCTACGCCGCACAGCAGCTCTTTTAATTCATAAGACATTTTTTCGTCGCCTCCGATAGAAGTGTATTATAACATTATTTCATATTATATGCAACCGAATAATGACGAATTTTACGCGGTAAGATTTGTAATGGAAACAACAAGAACACCATCGGAACGCCTGTAAGTGGGACCTGTCGCCGTTAATATCATCTTGAAAAGCAGAGTGCCGCCTTCAACGTTTTTTTCAAGTCTGTTAAGATTTGCCGCGCCTTCCTCTATGAGCTTTTCGCCGCCGAGCTTAATTTCAACCGCCGCCCATTTTCCGTTGTCAAAATGAATAATCGAATCGCATTCGAGTCCGTTGCTGTCCCGGTAATGCTTTACCGCTGCGCCGATGCACGATGAATATATGCTAAGATCCCTTACTGCCATATCCTCAAAGAACAGACCGAATGTATTAAGGTCATTCATGAGATCCTCGGGAGTTATTCCCAGAACGGCGGCGGCGATTGACGTGTCGACAAAATGGCGTGTTGGCGTTGTTCTGACAGCCGCCTTACTGCGTAAATTCGGATTCCACGCGGGAATGTCCTCTATGATAAACAGGTCACGAAGTGCGTCAAGATATTCTTCCATTGTCTTTATGTCCAAAGAACGGTTATTGTTTCCGTTGACATCGGCAAGAATTGTCTTAAGCGGTGCTTCCGTTGAGATATTTCGGGCGTAACTGCGAAGAATAAGCCGCAGAATTTCGGGATTTTTATTTCTGAATTTCTCATTGTCGCAATACTCGAAATTGAAAAGCCCCTCATAGTAGTTCTGCGTGACATCAAGGGAAATATCCTCACCTGCGACAACACTCAGCGGCCAGCCGCCTCTGCATATGCAGTGTGCGATTTTTCTCAGATTGGCGGTTCTGTTTTCGCTGAAAATATTCATATCGGGATTTTCGGCAAGCTCCGACAGTGACACGGTGCAGTCTGAATCATTCGATTCCGCAAGGCTCATCGGCTTCATTTTTACGGATGTTATTCTGCCCGCACCGGAGTGATATATTTTTGTTTTATCGGCGGGGGTTGAGCTGCCCGTCAGAATAAACTGCCCGAATCCGGGGGCTTCGTCTATGCGGTTTTTGACTTCATTCCATATTTCCGGGACGGTCTGCCATTCGTCAATAACTCTCGGGGTTTCGCCTGTCAGAACATTGCCCGGTTCCATTTTCGCAAGCTCTATTGTTCTTAATGTATTCAGTTTTATAAAGCTTTTGGCGTAGCGCATGGCGGTAGTTGTCTTTCCGCAGAACTTCGGACCTTCTATAACAACCGCACCGCATGAGCGAAGCTTTTTTTCTATGCTTTTTTCAACAAATCTGTTGCGGTATTCTGCCATAACAGCACCTCATAAATTATACTTTATAATGATTTTACGGTTTAAAACCGAAAATGTCAAGCAAATTCCCATAATTGTGGGTGTTCAATTCCCATAATTGTGGCAAATCAATTCCCATTATTGTAGATTTTGCTATATATGCCCGATAAATTTTCTTATTCTATTTACAACCCCGAAAGTTTTTGATAAAATAACTTTGATTATTCTTTTCGGAGGCAATTTTATGAATTATACTTCTACAAGAGACAATTCCCTGAATGTTTCCTCTTCCGTCGCGATAGCATCGGGCATTTCCGCAGACGGCGGACTTTTTGTCCCCTGCGAAATTCCGCATATTGACGCGGATTTTACCGCTTCGCTCGTTGATATGGACTATATTAATCGTGCGCGTGCGGTGCTTAAGCTGTTCCTTACGGATTATTCTGATGATGAAATCGAAAAATATACACAGGGCGCTTACGGCACGGGCTTTTCTTCCGATAAAGTCGCTCCCACTGTACCCGTCGGCGACAAGCTTAATATTCTTGAGCTGTGGCACGGCCCGACATGCGCTTTTAAGGATATGGCGCTTCAGCTTCTGCCCTATCTTCTCACAGGTGCGGCAAAGAGAACTGCGGGCGGCAAAGAGATTGTTATTCTCGTTGCGACATCGGGCGATACAGGCAAAGCGGCACTTGAGGGCTTTAAGGATGTTGACGGCACTCGCATTCTCGTATTCTATCCCGAGGACGGCGTAAGCCCCATGCAGAAGCTTCAGATGGCTTCTCAGCTCGGTGAAAACGTCGGTGTCTGCGCTATTTACGGCAACTTCGATGACGCTCAGACGGGTGTAAAGAAGATATTTACCGACAACGCCGTAAAAGAAAAACTCGCCGCCAATAATATGGCATTCTCTTCCGCCAACTCCATAAACTGGGGCAGACTTGTACCTCAGATTGTATACTATTTCTCGACATATGCCGATATGATAAAGCTCGGCAAAATAAAGAACGGCGACAAGATTAACATTACCGTTCCCACAGGCAATTTCGGCAATATTCTTGCGGCTTACTACGCCAAAGAAATGGGACTGCCCGTAAACAAGCTTATCTGTGCTTCAAACGCCAACAATGTTCTTACCGAGTTCCTCGAGACCGGTCACTATAACCGTAACCGTCCGTTCTATACAACGGTTTCTCCCTCAATGGATATTCTTATTTCAAGCAACCTCGAAAGACTTCTCTATCACCTCTCGGGCAACGACAGCGAGATTGTCCGTTCCCTCTATTCCTGCCTTGCAAAGACAGGTGAATTTACAGTCGGCAGAGATATCCTCGACAAGATAAAAGAGCTTTTCGGTGCCGGATGCTGTGATGATGCGGCGACAAAAGAGACAATATCCTATGTTTTCAAAGAGAATGACTATCTCTGCGATACGCATACCGCCGTTGCCGTCAATGTATATCTTGATTATCTTAAAAAGACGGGCGACAATACGCCTAACGTAATCGCATCCACTGCTTCACCCTACAAATTCTCGAAGGCCGTTCTCGAAGCTGTCGCCGGCAAAGATGCCGTGTCCGATGATGACTTCGCAATGGTTGATAAGCTCGAAGAAATTACTGGTGTATCCGCTCCCGCTCAGCTTAAATCCCTCAGGGGCGCCGCAGTCCGCTTCAAAAAGACTGTAAAAAAAGAAGATATGGAAGCGGCTGTATACGAGCTGCTTAAGATAAATTAACAATCAGCAGTTAGCAATTAGCAATGAGTGACCACTGACCACCGAATACCGGCCCCCCCGGTCTCCGACCTATTTGCCGACTTTCGACAGGTTTTTAACAACTATGACACTTTTCGTTCTTGCCGATACGCATCTGTCGTTCGGCTGTGACAAACCCATGAATATTTTTAAGGGGTGGGACGATTATGTCACCCGCCTCGAAAACAACTGGCGTTCTCTGGTAGCCCCGGAGGACGTTGTTGTCATACCCGGGGATATATCGTGGGCGATGACAACCGAGGAGGCGACGGAGGATTTTCGCTTTCTCAATTCTCTGCCCGGCACTAAAATCATCGGCAAGGGCAACCATGACTACTGGTGGCAGACCATGAATAAGCTTAATAAATTTCTTGCCGATAACAATTTTGATACGATAAAATTTCTCTTCAACAATGCCTACCGCTTCGGTGACATATCCGTATGCGGTTCACGCGGATGGTTTTTCGATGCAGAAGGAGCGGACAGCGAGCAGAATAAAAAGGTTATCGACAGGGAGGCGGGGCGTCTTCGCCGTTCGATTGAGGAGGGTATTTCTCTCGGCGGCACACCCGTTGTGTTTATGCATTACCCGGTGTCGTTTGACGGCAAGACTTGCGAGCCGATTATGGACGTTCTGAAAGAATACAATATAAAACGGTGCTATTTCGGGCATATACACGGCGACCGTTCGGGGCGTTTTGCCGATTATGAGGCAGACGGAATAAGATTTTCGCTTGTCTCGGCTGACGCACTGGAGTTTATGCCGAAGAAAGTCATGATTAAGTAAAAAATTAACGAGTTAACGTCAGTGCCCCTGCCCCGGCCCCTTTCTTTTGTCAAAATTATCACAAAATTTAAAAAATAGTTGTGGAAATTTGCTTTTGTATCTGTTATAATACTAAAGCTTATGTACACTTACGTGTAAAATTCTATCCGTTACGGATTCAGGAGGACATTAAATGTTAGTTTCAGCCGAAAAAACAGACACAAACATCTACACTGTCTCGATCAGCATTTCCGCCGAGGATTTTGAGAAGGCAGTTCAGAAGGCATATCTTCAGGAAAAGAACAAAATAAGTGTTCACGGTTTCAGAAAAGGTAAAGCACCCCGTGCGATGATTGAGAAAATGTACGGTGAAAACGTATTCTATGATACCGCATTTGATATCGCATTCCCCGACGCATACGAAGCGGCAATTGACGAAGCAAAGCTTGACGTTGTAAGTCAGCCGTTCGATCCCGATATCAAAAAGATGGGCAAAGACGGTGTCGACATTACCGTCAGCGTATATGTAAAGCCCGTTATCGAGCTTGAAGGCTACAAGGGCCTCGAAGCTCCCAAGGCAGAGGTCAATGTAAGCGACGAAGAGATTGACGAGGAAATTTCAAAGGCACGTGATAACAACGCCCGTGAAATCACGGTTGAAGGCAGAGCCGCCGAGAACGGTGACATTGCCGTTATCGACTTTGAAGGCTTTGTTGACGGTGTCGCTTTTGAAGGCGGCAAGGGCGAGGATCACGAGCTTGAACTCGGTTCAGGCAGCTTTATCCCCGGTTTTGAAGATCAGATTGTCGGTCACAACACAGGCGACAGCTTTGACGTTAATGTAACATTCCCCGAGCAGTATGCCGAGGAGCTTGCGGGCAAAGAAGCCGTATTCAAAGTAACGGTTAAAGAGCTCAAGACAAAAGAGCTTCCCGAGCTTGATGACGAGTTCGCAAAGGATGTCAGCGAGTTTGACACTCTTGATGAGTACAAAGCCGACATTAAGAACAATATTCTCAAGTCAAAAGAAGGCAAAGCACAGGCAGATTTTGAAGAAGCCGTTTTCGCAAAGCTTGCCGAGCTTGTAAAAGAAGAAATCCCCCAGTGCATGGTTGACAAAGCAGCCGGAAATCTTGTGGCTCAGTTCAGATACAACATTGAGAGCCGCGGTATTCCGTTCGAGATGTATATGCAATACATCGGAATGGATGAGGCTAAGCTTACGGAAAGCTATGCCGACAGAGCTCTTGAGGAAGTCAAAATCCAGCTTGCTCTCGAAAAGATTGTCGAGCTTGAAAATATTGAGGTTTCCGACGAGGAAGTCGAAAAGGAATATGCCGATATGGCAGAGAGATATAAAGTTACTGTTGACGAAGTAAAGAAGGCTATTTCAGCAGATATGATCATCACTGAACTCAAGTCCAGAAAGGCTTCCGACATTGTTGTCAACAGCGCAGTCGCAACCGCACCCGTAATCGAAGAAGAGACTGCCGAGGATGCCCCCGCCGAGGAAGAGAAGCCCAAGAAAAAGGCTCCCGCAAAGAAGGCTTCCAAGAAAAAGGCAGAGGAATCCGCAGAGGATGCCAACGCAACAGAAGAATGAACCGAATAGCTTGATTCGGTAACTCCACGGAGGTGTTGCCCGTCAACATCTCCGATTTTTTATCAGCCGAAAAAAAGAGGCAAACGAAATCGATAATCAGCAATCGGCAATCAGCAATAAATGTATAATGCAGAATGCATAGTGCATAATGGCGGAAGACACTGCGTGTCCCGGATTATATGGCTTCGCAAAGATTAAAGCTTTCAGTAAAACGGATTTAATGTCGGCGCAGCTTATAAAATCAAGTCCGAAGGACTTCCTCAGTCCCCGGTCCCCGGCCCATGACACCCGACCCGTGATGCTAACGGCGAACAGATAATTGTTGATTACCGAATAAAGTTGATTTTTTTACAGAAGGAGAGATTGACAGTGTTTATTCCCGACAAAATGTCACTTGTTCCCACCGTTATAGAGAACACAAACCGCGGCGAGAGAGCGTACGATATTTACTCCCGTCTTCTTAATGACAGAATTATTGTTCTGTCCGAGGAAGTAAATGATGTTACCGCAAGCCTTGTTGTCGCACAGCTGCTCTTCCTTGAAGGACAGGACCCCGATAAGGACATTTCTTTTTATATCAATTCCCCCGGCGGAAGTGTATCCGCAGGCTTTGCCATTTATGATACAATGCAGTATATAAAGTGCGATGTTTCCACTATCTGCATGGGCATGGCGGCAAGCATGGGCGCGTTCCTTCTTTCTGCCGGCGCAAAGGGCAAGCGTTATGCTCTTCCCAATGCCGAGATTATGATTCATCAGGTTCTGGGCGGCGCTCAGGGTCAGGCAAGCGATATTAAAATCGCCGCCGATCATATTCTCAGAACACGCACAAACCTTAATAAAATTCTTGCCGAAAACACAGGCAAGCCGCTTGAGATAATCGAGCGTGACACCGACCGTGACAACTGGATGACCGCAGAGGAAGCGGCAGAGTACGGTCTTATAGATAAGGTTATATATAAGCGTGACTAAAAGCCGCAAGCCGGCGTGATTTTGTCGGCGTGTGACGAAACTCCGGAGGTTTTTTCCATTGAGTAAATACGATACAAACGACAAACAGCATCGCTGCTCGTTCTGCGGCAGACTGCAGGATGAAGTAAGTCTGCTTATTTCGGGCCCGGGTGTCTTTATCTGTGATGAGTGCGTGGCAAGCTGTGCCGAAATTATAGAAGAAAATGAGCTTCCCACAAAAAAACACGGCAAGCACACCAAGGTGACGGCTCCGAGGGTTCTTCCTAAGCCTCAGGAGATAAAGGCGAAGCTTGACGAGTACGTAATAGGACAGGACGAGGCAAAAATCGCCCTCAGCGTTGCCGTGTATAACCACTATAAGCGTATATACCGCAAACAGAAGACTGATGTCGAACTGTTTAAGAGCAATATTCTTCTGCTCGGCCCCACCGGTGTCGGCAAAACACTTCTTGCGCAGACGCTCGCAAAAACGCTTGATGTTCCGTTCGCCATTGCGGATGCCACAACACTTACACAGGCAGGCTATGTCGGTGAGGATGTCGAAAACATTCTTCTGCGTCTTATTCAGGCGGCGGATTATGACATAGATAAGGCGGAGCGGGGCATTATATATGTTGACGAAATCGACAAGATTGCCCGCAAAAGCGAAAATCCGTCTATCACACGTGATGTAAGCGGTGAGGGCGTACAGCAGGCACTTCTTAAAATTCTTGAAGGCACACTCGCGAATGTTCCTCCGCAGGGCGGCAGAAAGCACCCCCAGCAGGAATTTATACAGATAGACACGACAAATATTCTGTTTATCTGCGGCGGTGCGTTTGACGGAATAGAAAAAATTGTCGAAAAGCGTCTCGGAAACAAGGTTCTGGGCTTCGGCAGTGAGCTTCAGAGCAAGGCGGAATTCGAAGCGGATGCAGTTATGTCGAAGGTTATTCCGGCGGATCTTGTAAAATACGGACTTATTCCCGAAATCGTCGGCAGAATGCCCGTTCTTACGGCTCTTCATAATCTTGATGAAACGGCTCTTATAAAAATTCTGCAGGAGCCGAAAAATGCCGTTATAAAGCAATATAGCGCCCTGTTCGATATTGATAATGTTGAGCTTGATTTTGAAAACGACGCACTTGTCGAAATCGCAAAAAAAGCAGTCGAGAGCAAAACAGGTGCAAGAGGACTTCGAAGCATTATGGAAAAGATTCTTCTGCCCGTTATGTTCACGACACCTTCCGACCCGTCGATTGAAAGAATTGTTATAACGGCGGACTGTGTCAGAAACGGTGATGCGCCGCAGATAATCAGCATAGCGCTGCCGGATGAGCCCGAAGAAATAACGGACATAACCGACACGGAACAATAATACAAAAAAAGGTCTCCGAGCGGGCGAAGGTGCAGTGCTTGGAGGCTTTTTGATTAGCATAAAGGGACCTGGGAGCAGGGTTAAAGTTTGAAGTCGGTTCGCAAAAGGCGAAGCTTTATAAATCCAAGTCCGCAGGACTTCCGAAATTCTGCATTATGCATTATGCATTAAAATATAATCCAAGGCACACCGTGCCTTCCGACATTATTAATTGTTAATTGCTTAGCGGAGTTTTTCTGCTCCCTGTTGATTTGTAAAACACCATCGGAATTTGATAATATAACACCAAAAAGGGATGATTTGTAATGGACGAAAATTTATCTAACAGCATTGCGGAGGCTGCGGACAATATCGAAAAATCCGCAGAGAAGGCAAATACGTTTATAGCAAAGCTTATTGATCAGATGCAGGATTTTGCGGTGCAGTACGGCGGCAGATTTATAGCGGCTGTCGTCATTCTGATTATCGGCTTCAAGCTTGTAAATCTGCTGATGAAAAAGCTTGTCAAATCAAAGGCATCGGACAGGCTTGATCCATCCGCCAAAAGTGTCGTAAATGATGTGATTGTCGTTGTGCTTAAAAGCCTTATTGTCGTTACGTCACTTGCCGTTATGGGAATACCGATGAGCTCGATTATAGCGGTTGTCGGCTCCTGCGGTCTTGCTATCGGTCTTGCACTTCAGGGCAGTCTGTCGAATATCGCCGGCGGATTTATAATACTTGTGTTCAAGCCCTTCAGAGTCGGGGATTATATTTCTCTTGACGGAGTTGAAGGCACGGTTCGTGAAATCGGAATTTTTCAGATTAAGGTTGAAACGCTCGACAACAAGCTTATAATCGTGCCCAATTCCACGGCATCAAACGCCACGCTTACAAATTATACGGCAAACAAGAACCGCCGAGTGGATCTCACATTTACCGCTTCATATAATGATGATATAAATAAAGTGGAGAGTGTTCTTCTGAAGGTATGCACGGAGCATCCGCTTGTTCTTTCGGATCCCGCACCCTTTGCACGCCTCTCGGCACATAGGGACAGCGCACTTGAATACACCGTTCGCGCGTGGTGCAAATCATCGGACTATTGGGACGTTTATTTTGATATTATAAAGCAGGTCAAATACGCTTTTGACGAAAACGGAATTGAGATACCGTTTCCGCAAATTTCAATTAACAAATGAAAATTGTCAATTGAGAGTGGTCCCCGGCCCCTGCATAAAGTTTCTTTTAAGTCTGTATTCACAGAATGTTCATAAAGTTATAACTTACACGAAAAATTTATACCCATTATCCCAAAATGGAAATAAATTTATGTTCAAATTGCACAAACGAAGATATGAAGATTGTATGAACTTGATAATTGACTAACTTGATTTTAAAGTGTACAATGTCCGTGTCAGAAACGCAAATACCCAATAAATTTTTTGGAGTGCAAAAATTTTATGAAAAAGACAGCAAAGTTACTTTCCGTTCTAATGGCAATACTTATGGTTCTTTCCGTTCTGCCTGTTACGGCTCTTGCCGCAGACGCGGAGCAGACCGACTCCGAAAAGAGAGTTGCTCTCTGGAAGTCAAATTACAGCTTCATGCTCGACACCGTTTATGACAATACAAACTATACAAGCTATCAGTATGTTGACATAAACAGAAAAGCAATGAACCAGGAAATGACAGCGTACACCGTGCTTGCTCTTTATGATAACGCATGGTCAAACTACGCAACACGTCAAATCAACATCGACAACGCAAAGACGCTTCTTCTTGCCATCATCGACAAGGCCGACTTCGATATCGACGACGGTTATGTTGACGAGTTCGTAAAGGCAGTTGAGGGTGCTAAAGACATCACAGAGTTCGTTGAGAAGGTTGCCGGTTATCTTAAGGTTGCAGAAGACGCCGAATGGCTCGCAGCTTTCAATAAGATAGGCAAGGTTCTCGAAGTTGTCTGCAAGGTCGCCACAACTTACCAGAACATAAGAGATGAGCTTATCGCAGCTTATGCAAAGGTTCTCTCTGTTCGTCAGGCAAACGCCGCTTACCACGATTTCCTTCAGTATGTTGTTGATAACGCTACCAATGCAGACCTTAAGGCCGCCGCTAATGAGCTCCTCACCACAATGAATGACGAGCTTAAGGATCAGCTCTTTGATGTTGCTAATAACTATGCACTTGGTGTAGCTGAGGATGCTGCCGAGTCGCTTATAAGCATAGCTATGGATTCCAACGTTTACACAGCAGCCGCTAAGAAGATTTATCAGGGCGGTTCCAAGTTCGCTGACATCATGTGGAACACAGGCGAAAGATACGGCTACATGGACGCTCTCCTCTGCTCCTATGACTATCAGGCTCTTGCAGCAGCATGGTCAAAGGCCGCTCTCGACGGTGACGACGCTGACAAGGCTGTTCGTTCATTCGCAATCGCAATCGCAGCCCGTGACGTATCCGAAGATGCTATCGTTGCTCTTAAGCAGTGCGAAGCAGACGGCGTTGTAGGCAAGATCAAGAATAAGCTCTACGGCACAGTTTACAATGATACAGAAGTTAACCAGGCAGCCCTTAACCTTATCTCCGGTGTAATGTTCGATGACGCTATCTCCGCAGATAAGAAGGTTGTTAACGGTCTCAAGATTTACTGCCCCGTTTCTGTTGACATTACAACAAAGGACAACAAGACTCTTACAACAATTCCCGACGGTACTCCGACAAACACAGTTAACGATTACGGTGCATTCGCTTCCGTATACTCCGACTATTCAGGTCAGTATCACAAGGTTGCCTTCATGTTCGACAATTACAGAGTAAAGCTTACAGGCACAGATGAAGGCTATGTAACTCTTGTACTTGACGTATTCGCAGCTGACGGCACAATCAATGACTGGTCCTTCACAGACGTTAAGGTAGAAAAGGGCGACGTTATCGTATTCGATACAGACGCTACATTCTACACCTTCTCAAAGAAGAACTCCGCAGGTATCGACAAGGTTAACTTCAACGATACATTCGTAGAGTCCGAGCAGAAGGAAGTTACAGCTAAGGAAGTTGTTGACGCTACCGTAGAAGTAGGCAAAGAAGAAGCTAAGTCCTTCCTCGACAAGATTAAGGAATTCTTCCAGAACCTCTTTGCTAACCTCTTCAAGATCTTCAAGAAGTAATCTGAAAAACTAAACCCAATGGGCTGCCGCCCACAAAGCGGCAGTCCTTTTTTCGTATTTAGATATGCTAAAAAAAACACTGCGTTCAGCCACTTTAACTGAAGACAGTGTTTTATTTTTTTCTGTTGAATTTATCGGTGTCACAACCGGCTTGCCGTCTTTATCGAGAAGCACGGTCATGCCGCCGCCGTATGCATCTCTGCTGAATAAACAGTTTATTCCCGTTTCGGTATCAACCGAAATTGTCGTGCAGCTGTTAATAAACCTTTTTTAATCTTTTTGATGCCATGTCAGTCCTCCCGGTTTCAGAACTCAAGCTTTATTCCGCGTTTTTTTAACTCTTTCTCAAGCTCTTCAAGGTCTATTTGTCCGTCGGCAATTGCCTGTTTTATGCCGTCACCGAGATGTAATGTTGTAGGTTCATTTGATTGCTTTGGTGATGAAGAGTAATATTCGGACAGTTCGTCGGGAGTCCAACCGAAAATGCCCCACTGGTGCATATTGTTATTGAATTTGACCATCAGATCAAGGAGTTTTTCACTTTGATTATCTTTCGGCTCAACACCGACTTCGGTCAATTCATGCCAAACCCATTGCATGATTTTGTTTAGATCCTCAAAACCGAGGCTACAATCCAGCTTGAATCTTTCGACTATTTTTTCGGCTTCGGAAACGGATGTTCTCTTGATCAGTTCATGGTAACGCTGTTCTCTTAGCGCGGAGCGTTTTTCCGAATTTTTTTCGCAATATTTAAACTCATATATTTCCGCATGGTTTCTGTACGAAAAATCCTTCAGTTTTTTTCCGTAATGCTGACGTTTGAACTTGTGACCGCATACGTCTTTTCCCTCTTCGATATTTACTTCCAGATTGCCGAGAAACTCAAGCAGGTTCTTTTCTTCTTCTGACGCAGTGGGGGATGCATACGAAAGAATGTCATCCGGAAAATATAACAGTCGGTTTGCATGCAGTTCGTCAAGTTCCCAGATCCATGACAGCCTGTCATAACCTGCCGGGGCAAGAAGCTTTTCGTTTACGATTATTCTGGTAAGAACGTTTCTTTTTTCTGCGGAAAACAGCTCGTCTACCTCAAATACATAATAAGGCTGTTTTTCTCTTCGTACTATTGATGAAAATTCGATGAGATCTTTTCTTTTTATATCGGTCATATCGTATCGAGCCGCGGATCTTTTAAGAACTTCCCACATATGTCTCAGGGGAATTTCACCGTAAAGATTTGAACACGCAAGAAAAAACTTGTGCAGAAAATCGCTCTTTCTTTCGTCAATATTCGAATGTTCGTATAACGTTGCAAGAGATTTTTCTGATAAAGGTTTCGGATACGCCATAGTCAAATCATCCTTTCTTTTTGATTGGAGTTATAAAAGGTTTGTTGTCATTGTCGATAGGCACGGTAAGTCCGCCTGTGCAGACGCTGTAGTAATACAGATAGTTTACGACGGCAGTCTGTCAGAGGCAGTTGAACAGACAATGCTTGTCTTGGATTTTTTGCATAGTGCAGAATGTACAGACTGCGATTGATTTTCGGTGCTGCTGGGCTTTGCCGTCGGCGGGGCTGAGCCGCTCGTCAGCGACATTCCTTTACTGCAAACAAAAGGTAAGTTTTTAATATATCCCGGAAGTCGCATTCCTCGCGGCTGCCTACGGCTTCGCTGCCG
>CAVFPQ010000026.1:0-20969 GCA_963624415.1 Acutalibacteraceae bacterium | reverse complement strand
AATGTAGAATGCATAATGCATAATGTCGGAAGACACTGCGTGTCTTGGATTATATGGCTTCGCCTCTTGCGAAGTAATTGCTAATTGCTCATTGCTAATTGCTAATTGCCATCGTATTATTCTACCGATTTAAGCGACGACACCATGTCTATCTTTTTAATCTTCTTTCTGAGCAGAAGGTTTACGGCGACTATAAAGCACACTGTAAGTCCGATTGAAATAAGATAGTTATACAGGCTTATTGTCTGTCCGTACATTACGGTGTCAACGGAAGTAAATGTGATAAGCGCTCTGTGAAGCAATATTCCGAGCACAACGCCGAACACAATGCCTATGACGGAGAGTATGATATTTTCTCTGTAAATATAGGCGTTCATTTCTCTGTCGGAGAAGCCCAGCACTTTAAGCGTTGCAAGCTCTCGGTTGCGTTCGATTATGTTTATGTTCGACAGGTTATAAAGCACCACAAACGCCAGAACGGTTGCCGCCGCAATAAACAGAACGATAACCCACGAAAGAGCATCGGTAACCTTGCTTATGGTGTCCGCACTGTCGGTTGTATATGACAATGAAGTAATTCCGTCTTTTTCGACAAGGTCGGATGCAAATCTGCCCTTTGCCGCACCGTCATCGGAATTGTCATTTTTAACTGTATCCGAGAGTGTGCCTATGGCGTAATAAAATTCGGGATCTTCGCCGACTGCCTGTTTGTAGACAGACTGAGTCATATAAATATAGTGGAAGGTATAGTTCTCCGCAATTGCCGATACCGTGACGGTGTAAATATTGCCGTCGGAATCCGCAAAGTTTATCTGCCCGCCGACATCAACGTCTGCGGTTTTTGCCAGCTTTTCCGTTATGACGGCGCCGGTGTCGTCAAGTGTGATTTTATCCTTTGAAGTGCGTGAACGCAGATCAATGTAATTGTTTATTTCAGACGGATTTTCGGGAACAAGAATATATACATCCGTTTTTTCGGCTGTATCCTCGCCGAAACCGACCATTGAGCGGACGGACGTCAGCATAAGCGAATTTATTCTCGTATCTGACTTGGCGTTGTTAAATTCAGCCGAATGTGTCTCGGTTGACTGCGTGCTGTCGAAAGCTATCTGAAAATCATATTTTGTTATGGCATTATCGCCGTATTGCTTTGACACTATGGCAGACACAGAGTCATACATTCCGAGACTTGCTAAAATCAGCGCTCCGCATCCGGCAATGCCTATAATCGTCATAAGAAAACGTGCCTTATGTCTGAACAGATTTCGAGCCGTGACCTTTGACGAAAATTTAAGGTGCTTCCAGATGAATCCGAATCTCTCAAGAAGTATTCTCTTGCCGGCCTTCGGTGCTTTGGGCCGCATGAGTACGCTTGCCGGGAGTGTAAGCTCCTTTGCGACTGCGAACATTGTGGAAACGGTTGTGCATAAGAATGATGCCAAAAAGCATATGCCTATGTCAAGCCACGGAATTTTGTATATGAGTGACGGCAAAGAGTACATAATCGAATATGCCGAATTTATAAGATACGGGAAGCCGAATATCGCCGTCGATACGCCTATGAGTGTGCCGAACAGACAGGCGCTTAGCGAATAGATTATATACTTTGCCATAATCGCACCGACTGTGTAGCCGAGTGCCTTGTATGTGCCTAAAAGTACACGTTCTTCTTCTATCAGTCTTGTCATTGTCGTAAGGCAAACAAGAGCCGCAATCAAAAAGAAGAAAACCGGGAATATGTTTGACAGCATATTTATGTTTGACACCGACTGACCGTAACTGCTGTAACCGGGTGTGTCGGAGCGGTCGTATATGTTCCATGTGACATCGTCAAGCTTTTCGTATAATCTTTTTGCGCTGTCAAGCTTTGACTGAGCTTCCGAAAGGGAAGTGGAAAGCTCGGAATTTGCCTCCTCTTTTTTCTTCTGCGCCTCGGCGAGATTTGCGGGGGCGGCTTCAACCTGTGCTTTAAGCTCCTTTAATTCGGTCTCCGCCTGGACACGCTGAATCTGAAGCTGCAAATCACTGTTCTGTATTGTATAGCCCTTGCTTGTCAGCTGTTCTTTGTAATCCGCAAGGTCGCTCGCCGCGGACTCAAGCTGTTTTTTCGTTGCGGCACTCTCGGCAGAAGCTGCCTCTAACTGCTGCTTCATGGTTTCAAGCTCGGTTGCAAGCTCGTCAAGAACCGCTTTTTTCTCTTCAAGCTCCTTTTGTGTTTTGGCGAGCTGAAGCTTTTCCTGCTCAAGATACGGTTCGACATTCGCTATTATCTCGGTCGCAAGTCCGCTTGTTGACAGCGATTTTACGGCGCTGTAAAGCTCGGGGTAGGTCGCCTGCATCATGGTTATTATCGCCTGAACCTCGCTTGTGGAGCTTGATTCTATATTTTTGTCTTCAATTGCCTGAAGCACGTTTTCGGCGGCTGTGACAAGTGAATTTATAGTTGTGACATTGGCGTTAAGAGTGTTCACCTGCTGACGGGCACTTGTTACCTGTGAATACAGATTGTCGTATAAAGCCTGCTTTTCGCTGAGCTCCGTTGAACTCTCGTCATATTTTGTCTTGTTTTCGAGCCAGGTCTGATATTTTGACTGATAGTCCGAAAGTGCCGAAGACAGTTCCGCCGAGCTGTCTGACAGTGTGCTCTCGGCTGTGCCGAATTTCTCGTTAAATTCAGCTTCGGCATCGGCTATAATCTGTTCGCCGTTGTCTACAAGATTCTGCAATGTCGCAATTGTGTCGTCAAGTGTCTTTATGTCGGTTGTGGCACCCGATGACTGCGATGCTATGGATTCCTCGCCGTCTTCGATTGTTTTGAGAAGCTGAGGACGCAGTGTCTCAACACGGGCGTTTACCTGTGTGTCCGCTATTGCTCTGACAGCCGTAATATACGGTTCTATAAAGTCAAAATATGCGTCCGAAAACGGCTCGTAGCCGTCAGCTCCCGTGACCTTTACATAGATTTCGCTGTAATAATCGGCAGTGAACGCTTCATCGGGAATTAAAATAAACGTTCCTATTTTGCCGCTGCCTATGTTTGTGTTGCCTCGTTCAAATGAAAGATAATAGGGCGATCTTATAATGCCGACAATTGTAAATTCATTTGATGAAAGATTATCGGGCACACTGCCGCCTGACTTTTCGAGTGTAATCGTGCTGCCGATTTTATAAGAATCTGGCGTAGAAAGGCGGCTGGCATCAACAAGACACTGGTCGGATGAAGTGGGATAGCTGCCTTCGATTAACTCAACTCTGTTTATATAGTTGCCGTCATCGACACCGTTTAAGAAATTTGAAATGTCGGTAGGGGAGATGCTGTACGCGCGTGTGCTTATCTGCGTGCCGTCAAGGTCGCACTCCGC
This sequence comes from Acutalibacteraceae bacterium, assembly GCA_963624415.1. GTDB lineage: Bacteria > Bacillota > Clostridia > Oscillospirales > Acutalibacteraceae > RUG806. Next base: position 17,607 of record CAVFPQ010000026.1, on the reverse strand, counting down.
TTCGCCGTTTACACGAACAAGGGCATCGATATATTTTTCGCCTCTTGCGTACTCTATTCCGCTTATATTTTTGAGTGCCGTTACGTCATCGTCGGTGAGCCCGATGGAGGACTCAACACGAATATCCATAAGATTGTATTCGTTGAAATACGTCTTTGCCGTTGCGAACATATCGGGTGCGGTCGCTTTTATGCCCGTATAGAAGGCAGTGCCGAGAGCCACGATAAGCAAAATGGATATATATCGGCTTACGCTCTTTTTTATTGTTCTCAGAGTATCTCTGAAGAGCATTCGGGTCAAATTAAAGCCTCCTTACCATTCAAGGTTCTCAACGGACAGCGGATTGTCATTAACGGTAATTCGTCTTACTCTGCCGTTTTTTATCGTGATAACTCTGTCTGCCATGGGTGTCAGAGAAGTGTTGTGTGTGATGATTATAACGGTCATGCCCGTCTCTCGGCATGTATCCTGCAAAAGTGACAGAATCTGTTTGCCTGTGGTGTAGTCGAGAGCGCCTGTCGGCTCGTCGCACAGAAGAAGCTTGGGGTTTTTCGCAAGTGCTCTGGCGATTGAAACTCTCTGCTGTTCGCCGCCCGAAAGCTGTGCCGGGAAGTTGTTCATTCTGTCGGCAAGGCCCACTCTTTCAAGAACCTTGTCGGGGCTTAACGCTTTGTTGCTTATCTGTGTCGCAAGCTCAACGTTTTCGAGTGCCGTAAGATTGGGCACAAGATTATAGAACTGAAAAACAAAGCCGACATCGTGGCGTCTGTACAGTGCGAGCCTTTTTGCGCTCAGGCTGTTTATCGCTTCGCCGCCGACACGAACCTTGCCGTCATCACAGCTGTCAATGCCGCCGAGGATATTAAGCACGGTGGTCTTGCCGGCACCCGACGGCCCGACTATAAGACAAAGCTCCCCCTGCTCCACGGAGAATGTAGCCCCGTCAAGCGCGTTTATGGTAACTTCGCCCATCTTGTATTTTTTGTATACCGAATTAAGCTCGATAAAACTCATCTGCTGATACCACCTTATGCCTGTGACCGTATTTTGTGTAAAAAAAGTACATACAAATTGTATTATATAATAAATAAGAGTTGTAGTCAATTGACAAATATAAAAAAAGTCACAACAAAAAGACAAAATTTATAAATATTCCGATTTTGTGATTAAATATACATTTTGCTTGTTTTGTCGGCTTGACATAAATTCTCACTTTGATATAATTATATCGAATGTTCTGAAACAGAGCTAAAATTTTTTTGAATCGGAGTAGATTATATGAGCGTTGAAAGAGAATCCTTCGGCTTTATGCCCGACGGACGCGAAATATTCAAGTATATCATATCGAATAATAACGAGTACAGTGCGCACATTCTGACACTCGGCGCCACACTCAATTCATTCTATGCGGAGGACAAAAACGGAGAAATGCGTGATGTTCTTCTGGGCTTTGACACGGTTGAGGACTATCTCAATCTGTCGGACTATCAGGGCGCGACGGTCGGCCCCGTATGCAACAGAATTGGCGGTGCCGCTTTTGATATCGGCAATAAGCACTATGAGCTTGTCGCAAACGAAAAGGATGTGACGTGCCTTCATTCCGGCGGAGAATTCAGCTTTGCCGTATGGAATGCCATTGTTGTTGACAGCGATGCCGTTGAATTTTCGTACACAAGCCCCGACGGACAGGGCGGCTTCCCCGGAGAGACAAAGGTAAAGGTACTTTTCAGACTTAAAGACGATAATAAACTTGATATTGAGTATTCGGCTGTGTCCGATCGTGACACATTCATAAACCTTACAAACCACGCCTATTTTAATCTTAAAGGCTTCGGTGAGGGTGATATTCTTGATCATGAAGTCAGAATAAATGCAGATAAGTTTACTCCCGTAAATGAACTGAGCATTCCTCTCGGTGAAAACAGGGATGTGGAACGCACTCCGTTTGATTTCAGACAGAGTGTAAAAATCGGCGAGCACGTAAACGACGACTGCGAACAGCTTAAGCTTACGGGCGGCTTTGATCATAACTTCTGCGTAAACGGTGATATCGGTACTCTTCGTGACTGTGCCGAGGTATACTGTGCCGAGAGCGGAATAAAAATGAATGTTTATACAACTTTGCCCGGTGTACAGTTCTATGTCGGAAATTTCCTCAAGGGTACTCCCGGCAAAAACGGCGTGCCGATGGCAAAAAGAGGCGGACTTTGCCTCGAAACGCAGTTCTATCCCGATACGCCCAATAATCCCTCGTTCCCGCAGTGCTTCTATAAAGCCGGTGAAGAGTATTCATCCGAAACGGTCTATGAATTTGCCGTAAAAAAGGACTGATCCGGGCTTCGAAAATCATTTTGCGTTATTGACATTTTGCGAGACTTGTTATAATATATAAATAATTATTGTTTTCGGCTGTGCTTAAGTCGAATGTATACTGCTGATTTGGAGGCAACACACTTGTACAAAAAACACACTGTACTGAGTTTAATATCCGCATTTCTGCTTTTGGCTGTCACTGTTTCGGTGCCTCTGTCAAAGGCGGCGGCCTTGTTTACCTTCGAAACGCAAAGCGGGCATGACACGGCAAACAACGCGTGGCTCACGGATATTTCATTTAACGAAAATACATCCGCATTGTCGGGTGTGCTTTCCGATGTGCATTATTCCGCGGTGCCCGACTATCCGTACTCCGAAACGGCTGATTCATTTGCCGAGGATGTTGACTATTTCTGTTCGCTCTATTCTCTGGAACAGGGTGCTTCGAGCAGCGGATATGTATATCTTGTCGATGTGCTCAACAGCAATTCAAATCTTATTTCCGCAAATGTCAGCGAAACATTCATAAAAGACTATTTCAAGGGGCTCGGCATTTCTTATCCCTCTGACCCCACAAATGACGAAAAGGTCATGGCACAGGCTCTTTATACCGCACTTGTAACAGGCTCATACGATGCTTCGGATTTGTCCGGAAAAGCTCTCGGTGATGTTCTTATCGATTATCTTTCAACTCTCTCGGGGCTTGACAGCGGAAGCATAAAAAAGTGGATGCCCGGCGGCAGTGCGGGATCGGTGAGTGACTATATCTTGGCCGCTATGAAGCTGACTTTATGGAGTGCCGGTTATGATATCGATGTCGACACTTCATCCGATGAAACATACCGTCTTGTCGCAGTTATGACACTTAACAAGCTCGGCATTTCAACGGATGTCAACGCTTCGTTTGAATCAATCAAAACTTCATATATTGCCGCTCTGCTGGGCAAAAAATACGGCGTTACGCTTTCAAATTCAACACTTAATGACGCACTCAAATCGAGTGACAAGAAAAACGATGTCGCTTTCTGTGTACTAAGTGCCATTGCACGCAAAAACGGTGTTGTCGTTGACAAAGACACAATGACACTGTCACAGGCGTTTGAGCTTGTCGCAATGAAAACAGACGTGTTTGACCTTGAAGAAGACGAGTTTTACGCCGATGTTTACGAATATGACGTAAAGCTCACAGGCAAGCGTTCGTCAATATGGATTATGCCCAAGGCGTATCTTTCCGATGGCAAGAATGTCTCCGTTTCGATTATGGCAAACGGCGAGAGCATAAAGAACAACTACTATACCGAGATTTATCTTGATGCATCAAAAACGGTCGAAGAAGTTATAATCACCGTTCAGGCGGTTGTTGACGGAAAAGTAACCGTGTGTGATTATGTGTTCAACATTTATCAGGGCACAGAGGGCGAAAACACGACTTCAACCAAAAATTCCGAGATTACCGAGGCGGTTGAAGGGCTTGTGTCCTCCTCGCAGTCGATAATAGCGAGCATTTTCTCAACATTCGGTGTCAGCAGTGATGTTGACAATATCATGAATGTATTCATGCTTGCCGTGCCGGATTCCGTTAAAAGTGTTGTGTCGTTTATAACCCCCACATTTAACACTTCGGACACTGTGTCGGTTGATATATCGTCCGATACCGATACGGCGACAGGCGATAACGGCGTGAATGCAGCCGAAATCAAGACCGAAAAAGAGACCGTGTGTGTTGCGATACTTGATAAAATCGGCAGTGTTGTCGATACCGAGATTGCCGGAATTGACGGTGTAATCTATAATGTTTCAGACAGTCTCTCGAAAGACAGATTCAGTCTTGTATCATTTGATAAATAATCTGACCGGGGTCGAGCCGAAAGCAAAGACCCTGTTTTCTTCTGTATATAACAACGAAAATCGGAGGACAGCTTCATGAACGAAAAAATTATGATAGTCGATGACGACGAAAATATATGCGAACTGCTCCGTCTGTATCTTACAAAAGAGGGATATCAGACGGTTATAGTCAATGACGGCATAACAGCGGTTGATACCGTTGTTTCCGAAAAACCGTCACTTGTTCTTCTTGATATAATGCTCCCGAAGCTTGACGGCTGGCAGGTTTGCCGCAAAATAAGACAGAACAGCGATGTGCCGATTATCATGCTGTCGGCAAAGGGTGAGACATTCGATAAAATTCTCGGCCTTGAGCTCGGTGCGGATGACTATATCGTAAAGCCGTTTGAGGCAAAAGAGGTTGTCGCTCGCATAAAGGCCGTTCTTCGCAGAACAGGTACACCTGCGGCGGAATCTCCCAAAGAGGTTTCTTATGAAAATCTCTCCGTCAATATCACAAACTATGAACTTAAGGTAAGGGGAACGCATGTTGACGCACCGCCCAAGGAGCTTGAGCTTCTGTTTCACCTCGCAAGCAACCCCAACAGAGTTTTTACAAGAGATCAGCTTCTTGATGAAGTGTGGGGCTTTGACTATTACGGCGATTCACGCACCGTTGATGTTCACATAAAGCGTCTGAGAGAAAAGCTTGAGGGCGTATCCGACAAATGGGAGCTTAAAACCGTGTGGTCGGTCGGCTATAAGTTTGAAACGCACTGATTTCAGTTCGGATATTTATGATATAAAATCAGATAGATATTTAATAAATAACAGAGTGAGCCTATATGAAATTCTTTCAAAAGCGTCCCCCGGGGAGCATGTTCAAAAGATTGTTCACCATGATGACCGCGACATTGCTTTTCTGCGTTTTTGTCGCAGGGTTTTCGTTGATGTTCTTTTTTGTGAATATATGGAAAAATGACAGGCTTAACACTTTGGCAGATGACGCTTTGAGCCTGGCTCAGAGCGTCGATTATTTTTATAACAGTACGGATTATACCGGCACTTATAAGCTTACACCGAGTGCCGCTTTCTCCGACAGCCGAACAACTTCCGCAGTTACACTTATACTCGGCAGTGACGGCACGGTTATCTCGTGTTCCGACAGCGACGGCAATTCCGATGTATGCGAAAAGCATTTCGCTCTCTCGTTTCCGTCATACATTCTGTCGTCAAGCACCGATTTCGGTGTTGTGTATTCATATGATATTGTCTTGCCGTCTTTAGGCGATGAGTCGATGCTTACCGCCGTGTCACCGGTTGATACGCCGAGCGGCAGAATATATACCGTCTGTATGCAGTCGCTTGTGAGTGTCTATCTGCCGTATACAACGGAGTTTGTCAGAATGATACTGTTCACGGGGCTTCTTGCTGTGCTTGTGTCTTTCTTATGTGCGCTTATAGTGTCTGCCAGAACCGTAAAACCCGTTAAAAAAATTACGGAGATTACACATGAATACGGCGAAGGAAACTTCACAAGAAGAATAAGCCGTCTTGATACATATTCGGAGCTTGCCGAGCTTGCCGATGAATTTAACTCAATGGCAGACAATTTAGCCGTAATCGAACAGTCACGAAGCAATTTTGTCGCCAATGTTTCGCACGAATTAAAAACACCCATGACTACAATTTCGGGCTTTGTTGACGGCATACTTGACGGCACCGTTCCCGAAAAAGACAGGGACAGATATCTGCGTATTGTGTCGGATGAAGTAAAGCGTCTGTCTCGCCTTGTTGTGGCGATGCTCAATATGTCAAAAATCGAGGCGGGCAAGCTGACACCCGAAATGCACGATGTGGAGCTGTCAGCACTTATCTGCCGCACGGTGCTTGGATTTGAAAAAATAGTAACCGACCGTGATATCCGTGTTCTGGGGCTTGACAGTCTCGAAAATGTTACGGTCAGTGCCGATAATGCGCTTATTACACAGGTCATATATAATCTGTTTGACAATGCGGTAAAGTTTACTCCCGACGGCGGCACAATTACATTTGCACTTAATTCCGACAAAAAGAATGCCGTCATAAAAATCCGCAACAGCGGCAAGGGTATAGCACCCGATGAACTGACGCTTATATTTGACAGATTTTATAAGGTTGACAAATCCCGCGGACTTGATTCAAAGAGCTTCGGAATGGGACTTTATATAGTCAAAAGTATAATCGAACTGCACCACGGAAGTGTATCGGTTAACAGTGAGTTCGGGCAGTATACGGAGTTTGTCATTACATTGCCGGTGCAGAATAAACAGTAAAAAATAATTAACAATTTTGTGCCTTGGATTATAAGGCTTCGCAGGTGGCGGAATTGTTGAGTATGAAAAGAAAATTTCAGATTTTTCTGAAAAATTACAAATTATCTGTCTTTTTAATGCTTGTTTAAATACCGTGCATTAAGATACAGTCAAAACAAAGGGAAACCGCAAGGCACCCCATAAAAGATGAGAAAGGAAATATATTATGAATGAACATGATGAGAACCTCAACGGTGTAAATTCAAATGAAAATTCTTCCGAAACTCCCGTAAATGAAAATACAGCCTCGACTTCAGCCCCCGCAGAAGAAACTGCCGCTCCCGCTGAGCCTCAGTACGCTTCCTTTACGGATGTTAACAAACCCGAGAACGATGCGGCGAATACTTCAGCTCCCGATACGAGCACAGAGCAGAGCACAGGTGCCGCAAACTCATACCCCTACGGCAACACGGCAAATACATCAAACACAACAAATACATCAAACCCCTATCCGTACGCAAACGGTCACAATCAGACGAATACAGGTTCTTACTCCTATACCAATACTCAGAACTCCGGCAACACTTATTCTTACAATAATAACAACGCCGGGCAGAACACAACAAATCCCTATCCTTATTCCAATATGAACACGTCCTCCTCGGGCGGCACGAATAACGCAAACGGCGGTGACAAAAAGTCCTCCAAAAAAGGCAAGCATATTTTTGCGGCGATAATTGCCGTTGTGCTTGTTATTGCCATCGGCGGATGCTGCTTCTTCTTCGGCAAAAACTCCACGGATGTTTCGAGCGATGAAGAGAGTGCATCAAACGGAATAGAAAATGTTGACGAGCTCAACACAGAGAGCACTCCCACAAAATCGGCGACATCCACATCCACCGGGGTTCTCAGTGCCTCGGAGGTTTATCAGAAGGTAAATGAATCTTCCGTCGGCATACTTGTTTACAGCGGTTCATCTCTTTCAAGTGAAGGCACAGGCGTTATCTTTACAGAGGATTCCGACGGCAAGTATACATATATCATCACTTGCGCCCACGTTATAAATACAAGCGGAGCCAAGATTATGGTTCAGCTTTTTGACGAAAGCGAATATGAAGCGGATGTTGTAGGCTACGATACCGTTACCGATATCGGTGTTCTCAGGGTTGAAGCGACAGGACTTTCAAAGGCTGAAATAGGCGACTCCTCAAAGCTTGTTGTAGGTGAGACAATTTACGCGATAGGCAACCCCGGCGGTACGGAGTTCGCAAACTCCTTTACGGACGGCATTGTATCCGCTCTTGACAGACCCGTAAGCTCCTCGTCAACCGGCTATACCATGGAGTGCATCCAGCACACAGCCGCAATAAACCCCGGCAACTCCGGCGGCGCTCTTGTCAATGAGTACGGTCAGGTTATCGGCATCAACTCAATGAAGATAGTCGATGATGAATATGAAGGCATGGGCTTTGCCGTTCCGTCATCCGTATTTGTGGATGTTGTCAACAGCATTATCACAAACGGCTATGTTGCGAATCGTCCCAAGCTCGGTATAACATATATCCCCGTTTCAAGCCAGCAGACATACGCTATGTATGCATCAATTAAGGGTCTGCCCGCCGGCACAATTATTGTTTACTCAATTTCCGAGGACAGCGCATTCAAGGATACCGATGTTCAGAAGGGCGATATGATTACCGCTGTCAACGGCAAGGATCTTGAAACCTCCTCCTCTCTGTCCGAAGTTGTCGAAAACTCAAATGTAGGCGACAAGCTCACTCTTACAATTGTCCGACTCAACGTAAACGACAATTACAGTGCCGAGACATTCGATGTAACCGTTACTCTTGTTGAAAACAGAGGCGACACGGCGGCAACCGAGGAAGAGTCAACAACCTCCGGTTACAGCGGCTCATATGACGACCTTTATGATTACTTCAAGGAGTATTTCGGCGGCGGCAGCTCGGGCTCAAACGGCTCCGGCTCAAACGGCGGCTACGGCTACGGATTCGGCTATTAATCCGATAGCTTATAACTAAAAAAACAGCGGCGGTCCCGAAGAAATCCGGGGCTGCCGTTTTCGCTTTTTATACCGTGAAATTTTTATAAAAATTATTGACATTTTTCGCTCAATGAAGTATATTTATTGCTATAAAGTAAGGTGTGGAAAACCATATCCGTACCCACACCTGCAAAGCTAATACTATTCGTTGTCAACGGGAAGGGGCTGCATAATTGGAAAAGAATGTCATTATCGATCTCAGAAATATTTCTGTATCGTTTGATGGTGAAGTAATTTTAGACAAATTAAATCTTTATATCAGAAACGGCGAGTTTATAACCTTTTTGGGGCCGTCCGGCTGCGGTAAAACCACGACTTTGCGTGTTATCGCAGGCTTTTTGGCACCCGACGAAGGCGATGTCGTTTTCGAGGGTAAAATAATCAATGGTGTTCCGGCGCACAAGCGTCAGGTTAACACCATTTTTCAGCGTTATGCCCTTTTTCCGCATCTGAATGTTGCCGAGAATATAGCGTTCGGTTTGAAGCTTAAAAAGATGAGCAAAAAAGAGATTGCCGACAAGGTGTCCGAAATGCTCGCACTTGTCAATCTTAAGGGCTTTGAGCACCGAAACATAAATTCTCTGTCGGGCGGTCAGCAGCAGCGTGTCGCGATTGCGAGAGCGTTGGCGGTTGAACCGAAGGTCTTGCTTCTTGATGAGCCTTTGGCGGCACTTGACCTTAAGCTTCGCAAGGATATGCAGGTTGAGCTTAAAAATATTCAGCAGCGCCTCGGCATAACGTTTATATTTGTTACGCATGACCAGGAGGAGGCGTTGTCCATGTCCGACACTATTGTTGTTATGGACGGCGGCAAAATCCAGCAGATAGGCACACCGACCGATATATATAACGAGCCGAAAAACGCCTTTGTAGCGGATTTCATCGGCGAGAGCAACATAGTAGACGGCATAATGAAAAAAGACAATGTCGTTGAGTTTTCGGGTCACACCTTCGACTGTGTTGACGGCGGCTTCGGAACAAATGAAGCGGTTGACGTTGTTGTACGCCCCGAGGATGTCGATGTTGTCCCCGTTGAAAAGGGTATGCTGACGGGTGTTGTTACATCCGTTACCTTCAAGGGTGTTCACTATGAAATCATTGTTGATATAGGCGGTTTCAAGTGGATGATTCAGACCACCGATTTTGTCGGCGAGGGCGAAAAGGTCGGCTTGTTTATCGAGCCCGATGCAATTCATATAATGAAAAAATCCGAATATTCCGGTATGTTCGGTGACTATTCCTCATTCAGCAACGAGCTCGATGAGCTGTCGGATGCGGAAAGTGAGCCGGAGGAATGAAAAAGTCCAATTCTTCATCACGCGAAAGACAGTCTGTTTTGTCACGTGTGATAACGGCACCGTATATGGTGTGGGCTGTTCTGTTTATTATAGTGCCGCTTGTGTTTATCGCATACTATGCCTTTACGGATGACAATTTCGCTTTTACACTCGAAAATATCACAAGATTTTTCACGGCGACAAGCGAACAGACCGCAAATGACGGCACAATAACCGAGGTTCATACATATATACTGATATTCCGGCGTTCGGTTCGCCTTGCAGTTATTTCCACATTTATCTGCTTTTTAATAGGCTACCCGATAGCGTATATTATTTCAAAAATGTCCCCGAAAATGCAGAAAACCATGATAACCATTATAATGATTCCCATGTGGATGAACTTTCTTATCCGTACATACGCATGGATGACGATTTTGCAGGACACGGGCATTATAAATACGCTTTTTAACAAGATGGGGCTGTCAACCGTGCATATAATCGGCACACAGACGGCTGTTGTCATAGGTATGGTATACGACTATCTGCCGTATATGATTTTGCCTATATATTCGGTTATGGCAAAGCTTGATCACAAGCTGATAGAGGCGGCGCATGACCTCGGATGCAACTCGTTTAAGGTCCTGTGCAAGGTTATTTTTCCGCTTACCGTGCCGGGCGTTATCTCCGGCATTACAATGGTGCTTATTCCGTCTGTCAGCACATTCTATATTTCTCAGAAGCTCGGTTCGGGCAAATTCTTCCTTATCGGCGATGCGATTGAAGGACAGTATACGGCAAATAACCTGCACTTTGCGGCGGCAATTGCTCTTATTATGATGATTGTTCTGCTTGCGGCAATGGCGGTTCTTCGCCGTGCGGCGAGTGTGAAGACCGGGAGGGCGAGAAGATGAAAACAGCATCTAAAATCTATATGGCGCTTGCCCTTATATTTCTGTTCGCTCCGATTGTCATTATGCTTGTGTTTTCGTTTAATGACGCAAAGAGTCTCTCTGTTTTTTCGGGCTTTTCGCTTAAATGGTACAAAGAGCTTTTCAGTGACGAGCAGACACTCAATTCAGTAAAAAATACACTTATACTTGCGGCGTGCGCATCGTTTGTCTCCACAATAATGGGCACGGCGGCGGCGGTGGGAATTGACAAAATCCGTTCAAAGTGGTTCCGTTCGACGCTTGATACCGTTACAAATATACCCATGGTGAACCCCGATATCATAACGGGTATTTCGCTTATGCTTATGTTTGTTTTTGTCGGCAGACTTTTCGGCGCGTCAACAAGTCTGAACTTTGCTACGATGCTTATAGCGCATATTACATTCTGCCTGCCGTATGTCATTCTGCAGGTTCTGCCGAAGCTTGAACAGTCCGACAGAGCACTGCCCGAAGCGGCACGGGATTTGGGATGTACGCCCATGCAGGCATTTTTCAAGGTGCAGCTGCCCGAGATTATGCCCGGTGTTCTTACGGGGCTTATAATGGCTTTTACACTGTCGCTTGATGACTTCGTTATAAGCTATTTCACGGTCGGCAGCGGCTTCCAGACCTTGCCCATACGCATTTACGGTATGACAAAAAAGACCGTTACACCTAAAATGTACGCTTTGGCGACAATTATTTTCTTTGCGGTTCTTATTCTTCTGCTTCTGTCAAATCTTGCGGAGCGTGACGAGAAAAAGACTTCAAAGTCAAAAAAATGATTACAGGGGGAATATACCAATGAAAAAAATACTTTCCGTAATTCTTTCACTTGCCGTTGTGGCATCATTTGCCGTTTGCTTTTCGGGATGCGGCTCGAGCGGCAATGCTCTGACTCTTAATGTATATAACTGGGGTGAGTATATCTCCGACGGCAGTGAAGGCAGTTTTAATACAATAAAAGAGTTTGAAGCATGGTACGAGACACAGTACGGACAGCAGGTTAAGGTTAACTACGACACATTCGCCAGCAACGAGGATATGTACGCAAAGCTTAAATCCGGTGCTGTCAGCTATGATGTCGTTATTCCGTCCGACTATATGATAGCCCGAATGAAGAACGAAAATATGCTTCTTGAGCTTGATTTTAACAATATTCCGAATTATTCAAATATTGACGACAATTTTAAGGGGCTTTATTATGATGCCGAAAACAAATACACAGTGCCTTATTCCTACGGTATTGTCGGCATTATCTATAACGCAAATGAGGTTGACGAAGCTGATGTCGGCGGATGGGATCTTATGTGGAACGAGAAGTATGCCAAGAAAATTCTTCAGTTCGGCAACTCCCGTGACGCATTCGGCACAGCCATGTATAAGCTCGGAATTGATGTAAACACAACCGATACGGCACAGTGGGACAAGGCTTTTGAGGAGCTTAAAAATCAGAGCAGCCTCAGATACGGTCTTGTCATGGATGAGATTTTCAACTATATGGAGTCCGGTGAAGCGGCAATCGGCGCATATTATGCCGGCGACTACTTTACAATGAAAGAGGACCAGGCCGAGGGCGTTGACCTTAAGTTCTATTATCCCGAGACAACAAACTATTATGTTGACGCAATGTGCATTCCGTCATGCTGTTCAAACAAAGAGCTTGCCGAGATTTTCATAAACTATATGCTGTCCGAAGAGCCCGCAGTTGCGAATGCCGAGGCTACATATTATGCTTCTCCCAACAAGGCAGTATATAACAGCGAGCAGTACAAAGAGGATATGGGCGAGGAAGCTATGTCGGTTCTCTATCCCTCAATGGAGAACTTTGCCGAGAAATATAACAAGTATGCTTATCAGAATCTTGATAATGATACACTTGATTATATGAATACGCTTTGGGAAAAAGTCAAGAACAATTAACAATTAATAATTTCGGAAGACACTGTGTGTCTTGGATTATAATATTTTGATTGTTGCAGAACTGTCAAAGAGTGGTTTTATTGACGAAGCATTGATGTATCTATTCTTTGACTTAATTCGATAAATAAACAAACAAAAAAACGGGAGCCGTACCGATGAAGTACAGCTCCTTTTTCGTTTTTATTTGTGATTAAACCGGAGACACGCGAAGCCATATAATCCGGGTCCGCAGGACTTCCGTAATTATGCATTATGAATTATGCATTGTTTGGCTATTGCCGTGTTCTTTCATAATATAACGGATTATCATAAAGAATTCCGGTTATATGGTTTCAACCTTAATGATATTCGTATTTCCGGATTTGCCGTTTGTCAGGCCGCCTGTGATGACAAGCTTATCTTCGGGTGTAAGATTGAAAATAGACTTTGCCATGTTTTTGGCTTCATAGAACAGCACATCAAGCGAGGAGTGAATTTCACACATGACGGGTGTTACACCCCATGAGAGTGCAAGCTTACGCCATGTTTTTTCGTTTGTCGTGATGCCGAGAATATCAACGGGCGGACGAAATCTCGATACCATTCTTGCGGTCATGCCCGACAGTGTGCATACGGAAATAGCCTTAGCACCGATGTCGATTGCCATGCCGCAGGTGGCGTGTGAAACGGCATCAACGGTGTTTTTAATGTTAAATTCCGTTTCCGAAAATCGTCTTTCGTAGTGAATGTTTTTTTCGGTGCATTCGGCAATTCTCGCCATTGTCTTTACGGTCAGCACGGGGTCATGACCCATTGCGGTCTCGCCCGAGAGCATTGTGGCACTCGAACCGTCATATACGGCGTTTGCAACGTCTGAAATCTCCGCTCTTGTCGGACGGGGATTTTTTATCATGCTTTCGAGCATTTCCGTAGCCGTTATAACACGCTTGCCTAAAAGTCGGCAGGTTGTGATAATCTGCTTCTGAATTGCGGGGACTTCCTCAAACGGAATTTCAACGCCCATATCACCGCGGCCTATCATAATGCCGGAGCAAGCATCGCATATCTCTTTTATGTTGTCGACACCGGAGCGGTTTTCGATTTTGGCGATAAGCTCAATATCCTCGCCCTTGCCGCTTGATTTTATGAAATTCTTCACATCAATCAGGTCCTGCTTGCATGACACAAAGGAGCAGGCAATAAAATCAACCTCGTTTTCGATGCCGAACAGAATATCGGATTTGTCCTGTTCGCTTAAATATACCTGTTTAAGCACCTTTCCGGGGAAGCTCATGCTCTTTCTGTCAGAGAGTGTGCCGCCGACAACAACCTTGCATATAACATCCGTTTGGGTTGTCTTTTCGACCTTGAAAATAAGAAGTCCGTTGTTAAGCAGAATTGTGTCGCCGACTTCCATTTCATCCGCAAGATTTTTATAGCTGACGCTGACCATTTCTTCATTTCCGACAATGTTATCCTCGGTAAAAGTGAATGTGTCGCCTTCTTTCAGCTCTATCTTGCCGTTTTCGAAAATGCCTATTCTGTATTCGGGACCCTTTGTATCAAGCAGAATTGCTATCGGAAGCCCCAGATCACGGCGAACCTTTTTAATAAGATTCATGGTTTCAAGATGCCCTTCATGTGTGCCGTGGGAGAAGTTAAGGCGTGCGACGTTCATTCCGGCAAGGCACATGCCTCTCAATGTTTCCTCATTGCTGCTTGCGGGGCCTATGGTGCATACGATTTTAGTTTTTCTCATTTATATAAAAACCTCCGATTTCTTCAAAATCCAAATCACAATAATTATACATTAAAATAACCGGATTGGCAATATTATAATTGGAGCATTTTAATAATCAGCAATTGGCAATTTCGGAAGGCTGTTATAATGCAGAATGTAGAATGCATAATGCATAATGTCGGAAGGCTGTTATAATGTAGAATGTAGAATGCATAATGCATAATGTCGGAAGGCACGATGTGCCTTGATTTGTATAAGCTCCGCCTTTTGCGAAGCTTTACTGAATTGCTAATTGCTCATTGCTAATTTCTAATTTATAAGCTCCGCCTCTTGCGAAGCTTTAACTGACCACCGGAGGCTTACCACTGACTGTCATTGCTAATTGCTCATTGCTAATTGCTAATTAAAAAACCGCCTGCCCGAATTATCGAGCAAGCGATTTTTTTTACAGCTTTATTTTATTCTGCCGGTTTATTCTCAACACGAGCCGTAATGCCTTCGGGCTTATCCGTGATATCACCGGATTTTGTAAGCGCCCATTTTGTCATGACAGGGCCGACAATTTCATATACAAGCACCGCAAACAGAACTATAAAGCGAACCGTTGCGCCTATGTGTGTGTCGCCGAATGTAGCGTCATTTGCGACTGTGCTTACCATACCGAGTGCAACACCCGCCTGAGGCAGAAGTGTTATACCAAGATATTTGACTATATTCGGCTCGCATTTCATCAGCTTTGAGCTGTACATCGCACCGAAATATTTGCCGAGAGAACGGAACAGTATATACACAAGTCCGATTATAACGAATATCGGCTGTTTGAATACCGACAGGTCGAGGCTTGCACCGCTTATTACAAAGAACAGTGTATAAATCGGCTTTGTCCAACGCTCTGTTCTTGCCATCATCTCGTCACTTGTCTTACATACATTGCAGAAGATTGTGCCGAACATCATGCAGGTGAGAAGGGGAGACGCCGTCAGAATTACTTCTCCCACGTTAAATGACAGGTGTGCAAGCACAACCGTAATGAATACAAATGTGATAAGAAGTGTCAGACGGTTTGAACGTGAATGGAAAAGCTTTTCTATTCTTGATACCGCAAAGCCGACAGCCGAGCCGATTACAACGGACAGAACAATCTCTATTATGGGATTGATAACAACCGATATAACATCAATGCTGCCGCCGTGAAGTGCTTTTGCGATGCCGAATGATACGGCGAAAACCACAAGTCCCACAGCGTCATCGAGTGCGACTATGGGCAAAAGCAAATCCGTAAGCTTGCCCTTTGCCTTGTACTGACGAACAACCATAAGAGTTGCCGCAGGTGCGGTTGCCGTTGCGATTGCGCCGAGAATAATTGCGGCGGGAATGGGGAGCAAGTCCTCACCCTTTATTTTAAGCACCGCAAAGTGTACGCCTATAAGTGCCGCATCGACAAATATTGTGGCTGTCACTGCCTGCAATATTCCTATGACTGTTGCCTGTTTGCCGGTCTTTTTAAGCTCCGACAGTCTGAATTCATTGCCTATATCAAAGGCGATGAAGCCCAATGCGACATCCGATATTATATCGAACGAGTCAACGGGTGCAACCGTGTCGTTAAATCCGACAGCATAGCCGTTCCAGATAAATCTGCCCAGACAGAATGTGCCGATAAGCACACCGCCGATAAGATATGAAGTGACATCGGGCAGTTTAAGAGGTTTGAGTATTCGTGTCATGATAAGCCCCGCAAAAAGGCTTACCGCTACCGAGAGAAGAATCTGATCTCCGCTCATATATATCCCTTCTTTCAGGAAAGAAAAATTTATTTCAGAATTTTGTCGGCGAACTCCGCAATTTCGGGGCAGTCGGACAGCTCAATCATACCTTTATCCGATGCCGCCGCAAGCTTCGGGTTAATCGGAAGCTTTGCGATATTTCTTATGCCGTGTGCCTTTGCAAGCTCGTCAATGTGGCTCTCACCGTAAATGGAGTGCTTTTTGCCGCAGTCGGGACATTCAAAATATGAATAGTTCTCAACAATGCCGAGCACCGGAACTTCCATAAGCTCAGCCATTTTGACAGCCTTTGTAACTATCATCGAAACAAGCTCCTGAGGAGAGGTTACAACGATAATTCCCTTTACGGGCAGCGACTGGAAAACGGTAAGCGGCACATCGCCCGTTCCCGGAGGCAGGTCAACAAACATATAGTCAACGTCGCCCCATATTACATCCGTCCAGAACTGCTTTACGGCACCTGCGATAACCGGTCCACGCCATACAACGGGGTCGGTTTCGTTTTCCATAAGAAGATTAAGCGACATCATTTTTATGCCGGTGGAAGTGGTAACAGGGAAAAGTCCGACGTCGTTTGCCTCGGCTCTTTGGTGAATGCCGAAGCTCTGCGGCATAGAAGGTCCTGTAATATCCGCATCGATTATGGCTGTTTCAAAGCCGCGTCTTCTGCTCTCGGTCGCAAGAAGGGAAGTGATAAGTGATTTGCCTACGCCGCCTTTGCCGCTGACAACCGCAATAACATTTTTTATGTCGGATAAACTGTTCTGTGCTTCAAGAAAGCTTGTTTTTTCGGCACTCTGACATCCGCCGGCGGATGCGCAGGAGCCGCAGTCATGTGTGCATTCTTCGCTCATTGAAAAAACCTCCATTATTTTATGAATTTATAATTTTTGTAAATGACGGCAATCAGGGACCGGGGACAGGGGGAAGGAAGACACTTCGCGTCTTGGATTATACAGCTTCGCCGACGGTAAATCCAACAGATATATTTTGCCTTAAAAATAATTCAATTTGATTTTTTTGTGTCCTCGGAAGTGTGTTTCCGGTTAGCTTTATACCATGCCGTTATCGCCTTAAATATTATAACCTTTAACAAAATAAAGTCAACACAAAATCGGGGGAAAAGTCATTTTCGCCGCAACGAAAAACACCCGGGAGGGTATCCCGAGTGTTTTCCGTTTTGAGGAGATAATTTATGAAGAAAAACGAGGTAGCAATCAATTGTTTTCGGGAGAACCTTTTGTCTATCTCCCTTTGACAATTCGAAGTATACAGCCTTTACCTTAAATCAGACTTAATACATAGGAAAATAAAATAATTTTTTTGAAAAATTTTTTATCGGCAATATCCCGTCTGAAATCCGGTCTTTTGACTGCCTCTATTTGAAAGTTTATCTCTCTGCGAAGCTGTATAATCCAAGTCCGCAGGACTTCCGACATTATGCATTATGCATTATGCATTCTGCATTAAAA
>CAVFPQ010000025.1:0-21967 GCA_963624415.1 Acutalibacteraceae bacterium | reverse complement strand
CTTCAGAACAGGGAATTCAAAAAAGAATACGATGCACTTGAAACGGAGTATTCCCTTATTCAGGCTATGCTTGACGCAAGAAAAGCTTCGGGGCTTACTCAAAAGGATTTAGCGGAACGCACCGGTATTGCGCAGGCGGATATCAGTAAACTTGAAAACGGCAATGCAAATCCGTCGTTGAAAACCCTGCAAAGACTTGCCGAAGGAATGGGAATGAAGCTCAGACTTGAGTTTGTTCCGATTAACAGGTAAAACATAGAGCCACGCACTGACAACGAAGCGTTGGTTTCTCGCGAAAAATCTCCCATCTTTTTGCCCGAAAGCCTTGCCGCATTTTCGGGCTTTGGTATGAAAAATTTTTCTTGGCTACGAGGCTGCTTTGCATTTCAAAACAAAAATTCAACAATCACATAGTATATTTTAATCGATTGCTCTATTTTACATTAAGCCGATGATTTGTTTTTGTTTTGAAACAATACTTCCTTATCAGCACGCGGCTGAATATCAAAAGTATCTTTTTCTGTACGGGCGGTCGGTTGGTTGAAGGACCTATACTTTGACTCCCGGAGCCGGTACCCACAGTGATTTATTTTAATTGAGGTAATTTTGTGTATAAACTTCTGAAAAAAAATTCATTTGCCCGCAGGGGTGAATTTCACACGGTCCACGGTGTTGTGCAGACACCGGGCTTTATGAACGTTGCGACGTGTGCCGCAATAAAGGGCGGTCTGTCTGCTTTTGATCTTGAAGACATAAGATGTCAGGTAATGCTTTGCAACACATATCATCTGCACGTCCGAACAGGCGATGAAGCCATAAAAGAAATGGGCGGACTTCATCAATTTACGGGCTGGTCTCATCCCATTCTTACGGATTCCGGCGGCTTTCAGGTCTTTTCGCTCGCAAAGCTTCGTTCGATAAAAGAAGAGGGCGTTACGTTTAACTGCCACATTGACGGTCACCGCATTTTTATGGGGCCGGAAGAAAGCATGCGTATTCAGTCAAACTTAGGTTCTACAATCGCAATGGCGTTTGATGAGTGTGTCGCAAATCCCGCAAAATACGAGTACGCCAAAATGTCATGTGAACGCACCACACGCTGGCTTAAACGCTGCAAAGAAGAGCATGACAGACTGAATGCCCTGTGCGATACCGTAAATCCGCATCAGCTTCTTTTCGGAATAAATCAGGGCTGCACATATGACGATTTGCGTATAGAACACATGAAGCAGATTGCAGAACTTGACCTTGACGGCTATGCGATAGGCGGTCTTGCGGTCGGTGAGCCGGCGGAAGATATGTACAGAATAATTTCCGCTGTTGAGCCGTATGCCCCGGCGGACAAAATCCGCTATCTTATGGGTGTCGGCACTCCCGGAAATATACTTGAAGCGGTCAGAAGGGGAGTTGACCTGTTCGACTGTGTTATGCCCTCAAGAAATGCCCGCCACGGTCACCTGTTTACATGGAACGGCGTTATAAATATCAATAACGCAAAATACGAAAAAGATCTGCGTCCCATAGACACGCAGTGCGACTGTCCCGTTTGCAGACATTTTTCACGCGCGTATATTCGTCACCTTGTAAAAGCCAAAGAGGTTCTGGCACTAAGACTCTGCGTAATGCACAATCTTTATTTCTATAATACACTTATGGAAAAAATCAGAAATTCGCTCGATAATGATACTTTTGACGCGTTTTATTTTGAAAACGTAAATAAACTTGACAAAAGAGCACCGGAAAACGAATAATTTTAATTTTTTGTCTTGACTTTTTTTTCTGATGTTGTACTATAATAGTTGTACACATACTTTTCGGTGTGTATGCCGCCGCTCTTATTTTCGGCATAAAAAAATATTTCGGCATTTTCGTGTTAATTGTGATACAGTTTTTCAACATGTAAGGTGCCGATTGTTGTTTTTATTGCGCAGGGCGTCAAAATGAGCATAGCTTGACGGGAATAAAGTGTGTATCGGAAAGTTTTCTTTAAATTGTAAAAATTTGATTAAAATTCTTTTAACGCACTTTTAATGCATAAGCTGTTCCGAAAAAAAACAGCAACTTTCGGTTATGCGATTCGAAAAAAAATCAAGGGGGAAGAAAAATTGAGATTACGTACACAGTCATTAGGCACAAAAAACATGATTGGAGCACGCATCGGGCAGAAAAGAAAGGAACTCGGCATGAAGCAGAAGGAGCTGCTTACAAAGCTCCAGATTAACGGTATCGAGCTTAATTCATCGGGGCTTTCAAAGCTTGAAGGACAGCTTAGATGCGTATCCGATTTTGAGCTTGTGGCAATAGCCAAAGCACTTGATGTTTCCGTTGATTGGCTACTCGGTCTTGAGTAATAAATAGACTTGCAATCACAGGCAAAAAGTTATATAATGACTCTGTTCGCACCGGCGGGCGGAGTTATTTTTTTTAATGCATAATTACAGAAAATGCCTTGCGTTTTGACTTTCAAAGCTTCGCCTGTATTTTAAGTGAGTAAGGAGCAATGGAGCATTTGCCGATGAAGACAGACAAACCAAAAAGCCTTGCCGTTATCGGCGGGGGTGCTTCGGGGCTTGCCGCGGCGATATTTGCGGCACGTGAAGCCGAAAACAAAAACATTAAAATTGCCGTAACGATATTTGAGCTCAATTCCCGTGTCGGCAAAAAAATTCTCGTGTCGGGCAACGGCAGGTGCAATTTCACAAACACCGATTTGTCCGTTGAGCACTATCACGGTTCGGGGCTTCTTGCAAAAAAATGCATCGAAAAATTTGACAATAACGACATCTGCCGTTTTTTTGAGGAGTTCGGTCTGCTTTCAAGAACCGATTTTGCCGGCAGGGTGTATCCTTTGAGCAATCAGGCAACCGCAGTTCTCGATGCTTTTCGTACTGCGGCGGATGCTTACAACATAAAAATAAAAACCGACTGCCGTGTTGACAGCATAAAAAAGCAGGGCAGTGCATTCATAATAAATTCATCTGAAAAATTTGACAGTGTCATTCTTGCGTGCGGAGGCAGAGCGTCTGCCGTTCACGGGAGTGACGGTGCGGGGTTTCCTCTGCTTAAAGCTTTGGGCGTATCCGTTACACCTCTCTGCCCGGCACTTACGGCACTCAATGTTATCGATTTTACAAAGTCCCTCAAGGGCATAAGAGCCGAGGGGGAAATTACAATAAAGCAAAGCGGCAGAATTATCGCAAAATCGTGCGGTGAAATTCAGTATACCGATTACGGACTGTCGGGTATTCCGGCTATGCAGGTATCGGGCGAGACTGCTCGTGCTCTTTCAAAAAACGAACCTGTTTTCGCATTCGTTGACAGTGCGCCGACGGTCGATGCCGATACACTCAAAAATATAATTGCTTCTTCAATAAAGAATTTTCCGTCACAGCCGAATGAGATGCTTTTGTCGGGAATAATGCCGAAACGCCTCGGTATGTATCTTTTGTCGGAGCTGTCTTTTAAGCCCGAAAAAAGCGTTAAAAGCATAAATTTGTCTGCTGTTGACAATATTGTCACGGCGATAAAAAAGAAAAAATACAGAGTTCTCTCCGTCAGAGGCTTTGCCGATGCCCAGGTAACAGCGGGAGGAATTTCCGAAAACGAGATTAACCCCGACACAATGGAGCTTAAAAAAGTCGCAAATATGTTTGTCTGCGGTGAAACGGTCGATGTTGACGGCGAGTGCGGCGGTTATAATCTTCAGTGGGCGTGGTCAAGCGCGTATGTTGCCGCTATATCTGCCGTTAAGGAGTTAACAGATGCTTCGAATAAATGAAATTTCAGTCCCCCTCGGCACGGATGTCGAGGCGATAAAAAAAGCCGCCGCAAAGGAAATAGGCATATCGGTCGGGGATATTACATATTTTGAAATAGCCCGGGAGTCGATTGACTCACGCAAAAAGAACAACATAAAAATGATATATTCCGTCAACATTGAGCTTGACGGCGATGAAGAGAATATAGCATTATCATATCCCGCAAACAAAGTAAATCTCTGTGAGCGTTACGCTTACGTTATGCACGAAAATAAACGCACATCGGTTTTTCGCCCGGTGGTTGTGGGCTTCGGGCCGGCGGGTATGTTCGCTTCTCTTATTTTGGCACGCGCGGGGCTTTGTCCGTTTGTTATCGAACGAGGCAACGATGTTGACACAAGAACAAGGGATGTTCATAATTTCTGGACAACAAGACGCCTTAACACTTCCTCCAATGTTCAGTTCGGCGAGGGCGGTGCCGGCACATTTTCGGACGGCAAGCTGACCACCGGCATAAAAGACAGCCGATGCAGATTTGTTCTTGAAACATTCGCGTCTCACGGCGCACCCGAACAGATTCTCTATTCAGCCCATCCGCATATAGGCACCGATAAGCTTGCAGGTGTCGTAAAGAGCATTCGTGAAGAGATTATTTCACTCGGCGGCACCGTAAATTTCGGCTGTCGTCTTGATGAGATATACGAAGCGAACGGCTATATACAGGGCATTGCCTACACGGACGCAAACGGCAGGTCTGTTGATATGGAAACGGATACCGTTATTCTGTGCATAGGCCATTCAGCCCGTGACACCGTAACCATGCTTCGCTCTCACGGAATAAATATGGAGAAAAAGCCGTTTTCGGTCGGTGTCAGAATAGAGCATCCTCAGGAGCTTATAAACAAAGGGCTTTTCGGCAGTCAGTGGAATAATCCTCTGCTCGGTGCCGCAAACTATAAATTCGCGAACCATCCTCCGCACGGCAGGGGAGGCTACACATTCTGTATGTGTCCCGGCGGCACGGTTGTGCTTGCATCCTCCGAAGAAAATATGGTTGTCGTAAACGGCATGAGTGAATACGCCCGTGACGGTGAAAACGCCAATTCGGCAATTTTAGTGGGTATAGAACCCGATTATTTTGAGGGTGACGACCCCTTGTCGGGAATAGCATTCCAGAGAAATATAGAGCGGGCCGCATTTGAGTTCGGCGGCAGAGATTACAGCGCACCCGTTCAGCTTGTCGGCGATTTTCTCAAAGACACGCCTTCAAAAAAGCTCGGCACGGTAAAACCGACCTGCACCACCGGCACACAGCCCGGCGATATAAGAAAAATATTGCCTGAGTGCGTTACGGATTCCATTGCGTCCGCTGTTTTGGCATTCGATAAAAAGCTCCCCGGCTACGCCATGCATGACGCTGTTCTTACAGCACCCGAGAGCAGAAGCTCATCCCCGGTTCGAATTATTCGTGATGAGTGCAGACAGGCAAGCATAAAGGGCATTTTCCCTTGCGGTGAAGGCGCAGGGTACGCAGGCGGCATTGTATCAGCCGCAGTTGACGGCATTCGCAGTGCCGAAGCGGTGCTTGATGATGAACTTGACGATTGCTGAAAAATGCAATATAATATAAACTGTGATATGATTTTCAAAACAGTTAGCGAAAGAAGGCTTTGTCATAATGAATACCCTTGCACTGATTGTTCCCTGCTATAATGAGCAGGATGTGCTTTCAATGTTCTATACGGAAGTTACAAAGGTGACTGCATCATTTGCCGACAGATTTTCAACCGAGCTTGTCTTTGTTGATGACGGCAGCTCCGACAACACTCTCAAAATAATAGA
Source organism: Acutalibacteraceae bacterium (assembly GCA_963624415.1). Taxonomy (GTDB): domain Bacteria; phylum Bacillota; class Clostridia; order Oscillospirales; family Acutalibacteraceae; genus RUG806. The sequence continues at coordinate 16,367 of CAVFPQ010000025.1, read as the reverse complement.
GGCGCTTGCGGTCAATGATCCGTCCGTAAAATACATCTCGTTTTCACGCAATTTCGGCAAAGAGGCGGCAATGCTGGCAGGTATGAAATACGCCGTAAAAGCCGATTATATAGGCATAATGGATGCCGACCTTCAGCATTCTCCGGACTTAATTCCCGAAATGCTTAAATACGTTACAGAGGACGGTTATGACGTAGCCGCCGCAAGACGCTCCGACAGAGAGGGCGAGAGCAAGCTTGTAAGCACTCTGTCAAATTCATTCTATAAAGTAATCAACAAGATAAGCGACACAAAGATAAGCGACTCCGCACAGGACTTCCGCATAATGAAAAGGGATGTCGTAAAGGCAATATTGTCAATGCCCGAAAAGATAAGATTTTCAAAGGGCATTTTCAGCTGGGTCGGCTTTAATGTCAAGTGGATAGAGCACCAAAACCGTGAACGTGCCGCAGGACAGACAAAGTGGTCAATCAAAAAGCTTCTTAAATATGCCATAGACGGCATTCTGGGCTTTACGTCATATCCCTTAAGAATAAGCTTTTTCGGCAGTGCGTTTTTCGGTCTTCTGACACTTGTTGAACTTATCTATTGTCTTATACGCAATATTGTAAATGAACTGTATGTCGGTTTTGTCCCCCTGATTTTGGCGGGTGTATTCTTTGTCGGGTGCGGTGTCTGCCTTGTTATCGGCATAATGGGCGAGTATCTTGCGAGAATTTACACCGAAGTCAAGGACAGACCGCAGTATATAGTCGCAAAAACAAATACAATTAACAGGTTCCTCGGAACAGAAAGTGAGTAAAGCTATGATTATCACAAAAGACACAAAAATCGGCGAAATCCTTGAAGCGGACGCAGGTGTAGCTCCCTTCTTCCTCAACATGGGCATGCATTGCCTCGGCTGCCCCTCCGCACGCAACGAAACCGTTGAGCAGGCATGCGAGGTTCACGGTGTGGATGCAGATGAGCTTGTTGAGGAAATCAACACATATCTTGCAACGAAGTAATGCTCTCGTTAAGACCAAGACTTAAAACCGCGGCAGATATGATGATCCCCGGTATCCCTCTTGTGGATATCGGAACGGACCACGCATATCTGCCTGCGTTCCTAATAGGCGAAAATATCGTGCCGTCCGCCATTGCCGGGGATATAGGCGAAAAGCCGCTCAAAAACGCCGAGCTTACCGTTAAAGAATATAAGCTCGAAGATAAAATTACTCTGACGGTATCGGACGGACTGAAAAATATATCTTTTTCGGGTGACGCCAATATTTCAATCTGCGGTATGGGCGGTACGCTTATTGCCGAAATTCTCACAGCCGCTCCCGAAATAAAAAGAAAAGGCATTCATCTTGTGCTGCAGCCCATGACACACACCGAGGATGTCCGGATGTGGCTCTGCGAAAATTCATTTGAGATAACGGAAGAAAAATGCGTTTTCGATGCGGGCAAGGTGTATTGCTGTATGTCCGCAGACTTCACCGGCGGCAAAAACGCCGGGCATGAGACAGGCTTTTATTATTTCGGCAAGCTTAATGATGACACCGAAGAAAATTCCGCTTTTATTCTGTCGCAGTATAAGCGTATAAAAACAAAGCTTGATGCTTTAAGTGCGGCGAACAAAGACCCGGATGAAATAGAAAAACTGAAAAAAATCGTTACATACTACAAAGAGAGGTACACAAAATGACCGTAACAGCAGGGGATATTTTTGACTTCATAAATTCATTCGCTCCGTTTGACACACAGGCTGTGTGGGACAATGCAGGTTTTTTGGAGGGCGATAAAACTCAGCCGGTCACTGCCGCCGTGTGCTGTCTTGATGTGACCGATGAAGAGATTATTCAGGCGAAAAAGGTCGGCGCCGAGCTTATAATATCTCATCATCCTCTGATTTTTCATCCGATAAAAAGACTTCTTTCAAGCGAAGTCACATATAAACTCGCGCAGAATAATCTGAGTGTTATTTCTGCGCATACAAATCTTGACAAAGCCCCCGGCGGCGTTAACGATGCACTGTGCGACAGGCTCGAAATGACACACACAAAACTGCCGTCGGATGTTGCGGACGGTTTTCTTAATGTCGGCACAATAAAAGAAAAGCTTACCCCCGCAGAGTTTGCGAAATATATTTCCGAAAGGCTCGGCACTGCCGTTGATTTTATCGAGGGTGACGCGATTGTTGAAAAAATCGCCGTATGTTCGGGTGCGGGCGCGGATTTTGTTCCGTTCGCAGTCGAAAACGGATGCAATGCCTTTGTAACGGGTGATGCCGCCTATCATGAATTTCTTGATGCAAAAAAAGCGGGTGTTTCGCTCTTTGCTGCAGGTCATTTTGAAACCGAAAGCTTTATTGCGGATGTTCTGTGCAAAAAGCTCTCCGCAAAATTTCCCGAAATAAAATTCTGTACTTCAGAAAGAAAAGCCCCGATAAAAACGGTGATGTAAATGGCAACAGACGGTATATTTCTGCACTTTATAAAAGAAGAACTGAAGAACTTTGCGGTCGGTGCGAAGGTTGACAAAATCTATCTTCCGACAAAGCACGAGCTTGTTATGGTTTTAAGAACAAGAACCGAATCACGCAGGCTCTTTATTTCCGTGTCCGGCAATGCTCCCAGAGTCAATTTTACATTGACTAACCCCGAAAATCCCGCTAATCCTCCGATGCTGTGCATGCTTTTCCGCAAACAGCTCACGGGTGCGGTTATTACCGATGTCCGTCAGTTCGGCTTTGACCGTGTTCTGTTTATCGATATGATTGCCACAAACGAATTAGGCGACAGAGTTAACAGAACGCTTGTAATCGAAATAATGGCACAGTACAGCAACTGTATTCTGCTTGATGAAAACAATATTATAATAGACTCGTTAAAGCGTGTCGATTCGTCAAAATCCTCTTTCCGTGAGGTTCTGCCTCAGCGACAGTATGTTCTGCCGCCGTCACAGGATAAGTTAAACCCCGAAATTACCGATGCCGACACCATAAAAGACCGGGTACTTACATTTCCCGAAAAAAAGCTGTCGCAGGCACTTGTAAATACAATCAGCGGTATGTCACCGCTCTCGGCTAAAGAAATTGCCTACCGTGTTACACTGTCAGATCCCGTTGTGTCAAGCTTAACTCAGGCAATGAAAGACAGACTTCTGCACGAAATCGATATATTAAAAGATTATATCCGAGCGGGTTGCAGACCCTGCTTTGTCGTTGACACAAACGGCGAGCCCGTTGAATTTTCGTTTATGCCGCTGACTTCATTGGCTGACAGGGGAGAGCTTAAATACGCTTCATCCCTCTCCGAAATTCTCGATTTTTTCTATGCCGAGCGAGAAAAGCTTTTAAGGGCAAAATCAAAAGCGGAGGATCTTTTCAGGCTTGTCTCATCCCTGACCGAACGCACTTCAAAAAAGATAAACAACCTTCGTGAAGAACTGTCAAGCGCCGAGGATGCCGAAACAAAACGCATAAACGCCGAGCTTATAAACGCCAATCTTTACGCACTCAAAAAGGGCGATACCGTATATAAAGTTGCCGATTACTATAACGATTACAAAATTGTCGAAATACAGGCACGCCCCAATCTGTCACCGGCACAGAATGCCCAACGCTACTATAAAGAGTATCGCAAGGCGCAGACCGCAAAAAAGGTGCTTGCCGAGCAGATAGAAATTGCCGTGTCCGATTTGGAATATCTTGTTACCGTTAAAGACGAACTCTCCCGTGCCGAAACGGAGAGGGAACTTAACGAGATACGCGCGGAGCTGTCCGCATCCGGTTTTCTGAAAAGCAAGACCGGCACAAAAAACAAAAAGAACGCCCCCATGAAGCCGCTTGAATTTGTCTCCCCGAACGGCTTAAGGGTGCTGGTCGGCAGAAACAATACGCAGAATGATATTCTCACTTTTAAGACTGCCGCAAAAAACGATATGTGGTTTCATGTTCACAAGGCGCCCGGCTCGCACGTTGTTCTGTGCTGTGCCGACATAACGCCCGATAATGTTGATATGGAATTTGCCGCCGGAGTCGCCGCATGGTTTTCGTCCGTTCGAAGCGGCGGCACGGTCGAAGTTGATTATACAAAAATCCGCAATATAAAAAAGCCGCCGGCATCGCATCCCGGTTTTGTAATTTATCATGTCTATGACAGTGCGATGGTAAGAGCGGTAAATCCCGAACAGTGAGGCAAGAGGCGTCAGCTTATAAATCAGGTCCGGAGGACTTCCGATATTGTTAATTGTTAATTTTTAATTGTTAATTGGTTCGTGATTAAGGAGAAAATAAATGACCGAATTTACCCATTTGCATATACATACCGAATATTCGCTTCTTGACGGTGCGTGCAGAATAAAGCCGCTTATAAAGCGTGTCAAGGAGCTCGGCATGCACTCAATCGCCATGACCGATCACGGTGTTATGTACGGCGCTGTCGATTTCTATAAAGCCTGCCACGAGGCCGGCATAAACGGCATAATCGGATGTGAAGTATATGTCGCCCAGCGTACAAGATTTGACAAGGTGCACGGACTTGACAGTGAGCGTTATCATCTTGTTCTGCTGTGCGAAAATGACACGGGCTATCACAACCTGATAAAAATGGTTTCAAGCGCATGGACGGAGGGCTTCTATACAAAGCCGAGAGTCGACAAAGAGCTGCTCGAAAAATATCACGAGGGGCTTATCTGTCTCTCCGCCTGTCTTGCGGGTGAAATTCCGCAGGCGTTTCTCAATAATGACTACGAAAAAGCGAAAGAAACCGCACTTTGGTATCAGAATGTATTCGGCAAAGACAATTATTTTCTCGAAATACAGGATCACGGACTTGACGAACAGAAGCGTACAAATCCGCAGATAATAAAGCTTGCTCACGAGCTCGGCATCGGTCTTGTCGTCACAAACGACGCGCATTACATAAGAAAAGAGGATGCCGAAATTCAGAAAATTCTTGTGTGCATAGCAACAAAGCATACAATTGACGAAGACACGGGCATGGGCTTTTCCACCGATGAATTTTATGTAAAATCCGGTGATGAGATGGCGGCACTGTTCCCCGAAGTGCCCGAAGCCGTTGAGAATACAAACAAAATAGCCGCCCGCTGTCATTTTGAATTTGAGTTCGGCAACACAAAGCTGCCGTTCTTTCAGGTGCCCGATAATCAGGATCACTTTGAGTTCTTCCGTAATATGTGCTATGACGGCATGGTCAAACGCTACGGAAAAGATTATCCGCAGGAATACATGGACCGTCTTAACTATGAGCTCGGAATTATTCATCAAATGGGCTTTATAGACTATTTCCTCATAGTATGGGACTATATAAACTACGCAAAATCCGTCGGCATTCCCGTAGGTCCCGGGCGTGGATCGGGCGCCGGATCGATAGCCGCCTTCACGTGCGGAATTACCGATATTGACCCCATGCGTTACTCCTTGCTGTTTGAACGTTTCTTAAACCCCGAACGAGTCAGCATGCCCGACTTTGATATTGACTTCTGTTATGAGCGTCGCCCCGAGGTTATTGAGTATGTTGTCCGCAGATACGGTGCCGATCACGTGTCGCAGATCGCGACCTTCGGTACTTTGGCGGCAAAGGGAGCCGTTCGTGATGTCGGCAAGGTTCTCGGTATGTCCGTATCCGAGGTTGCGGCTGTCACAAAAGAAATACCGCAGGAGCTCGGCATGACCATACAGAAAGCTCTTGAAACAAACCAGGAGCTTAAAAAGATGTATGACGGCAGTCCGATGATTAAAAAGGTCATTGACACGTCAATCAAAATTGAGGGTATGCCCCGAAACACAGGCATGCACGCCGCAGGTGTTGTTATATGCGACAAGCCCGTTGACGAGTATGTGCCTCTGTTTAAGAGCGGCGATTCCGTTGTCACGCAGTATTATAAAGGCTGGGTTGAAAAGCTCGGACTTCTTAAAATGGACTTTTTGGGACTTCGCACACTGACCGTTATTGCGGATGCCGAAAAGATGATTCGCAAAAAAGATCCGAATTTCTCGATAGAAACAATAGATGTAGACGACCAGGAAGTCTACAAAATGCTCGGCGAGGGCGGCACCTTCGGCGTGTTCCAGTGTGAATCCGGCGGCATTCGCGCGCTTATGATAAATATGCAGCCGCATAACCTCGAAGATATCATAGCCGTTATCGCCCTTTACCGTCCCGGTCCTATGGACTTCATTCCCACTTATCTTAAAAACAGACAGGACCCGGAGCATATTCATTATCACTGCCCCGAGCTTAAACATATTCTTGATGTTACATACGGCACAATAGTTTATCAGGAGCAGGTTATGCAGATCTTCCAGGATCTTGCGGGCTACTCCCTCGGTGCCGCCGATATGGTTCGTCGTGCGGTTGCGAAAAAACAGCCCGAGGAGCTTGAAGCGAACCGAAAATATTTCCTTCACGGCTCCGACGGCAACGACGGCGGCAGAAAGTGCGACGGCTGTCTTAAACGAGGCATCAGCGAAGAAGCGGCAAACGCCATTTTTGATGATATGGCATCGTTTGCGTCATACGCCTTCAACAAATCCCACTCGGCGGCATATGCTCTTGTTACATACCGCACTGCATGGCTTCGCAGATATTATCCGCAGGAATTTATGGCGGCTATGCTTACCAGTGTTCTTGACAACACAGATAAAGTTGTCGGATACATAAACGAGTGTCAGACGGGGCTCGGCTTTCAGGTTTTGCCCCCGAGCGTCAACGAATCCGAAGAAAAATTCACCGTTGTCGGCGACAATGTCCGTTTCGGTCTGCTCGCAATCAAAAACCTCGGCAGCGGCATAATACAGGTTATTCTCAAAGAGCGTGAAGAGAGCGGCCCGTACAAGAGCTTCAATGAATTCTGTCAGCGCTGCTACGGCAAGGAGCTTAACAAGCGTGCGCTCGAAAACCTTATAAAGAGCGGTGCGTGTGACTGCTTCGGTCTTAACAGAAATCAGATGCTCTTAATGATAGATGAAATTCTGCTCTCGCTCGAAAATGACAAAAAGAGCAAAATCGAAGGGCAGATAGGGCTTTTCGACTTCGGCTCCGAGCTTGCGAAATCCGTTGAAATAAAAGCCCCCGATGTTCCCGAAATGCCCGCAAAAGAAAAGCTGATGAACGAAAAGCTCACCACGGGACTTTATATGTCCGGTCACCCCATGGCTGAACATTTGAGACTGTCTAATCTTCTGCACTCCGCCAAAACGTCCGATCTTTCGGCGTCGTCACTCGATGATCCCGATTCACCGTATCAGAACAATGACAGAATACGCATTCTGTGCATTCTTTCGACAGTCCGCAAGAAGATTACAAAGAACAATACCACAATGGCGTTTCTGACAATTCAGGATGTCTACGGCTCGATTGATGTGCTTGTATTCCCCAAAACTTACGACAAGTGCGGCAAATACTTCGTTGAAGATGAAATTGTTCTTATGAATGCCAGACTTTCACTCAGTGACGATGAAGTGCCGAAGCTTCTCTGTGAGGATGTTGTTCCGCTTGCCGAAATTCCGGATGATGAGGCGGTTCTCGAAAACTACAAGCTTCCCGAAAAGGACTTCAAGACAAGAAAGAGTGCGTTTTCGACATTCCATCCCGATATTCCGCCCGCAGATGAATCCTCCGCTCCGCCCGATGATCTTGATATGGCATACACCCCGACACCTAAGCCCGAGCCGACACAAAAAAAGGCAGAACCGGCAAAAAAATCAAAGCAGTGCGTTTTCTTGAAGGTCGCTTCGAAAAATGCGGATGAAACCGAAAAGGCAAAAAAGATGTGCAGAATTTTCCCGGGCAAAATTCCCGTATATCTCTATTATAACGATGAAAAGAAATATGATTTCTCGACAAATCTGTTTATAGAGAATAATCCCAATCTTATTAAGGGACTCAAAAAACTTCTGTCTGAGCCGAATGTAGTTGTAAAAATTTGATTAAGCAGGTTGATTTTCTCAAAATTTTTATTGACAACAACACTTTAACACTTTATTATAAATAGGTATATTCAGATAACACGGAGGACAAATATATGAAGACCATTGGTGTTTTAACAAGCGGCGGCGACGCTCCCGGAATGAATGCCGCCATAAGAGCGGTTGTAAGAACAGGCTGTGAAAACGGCGTAAGAGTTCTCGGTATCCGTCGCGGCTACGCGGGACTTATGGAGAACGATATGTACGAGATGAATATCAGAAGCGTTTCCGATATAATTCATCGCGGCGGCACAATACTCTATTCCGCAAGAAGCAAGACCTTCTGCACAGAAGAAGGCATGCAGCAGGCAATTAAGGTCTGCCGTCAGAACGAAATGGAAGGCATTGTCGTAATCGGCGGTGACGGCTCATTCAGAGGCGCAAGAGATCTGAGTGTCAGAGGCGTAAACTGCGTCGGCATTCCCGGCACAATCGACAATGATATCGCATGCTGTGACTACACAATCGGCTATGATACCTGCCTTAATACCATTCAGGAAATGGTTGACAGAATAAGAGACACAAGCGAATCGCATGACCGCTGCACGGTTGTCGAAGTCATGGGACGCAGAGCAGGCTATCTTGCTCTTAACGCAGGCATCGCAGTAGGCGCTACCGCTATTCTTATTCCCGAAATCGATTTTGACGTTCAGAAGGACGTTATCGACAGAATGAAGAGAACACAGGCCACAGGCAAACGCCATTTTATAATAATGGTTGCGGAGGGCGTAAAAGACAAGCTTACCGAAAAGGGAATTGACGGTGTAGACGGACTTGCAAAGGCAATTGAAGCACAGCTCGGTGTTGAGAGCCGTGCATGTGTGCTCGGTCACGTACAGCGCGGCGGTTCACCCACGGTAAAAGACCGTGTAGCCGCCAGCAGAATGGGCTCACGTGCCGCACATCTTATCCTTGACGGCATCGGCAACCGTGTTGTCGGTATGCAGAAGAACGAAATTGTTGACTATGACATAGTTGAAGCTCTCGAAATGAAGAAGCATATCGATCTCGATCTCTATAATATCGCTATGGAAATTTCCATATAAAAGTTAATTTTGCTTATCAAGTGGGACGCCCGGAACAAAGGCGTCTCTTTGATTTTTAGCTATGATACGCAACATAAAAGCCCGATTATATTAAGTAACCATAACCTTGCGAAGCCATGCAATCCAAGGCACATCGTGCCTTCCGACATTGTTAATTGTTAATTGTCAAACAACGTCACTGCTATTTGCCTTTTTTCGCTTTACTGCCGGTTTCAGATTATAACGGAGGCAAAATGAACGAATATTATCCCAAATTTTATTATACCTCTCAGTGCCTGATGAGCTCGTGTCCGGACACGTGCTGTGCAAAGTGGGAGATTGTTTTGAACGATACCGATGTGTCGTTTCTGCAGTCACACATGATGTACGGCAAATCGGGTGCTGATTTTGTCATGACAGATTCCGACGGCGACAGATGCTTAAAGCTTAATAACAGACGCTGTCCGTTTCTGAATGACAGAAATCTTTGTGATCTGCGTCTTGCTTATTCCTATGAAAACACGCCCGAGGTGTGCCGACTGCATCCGCTTTTTGTTGAGGAATATGACGGCTTTACCGAAAAATGTCCGTCACTGTCGTGTCCCGCAGTCGCAAGGGAAGTGTATAACTCCGATTTTTGCGAAGACGAATATCCGACCCCCGTTTATAATGGGGACGACAGCCTTATGTCGGCACTCATCACTTCACGAAGCTTTTTGCTCTCAACCGATTTTTCGGATTATGACATTGACACTCTTTTGAACGGCTTATTGCATCTTTCGCTTTTTGTGACGGACAATGACTGTTCACACTGCACATCGGACGATTACAAAAAGGCCTTTGCCGAGCATAAAAACGAGTTTGAAAACATAAAAAAATATTTGCCCGAAATAAGACAGTTAATTCTGACAGAAAGCGAAATTCTTGAAGGTGACTGGCAAAATGCTCTGTCCGCTCCCGAAAAAACAGACGAAAAGCCGATTGATAAAAATCAGGTCATAGCTTTTATTCGTTATCTTATCTATCGTTATTGGCTTAAAGGCATAAATTTTTCGGACGGATATATAACGGCATTGTTTATTTCTTTAAGCGTAAAATTGTGCGTTGACCTTGCCGCAGACTCTTACCTGACATTTTTCGAAATTACCCGCCTTTTTTCAAAGGAAACAGAACATAATTCATATAATTCAGACTTGATATTTAACTTTATTTGTGATATCATCTAACTGAATAACTTTGCAGGAGGATTTATAATGACTAAAAAGATCATTTCCGTTTTACTCTCCGTCCTTATGATATTAGGCACCGTTATGTCGGTGTCGGCCGCCACTGTGTATGACAGCGAAAACGACAAATATCAGCTTCAGTTCAATGCGGACGGCAAATTTAAGATTATCCATCTTACAGATATTCAGGATGACTATCCCATGGTTGCCGCTTCAAAGCAGTTTATAAAAGAGGTTCTGGCGGAGTATCAGCCCGACCTTGTTGTTCTCGGCGGCGACAACACCGTATCTTCAAAAGAAAACAAAGAAGCTTCCATCAAAGAAATCTGCGATATTTTCGTTAATGCCAAGACTTATTTCACAGCCACATTCGGCAACCACGATGCCGAGCAGGACTACACACGTGAAGAGCTCTGGCCCATGTATGTAAAATACGGCGGACAGTATTTCCTCGGTTTTGATGCTGCGGCGGCTGACGGCTCCGATCTTACCGGTGTCGGCAACCATAACCTTACAGTACTCAGCTCCGACGGCACAAAGGTTGCTTACAATGTCTTTGTTCTTGACTCAAATATGTACACCCGTGACGAAAACGGCAATGGTGTTTATGACTGTGTTCATGCCGATCAGATAGAGTGGTACAAGAGCGTTGCCGAAGAGCTTAAAGAAGAAAACGGCGGCGAGGTTGTTCCTTCACTCGTTTTCCAGCACATTATCTGCAATGACGCACTTGAAGAGGGCTGGTGCAAATCAGATATTTCTCTTTATTCCGTAAGTGAACATATCGGCAAGGATATTGAAGGACAGAGCTATTCCTTCCTTCCCAAGTTCCATAAATTCAAAGATCCGTATATCGGTGAGCTGCCCTGCCCCGGTTACTACAACTACGGCGAAGCTGATGAAATGCTCAAAATGGGCGATGTTAAGGCTATTTTCAGCGGTCACGACCATGTAAATGACTTCTCACTCACTCTTACCGCCGACGAAGCAAACGCTGACGGCACATACAACACACTCGATCTCGTTAACACAGCAGGTGAGACATTCCACAGCTACAGCAAGATTTACAGCAGAGGCGTAAAGCTTATCGAGCTTGATGAGAGCGATCTTTCCACATACACAACCGAGAGAATTACCGTTGCCGCTATGACACTTAAAGAAGGTTCTCTCATCTCCGAATGCGAAGGCGGTATGTCTGAGATTCAGGCACAATTTGCGATTATTCTCGGCAGTGTTATTGATACGCTTATGGATATGATGCAGCTTGTATCCGCTCTTATCGAAACATTCGATATCCGTCCGCTCGCAAAGAACGCGGTTAAGCTTCTCAAAAATATCATAACTGCAGTTTTATAATTCGATAACATAATAATATAATAACAAAAACTAAGGCTGTCGACTAACTTCGGCAGCCTGTTTTTAATTAGCAGTTAGAAATCAGCAATTAGCAATGATTTGGGGGGCAGTGGTCAGAAAGTCGAGATAATGCAGAAATCGAATGCAGAATGCAGAATGCATAATGCATAATGTCGGAAGGCACTGTGTGCCTTGGATTATAAAGCTTCGCAAACAGTAATCTTATCGAATTAAATAAACCCTGAAATCTGCGGAGCCTTTATAAATCAAGTCCGCATGATTTCCGAAATTGTTAATTATAAATTATTAATTATCGGTTAGCGTTGATTTGCGGCTTTATGTGTTGTCTTGCTTTGCTCTTAGCTTGTTATTTTTTTGTCAAAATGCGACCTGTTTTTTAACGAAAAGTAAATTTATTTCAAGTTTGTAATTTTTGTATAGACAACTCGCGATAAATGTTATAAAATTAACAGGAAAATATCAAAGAGGAGGAACTCTAATTGAAAACAGTATTTCTCACCGGCGGCTCAGGCACAATGGGCTGGGCGGCATTCAAAGAACTTTATAAGCAGAAGGATGTAAAAATCAACTTCCTTGCAAGACCCAGTGACAAAAACAAACAGCTTCTTATGCCTTATATGGGCAAAAAGAATGTTGAAATTATATGGGGCGACTTCCTTGATTATGATTCAATCCTCAAGGGCATAACCGGATGTGACTATGTTCTTCACATCGGCGGTATGGTATCCCCTCAGGCTGACTATAAGCCCTACACAACAAGAAAAGTCAATGTCGGCGCTGCTGAAAATATCTGCAAGGCTGTTCTTGCTCAGCCAAATGCCGATGATATAAAGGTCTGCTACGTCGGCTCTGTTGCCGAGACAGGTGACAGAAACTATCCCATTCACTGGGGCCGCTGCGGTGACCCGATTAAGGTTTCCGTTTATGACCACTATGCTATTTCAAAGGTTATGGCAGAGCGTGTATTCGTAGAAAGCGGAATAAAGCACTGGTGCGTAATGCGTCAGTCCGGTATTCTCTATCCCGCTATCCTTCATAATATGGAACCCATCATGTACCATGTACCCCTTAACGGTATGCTTGAGTGGTGCACAGTTGAAGATTCCGGCCGTCTTATGAGCAATTTCGTTACAACGGATCTCCCCGAAGATTTCTGGAGAAGATTTTATAATATCGGCTCGGGCAAGCAGTATCGTCTTACAAACTTTGAGTTTGAAGAGCTTCTTCTCGGCTGCATAGGTCTCGGCTCTCCCAAGACGCTGTTTGACCCCAACTGGTTCACAATCAAAAACTTCCACGGTCAGTATTATGCGGACGGTGACGTTCTTGAAGAGTATCTCCATTTCCGTGCAAATATGCCCGTTAAGGATTATTTTGACTACCTTGCAAGCCAGTGCGAATTTTATTTCAGAATGCCCAAGTACATTCCCTTCAAAAAGCTTATCGGTGCTTGCGCAAAGCCCTTCATGAAGAAGATCGCAATGACCGAGAAATGGGGCACACTTGACTGGATAAAGACAAAGGATCCCGTCAGACTTTCCGCTTACTACGGTTCATATTCCGACTATCTCAAGATTCCCTCAAAGTGGGAGCAGTTTAAGCTCGAAAGCCCCGATAAAGACAATTCAGCGGCTGAACAGTTCAAGCTTGATCACGGCTATGATGAGTCAAAGCCCACATCCGAGCTCGATCTTGAGGATATGAAGAAGGCTGCCGAATTCAGAGGCGGCGAGCTTCTCTCCAAAAAGATGAAGAAGGGCGACCTTGTCACAAAGCTTCGCTGGAAGTGCGGCTGCTGCGGCGCTGAGTTCGAAGCAAGCCCCAATCTTATCCTTCTCGGCGGTCACTGGTGCCCCGAGTGCTTCCTTCCCGAAAAGGTCTGGAACTATGATGAAATCGCAAAGACCAACCCCTTCTTTGCACAGGTATGGTACAACAACCACTCCGAGGATGAGCATAACGTCTATAAGTTCGACGACATCTTCAAGGGCTGGGAATCCAAGAAAATCTAAAGCTTTTCTTTAAGTAAAAAAATCCCTCGGCATCGTTATTACGCTGTCGGGGGGTTATATTTTTGCGGATTATAAAATAAATTTGAACATCCGATAAAAGAAAGTGCCTCTTCACGGTAATCTGTGAAGAGGCAAAAGTTTCGCGGATATTAAAGTTTTTTTTGAACGGTAATCCTGCCGCAAACAAAGTTTCTGCTTTTTTCTTATTTTTTGATTAGCTTTTCAACTGTTCTGTAAATCGGCGGTTTGCCGTCCTTGAAAACCCATGAGTAACCGTCACATTTGCCTATTTGGTCGGCTGTCATCGGCAGAAGGGTGTCAACGATTTTGAGGAACGTATCAGTCTGCTCGTACATAAGGTCAATGTCGAACTTGTCCATTTCGTGATTTTCGCTTACAACCGTAAGGCAGTCGGGAGCGGTGACAAGAGAAATTTCGGGAATACCGCAGTTAAACGGAGGCTGTCCCTCGCCGAAATGCAGGAAGTTGTGTCCTCTGAGTGTGACGGTGTTAACCTTTTCTCTGCCCTCGAGGCATCTGTAATAAATATCGTCAAGCGTCTTGTTGCCGGTGTATACAAGCTCGGTTTCAACATCGCCGACTTTTTCGTAAACGCCCATTCTGTCCTTCCACATTACACTGCCGAGATGTTCGATTGAAACACACGCAACAGCCTTAACATGCCCTTTCTTGCCGTCCCAAAGGTCTGTATGTGCCGCAAGCCATTTTGATGTAGCCTGAACACCGCCGCCGGCTATTGTCTTAAAATCGGGCAGTCTGAAATGACCTGTCGCAAACACAAATATCAGTGTGCGGTCAAGCTCTTTGTCTTTGTAATATTTAAGCAGTGAGAGCATTGCAATCGGGCCGTTTTCTTCGATGCAGTTTGTGCCGTCGGTATGTGTGTTTATGATAATCGCTTCCGATGTGTTTTTGCCCGGCAGAATGCAATAGAACGACTCTGTCTCGCAGTGTTTTTCTTTTTCGGCAGTAAGGGTAAGGGTAGCCGTCTCGCCGTTTTTGGCCGCGCCTATGATTGTCTGTCCGTCTGTGGCGTTAACCCATACGCAGGGCAGTCCCTGATAATCGAGAATAAAGGGGAGATACTGCCCTTCAATCATATCGTTTGACATGCCGTCCCATACGCAGATAACACCTCTGCATCCGGCTAATTTGGCATTCTGAAGGAAGGGAAAGTTAACAAATGACGTGGCGACAGGTCCGTCATATTTTTCGGGGATTGAAGCCGTCTCGGGCTGTCTTCTTCTTATGTGAAATGCGATTGTGCTCGGAAGAACATTCATCTCGTTGATTTTAACAACCGCAATTCTTCCGGTAGTGCCCCAGAAGCCGAGACGCTGATCCGTTATATAGACAAGATCGGCAGTGACTCCCTCGTCCTCGGTTTCGCCGGAGTAGGGGAATACGGAAGAAATATGCACTTCTTTGTCGCCGTCGTCGTAATTTATGACGAGTGAGGAGTTCTTTTCTTCCCATCTGTCAAAATAATACGGATCGGAATATGTGTTTATGCCGAGTGCGTTAATTTCATCCTTGAGATATTTTATAAATTCCTTGTGTGCTTTGTTGCCGGTAAGACGAGGACCGAACGAGTTCATTTTTTCGACTCTGCCGAGCATTTCGTCTTTTGTAATCAGTTTGTCAACTATGCTTGTCATTTTCTGTTGCTCCTAATCTATGTTATATGTAATCTTTTTTCTTTTTTCGTAATAATTAAGCGTGTGAATATTGTGTGATCTAAGAAGATTTACACCTTCGTTTAGTCCGCATGTCATGTTTGCGGGAATATGCGCATCCGAGCCTATCGTAAAATCGCGTCCGCCGAGCTCTGTGTATCTTTCGATTATTTTCACATCGGGCATAAAATACGGTTTGTCGCCGCAATAGCCGGATGTGTTAAGCTCAAGCGACTTTTGCCGTCTGATAACGGACAGGAGAATATTGTCAATGAATTCGTTCCATATGCTTAAATCCACACTGCGTTTATATTTGCCGACTATGTATCTGAGCGGCACTGTCAGATGGCTGAGAGAGTCATAATCGGCAGTCTCGGCAGTCTCTTCAAGGTCTGCAAAATATTGATTGAGATACTGTGTGATAAATTCGTCAGTGACCTTTGAAAAATCAATTACCGAAAAATATTCCTCATGCCCTTTCATTCTTACGGCATGAACAGAACCCATAATTATATCCCAGTCATAAAGTGATGAAAATCTGTGTTCGTATGATTTGTCCCACACAGCTTCGGCAAGCTCTATTCCGGTAAGAATTTTTATTTCGGGGTGTTTTTGTCGCTGCTCCTCGGTTTCTTTTGCAGTAAGAAGCAGTGCTTGTTCCATAAGATCGGGATCGGGGAAAGGGAAGTCGCAGTGATCGGTGACGGCGTAACCGATAAGCCCGGCTTGTATTGCTTCTGTTGAATTTTCTTCGGGACTTGCCATGGAGTCCGGTGAGTTGTGGGTGTGAACGTGGCAGTTGAATATTTGCATTGTATGCCTTCTTTAAGAGAGTAGCTTTACAGATATGAAAAGTGATCGGGGTTGGGCTAATGAAAATTTGCAATCGGCATTCAGCGATTAGTACTGAACAATATCCATATTTTACTAACATTTCGTTAACAAATCAAGTACATCATAGTATTTATATGTGAAAAATATATGAAAAACGGCGACAAGCTAAAGCCACGCACTGACAACGAAGTATTGGTTTCTCGCCGAAAAATCTCCCA